>CAZZMS010000035.1:0-9014 GCA_964655485.1 uncultured Pseudobdellovibrionaceae bacterium | reverse complement strand
CCTAAGCCTGTCATATCGGCGAGTTGCTTTGGTGTATATCCTTTGTTCGCCAAGAGGGCCGCTCGAGTCAGCTTTACAGCATTTTGTCTTTCTTGTAACTCCTCCGGGTCGCTTTCTAGTAGCTCGGCTTGCTTGCGCATTTCACTGAGCTTTTGTTCTGTCATGGTAACAAGAGATTCAATTTGTTTGGTTTTTTGATCGAGAATACGAAACAGGTGTTGGGCTTGCTCATCCACGTTATGGCTCAAATCCTCTAGGACAGCAATTTTACTTGTGAGAATTTGTAAGCCATGTTTCAAACGTCCCTCTTCCCCAGTTATGGCCTGGTAACGCTTAAGTAATACAACGAATAAGGCTAACAAAATGAGATTCAGTACAATCGAAACTAGAATCCATCCTAGCACGCGAGACTCCTTCTGCCGCTTGGTGGGTTTCACTCTCTTATCCTACGCTTGGGGACAAATGGCCTACAACCACTCGGTTAAAAAACCTTACTAAAGGATGGGAGAAAGAATGGTCTTGCCCTCAAGCGAGGGGGGAATGAATAGAATCAGGGCTGCTTGCGTGGATAATGTCTGGGAATCTGGACTTTATACCAGTCCGGATGTTCTGCCCAAAAGAGGCTTTGTTCTTGCCTTTGAGTGAGCTCAAGTGAGTAACCCGAGCTACTGATATACATTTGATTTTGATTCACCCAGCTAACCCGGATATCTCCTTTACGACACTCTTTTCCGTTTGAGTGGGAAGCGCAGGTCCACCCCGTGGCTTGGTTGCGAGACAGCAGAGTCAGAAGTTCTGAAGGGCTAAAGATTTCCCCGCGCCATCGCCAAGTGTCTTGAGTATTAAGTTCAACATAATATTTTTCTAAATGATTTAATAGGATTATTGATTGGTCGTTGTAGTAGATTTGGCCAGCCAAAACGCGAAAGGCTCCATAAATATCCCAGCGTCCCCAAGCGCCTTGTTTCCACCACAAGGCATCTCCTGCAAAACGCACTTGTCCTTTTTCTTTGTACTGAAATTGGAGTGAGTAGCGGATCAGGGGCTCTTGAGGATTAGGCTTTTCCGATTTTTGAGGGGTGCTAACACAGCTTATGAGAGAGAAAGTGACTAAGACTGTGAGTAATACACCCAAAAAATGAAAAGGGCCGAGTGCAGAACCGCAGGGAGATCGTACCGCTTTCAGCAGATGTAGGCATGGGTAGGTGTTATTTCGAGTAACCATCACGGACAAAATCTTTCTTTGATGGCTGAGAGAAGTTCCTCTCGGTAACAAGGGACACAACCTACCTTGCCCACCACGATGCCAGCTGCTTGATTAGCCATAACACAGGCCTCTTCGAGTTTTAGTCCACTACTAAGACCCAAGGCTAGAGTGGCAATCACAGTATCGCCTGCCCCAGTCACATCGAAAACTTCGCGGGCGTAAGTGGGTACGTGAATGGGTTGACGATCCTGATCAAAAATCAGCATACCGTCCTTGCCGCGGGTCATGACCACCTGATCGCAGCCCGCCCTATGCAGCAAGGTTTTACCCAGGGTCTCAGGGGTTTCTTGGCCGGAATGAAGTTCCGTGGGGTCCACCCCAAGTAAGGCCAAGGTTTCATCAAAATTGGGTTTGATCAGGGTGCAACCGGCGTAAAACTCCGCTCGATGGGTGCGGTAGGGATCCACATAGAGAGGTTTGTTATGTTGTTTGCATAGGTCCACTAGACCCTTCATGAGTTTAGGAGTGACTAATCCCTTCCCGTAGTCTTGAAGGATGACGGCTTGGCAGGTGTTTAAGTTTTTTTGGAGGGACTCAAGCAAAAAAGTGGTGAGCTGAGGCGAATAGTGAGTTTTGTCCTCAAAATCCACGCGGAGTAGATGGTGGTGCTTGGTCATCATCCGTGTTTTCCGAGTGGTAGGTCGTTCTTTGGTTACCAGAATATGGGAGGAGGAAATCCCGTGGTTTTGTAGGAGGTGAAACAGGATCTGCCCGGCATCGTCTTGTCCCACTGTAGAGATGAGGGTGGCCTCTGCTCCTAGGGTTTTGAGATTTAAGGCCACATTGGCAGCAAGCCCCAGGCGATGCTCTTGATGTTCAGCTTCCAGGACCGGGACCGGGGCTTCAGGGGAGATTCTTTTGACTTCCCCGGTAATGTATTCGTCCACCCCAATGTCACCAAGCACAATAATACTTTTACTCGGTGCTTGTGATAAGACGTGTTCGATTTTTTGCGCCCAACCGTGAGGAGCATTGAAGGTTTTAATCATCCCTTTATTCAAAAGAGGCCGAGCGGGACTGTCAAGCGAACCCACAGATAGTTCGCGATGGAAAAGCTTTTTGCCAAGGCGCAAGAGGGCTCGACCACATTGTCAGAGTAGGAATAACCTACAGCAAATACTCTTAGAAAGGACCAATTATGTCAGAGGTGAAGTTTGCTCCGCATGAAGAATATCTCAATCACCCTTTGTTTGTGAATGCTTTGAAAATGATTGATGAGGGAGCACGTTTGATCAACGCTGATCCCAATATTGTGGGACGCCTGAAGCGGCCTAAGCGCACAATTATTGTGAGTGTGCCGGTGCGTATGGACGATCAATCCGTGAAAGTTTTTGCCGGTTACCGTGTACAGTACAATGCTACCCTAGGGCCCTACAAAGGGGGTATTCGTTACCATCAGGATGTTACCCTTGGTGAGGTTGTGGGCCTTGCCGCCTTGATGACCCTCAAAAACTCTGTCTTAGGGTTACCCTACGGAGGTGGCAAAGGGGGAATAGCTGTGGATCCCAGCAAATTATCCCGCAATGAAAAACAGGGTTTGACTCGACGATTTACTTCAGAATTAGGCCCTTTCATCGGCCCCACCAAGGATATTCCAGCTCCTGATGTGGGAACCGACGGGCAGATCATGGCGTGGATGATGGATACTTATTCCCAAGAGCAAGGGTTTGCTCAACCCGGTGTGGTCACAGGAAAGCCTGTGGAGATCGGTGGTTCGCTTGGGCGCTTGGGCTCCACCGGCCTTGGTGTGATATATGTTACCGAGCGTTTGTTGCAGAAAAATAAAAAAGAAATCACAGGGCAAACTATCGCTATTCAAGGTTTCGGTAACGTCGGGTCTCATGCGGCCTTGGCGGCCTTCGAGCGAGGGGCTAAAGTCGTTGCTGTCAGTGATGTGGCTGGGGGGATTTTTTGTGGTGATGGCTTACATATTCCTAAACTTTTAGAGCACTACAAAGCGAATAAAACCTTAAAGGGCTTCCCTGGTGCGCAGGAGATCTCCAACGAAAGCCTCTTAACCTTGGATGTAGACGTGTTACTACCTTGTGCCTTAGAAGGAGTGATTCACGAGGGTAACGCCAAGAACGTGCGAGCCAAGTTTATTGCCGAAGGTGCCAATGGGCCCATCACTTTGGAGGCCTCCAAAATGTTATCCGAGCGAGGGGTGCAAATCGCTCCAGACATCATTGCGAATGGCGGAGGAGTGGTGGTCTCCTACTTTGAGTGGGTGCAAGATATTATGTCCTTTTTCTGGGATGAAGATGATATCAATAACAAGCTTAAGAGCATTCTGATCAAAGCTTTTGATCGGGTGTGGGATATGTCGCAAGAGCGTAAAGTGGATTTGCGGCAGGCGGCGTTGGCTACCTCGGTAGAGCGTTTACAACGAGCGATGTTGCTCAGAGGTTTATATCCGCGCTAAGTGCAGCAAAGAGGATGCTCGGCTTGGTGTGAGGATCCCTTTATTTGAAGGGATATGTCGTTTATGGCTTATCCGTTTTGGCGTGTATTGCCGCCATCTTTGGCGCATCGCTTGGCCCCTTTAGCTGTGAAATGGGCTTCTTTCTTGAAAGGAGAAGAACGCCCCCCGAGTTGGCATTCAAAAGTGTTACTGGGCCAGAGTTATCCCAATCCTTTGGGGGTTGCGGCAGGTTTTGACAAAAATGCTTACTTAGTGCCCCACTTGTTTCGGCTGGGATTTGGCTTTGTGGAGATTGGTACAGTAACCCCCAGACCTCAGGGGCCCAACCCGGGGCGTATTGTGGACCGCGATTGGAGTAACAAGGCCCTGTGGAATAAAATGGGATTTCCTAGCGAGGGAGCACATCGGGTAGCATCTAGATTAGAACAATTGTCGCCAGCCGAGTGCTTCGGTCCCTTGTGGATCAATATTGGTAAAAATCGCGATACCCCTTCCGATCAGGCCGTGGCAGACTATGTGACCGCAGCAAAAGTCTTACAAGCTCATGCGGATGTTTTTGTCGTGAATATTTCAAGCCCCAATACCTCAGGTTTAAGAGACTTGCAGTCTTCCTCATTTCTCGAAAGTCTGGCGGAACACTTCGACAAGTCTGGGTTGCGTCAGCCTGTGCTGATAAAACTCTCCCCCGACCTGGAAGAGGAGAGCTTGTGGCATCTTTTGGAATCAGCGGCTAGCTTGGGGTTTGCGGGGGTGAGTCTTACGAACACCACTTTGCAACGCCCTGGAAACCTTGTTCCCTTCCCCAAGGAAGGTGGAGTCTCTGGGCGACCGCTGGCTTCTTTATCTGTGCGAGCCTTGGAGATTGCTACCAGATTTCGCCGTGAGTTAGGGAGATCTTTTGTACTCGTGAGTGCTGGTGGTATCATGACGCACGAAGATATCAAGCTTCGTGCGGAGCTAGGAGCTGATCTTTTTCAAGTCTATTCTGTTTTAGCTTTTGAAGGCTTTTATTTTGCTAAAAATATGGCACACTATTTTCGTGGGTCCTCAGCAAAAAAATAAAAATCCCTCATCAGCTCCAGCCAAGTCCGAAGCGAGTAACAAAAAAACGCGAACGGCAAGGCCTTATTGGATTCCCGTCGTGGCAGGTATTCTCAAAAAAGGGAACAAGATTCTCGTGGGGCGTCGTCCTGATGGCTTTATGCAGGGAGTATGGGAGTTCCCTGGGGGTAAAATTGAAAAAGGGGAACAAGCCGAGGAGGCGTTGAAACGCGAGTTGTTCGAGGAGCTGGGGATTGAGGTGCTTGAACTAAGCCCTGTGCAAATGGTGCGCACGCATACTTACAAAGATGTGAACATTTTGATTCTTTTTTTTGTTGTGAGTTACTGGAAGGGAGAAGTGCGTGCTAAACATCACTTGGAGCTCGAATGGATTGAGCCGGAAGAGTTGTTGAAGCGGCCTATTCCGGAAGCCAATTTAAAAGTTATTGATCGAATTTTTCATATGCTAGGTCATCAAACTTCCACAGAGGTTTAATGCGGGTTGTTTTTCTTCTCAGCTCATGGCGTAAGCAAGGAGTTTTAGGGGACCGGGAATCCCTGTGGGTTTTGACTCAACATCTTACGGATCAAGGGTTTGAGGTTTTCGTATTAGCAGGGCGAGCTCGCTTAGGTCTGCAAGAAGTTGAGAAAGCGGGGGCAAAGGTCTATTTTTTGCTCGATTCACAAGCTGGTTCATTGGGATCTTCCTTGGAGGCGGAGTTTAGTCAAAAGGCCGCACAATTTATTCTGGATAAGTGGCAGGATGATATTCCCACGGTATTGCATTTTTTAAGCGATGTCCAAGTCGATTGGTTTTTGCCCTTGCGTAAGAAAAAAAATATACGCTGGGTGACGGATGTGGCCGTGTTGAAGCTAGAAGGTTTGTTCAGAATTCTTAACTCGGCCTCGCCATCAGCTCGATCGCAATTAGCGACTCTGATTAAATCACTAAGTTATTTTTTTTATACTTTTCTTACCCATGATCGCGAAATTTTGTCCGTAAGTGATGCAGTTGTAGTGAGTTCTCCGGAGCAAAGATTTTTTCTTGAGCGTTACTATATGTATCCAGAGCGCCGCATAGCTTTAATCCCGCAAGCGCTTGGTTTTTACGACGCTCACTTTGATGCCTTACCTGCTGATTTTGGCAGGGAACTTACCGAGCGGGTTCCCGTTATGACGGATCGACCAGCCTTCTTTCTTTTACTCACAGATATGGTGGATAAGGCCGATTGGCAAAGTGTCATTGAGGCTTTCGAGAAAGTGGCCATAAAGAAAAATCACTGTTTTCTTGGGATTTTAGGTAACGGGCCTTTGTATAAAATGGTGGAGTTTGAAGTGCTTAATCGAGCTTTGGGTAACCGTGCATTTTTGCTGGGCGATCGCCCACAAGCCGAAGTTGTGCAGTGGATTGAGTTCAGTGATATTATTTTGGACTTGAGTCCTATTTATCGAAGGAATGAGCTTTATCTGGCCTATGCTTTGTGGCGAGGGCGAGTAGTGGTGGCTTCCGAGTTAGGGGCCATGGCGCACGTGATTGAGCCGGGTGTGGACGGCTTTTTAGTCAGACCTTCAGATGCCAAGATGATAGAAGACGTGTTACTACGTTATCTGGGAGGAGAATTAGCCGTTGAGGCTATTCGTGGTTCGGCTAAAACAAAAGCGGAGCAAGTGTTCTCTCCGGGGCGTGTGCTTGAGGCTTTAACGGGTTTGTATCATAAAGTCATCGAGGACCGTCCTCGGCCCTAGGGAGTTTAAGGAGGCTTGAGTGTTTTCTCCTGTGCTGTCAAAGGCCGAAATTGGCCAGTTGCTAAAAAAAGCCTGTGAAGAGCAGGGAGCACTTTACCTTAAGCCATCCGGTGAGCAAGAGGTCATGGAATTGTTACCAAGCCAATTTTGGGAAGAAACGGGAGGTTTTTACGTGCGAGCTAGACTCGTCGAAGGCGGCGAGTTGTTGGCGAAAGCCGGTATGCAGACCTCAGGAGTAGGATCCTTTTCGTTAGAAGGTCATAAATATTTTTTCACTACGGAATGGACTCATGCTCACTTGTCCAAGCAAGAGCTTCGGTTGCGAGTCCCACTGACCGAGTTTTATCAATTGCAAAGACGTTCCTCGTTTCGCCTGCGTTTGCCGGCGGATCGCGCTTATGCGATCCATCTGTTTGCTGGTGATGGGCGGCTTCTTAAGAGAGACGTAATGATTTATGATTTGAGTTCCAGCGGAATATCCTTAGTGTGGGATAAAGAAAAAAGTCAGGAGATGCTTGATCATGACTTCTTATGGGCCGAATTTTTGTTCTCAGAATTGGTGGGTGAGCGTTTTCGTCTTAAACCTGTCCGCTATGATGAGCGTAAGAAGGCTCTGGGCTTTCAGTTTATTTGGCAAAGCTCCGGTCAGGAGTCCCAGATGATGAGTGTGGTTTTGAGTTTGTATCGCCGGCATTATCACAAGGCTTAGGCTCGGTGCAAAAAGGGATAAAATATTAGACAAACTTTTGATTCATTTTGTAAGTTTTAGAGTCTCAGCCCCGGTGGCGAAATTGGTAGACGCACAGGACTTAAAATCCTGGGCTTCCAGCAATGGGGCGTGCCAGTTCAAGTCTGGCCCGGGGCACCAAGTCAATCATTATGTCTCAAGCATCAGGCTCTCACTTCAATCAATCTGCTCAATTTTGGGATACTCCCGAAAAAATCGAAAAGGCCAAAGAGCACGCTGAACGTATCAAGCGGATTCTCAAGCCGCTGGATTTGGAGCGCAATTACTCTTCCATTCTTGAAATTGGTTGTGGGACAGGTTTGTTGGGGGCTCACTTTATGTCAGACTCGTGCGATTATTTGGGGGTGGATGCCTCGGAGCAAATGCTACAAGTTTTGAAGCGCAAATTCCCCCAACCTCAGGTCCGTGTGCAAAACGTGGACGTTGAGTCAGACGAATTTATAGCTCCTCATTTTGATTTGCTGCTTTCTCAAATGGCTTTTCATCATCTGCGTCAACCAGGGGCTTTACTCAAGAAGTTAGCCAACCGTCAAAAAGCTCTTTATGTGATTATAGATCTGGATCATGAGGATGGGACATTTCATCCGGACCCACAAAAGATGGGGGTCCATCATTTTGGCTTTGCTCAGGAAGAAGTGAATTCCTGGGGCTATGAGTCGGGTTTAAAACTTATGCATTATTCTATTCTTGATGTGATTAAGAAAAACAATAAAAGTTATCCGCAGTTTTTGGCGATATTTTGTTAGGATCCTGTCAATAATTAACTCGGTTTGTTATGTTATCCACAGATTTATCCACAGCTTATAAGAGATAAGCTGTTTGGATGTCGAAATCTTTTTCTTCTTCTTTCCAGATGAGCTGTGCAGCATCCATGTAAGGATCGTGTTCGAAGAACAAGTAAGAGCTGGAAAAACTGAGGAGCCTTTTTAGGACCTGTTCTTTTTCTTCGATGAGGGTTAGTGGTTGCAGGTCGTAGCCCATCACCCAGGGCAGACGCACATGAGCATGGGTGGGGATCAAGTCTGCTCCGTAAAGTAGGCAGCTATTGCCGTCTTGAACCCACACCACTTGCATACCCGCCGTGTGTCCCTCGCTCAGTGTGACTGCAACGTGAGGTAACACTTCTTCTGTGGGGCCCGTGAGAAGTTCTAATTGCTGGCTATCAAGAAGGGGTTGGATGTTTGCGGCCAAGTAACTTGCTTTTTCCCGACGGTTAGGATTTAGGGCGGTCTCTAGATTTCTTTGCTGAACGAAATAGCGAGCTTTAGGAAAGCTTGGAACGATCCGCCCAGATTGCGGATCTTGTCGGGTGGCCCCGCCGGCATGATCAAAATGTAAGTGGGTCAGGATCACATGGGTGACATCTTCGGGCTTAAAACCCCGTTCGGCCAAGGCCTGAAGAAGATGGGTTTGCAAGTTGATGTTATAAATGGATGCAAACTTAGACCCGAGCTTAGGGCCGTATTTGGCCTCAAAATCTCCACCGTTACCGGTATCCACCAGAACGAGATACTGCTCACTTTTTAGGAGGAGCACTCGCGTTTGCATGGGAATTCGGTTCTGCTCATCGGCGGGAATCTTTTTTTGCCACAAGACTTTTGGAACCGTTCCAAACATCGCCCCACCGTCCAAGCCGAACTGACCGCAGCGCAAAGCGAACACTTCATAAGGACCGATTTTTAATTTCAAAGTTTGGGGCGAGATCTGCGTCATGAATAAGAGCCAGGGCTGGTGGTGGAGGAGGGAATTGAACCCCCGACCCGCGGATTATGATTCCGCTGCTCTAACCA
>CAZZMS010000034.1:0-21191 GCA_964655485.1 uncultured Pseudobdellovibrionaceae bacterium | reverse complement strand
GTAACCGTGATCGATTTAAATCACCTTCCCATAGCTAGCATCATAGACCACAACACTGACCACGCGTTGTGCAGGGGCAATGACCGGGGTGCCCAGGTTGCCAGCTAGGTCAATCACATTATGAAAAGTTGTGCGCCCTGTGATGGGGTGGGGGCGGTAGCCAAAAGTGCTACTTAGCCAACCACGGGTGGGCTTAATTGAAGGCATCGAAGCCAGCAAACTCTGTCGGTCCGCCAGCAGTTGCCAAAGTTCCGTGATGGATTGTTCCTGTAATTTTGTTTGTTCCAAGGCTTTATCCACGCGCACAGAGATTTCGGCAAGGTAGGGTTGGGAGCGCATTTGCAAAGGGGCGAGTTCCTCAGCGTCTTTCCTTTGGAGCTCCAAACTATCGAAAGTGGAGGCATTTGAGTGGAGGTTAAACTGCAGTTCAGGTTGAAGGCCCAAAGTATCCAAGCTATTCATGTCGGTCATGGTTTTTAGTTTGGTAACAAAAGTCCTTGCTCGCGACAGGTATTCCTCGAGAGTTTGTACTTTAGTTTCGATGGCGAGAAATTCTTTACGCAGTTTTTGATTTTCTTCCTTGAGCCGATTGGTCTCAAGTTGAGCGGTAGTGAATTGAAAAACATGGGTTAAGGCCCAAGCCACGAGTAAAAGACCACTGACGATCAAGCTGCTGACCACCACCAGCTGACTGGCGCTAAGATGCAGATACTTGGCTGGGGCATCTTTCTTGTAGAGGATTATGAGGGAAAAACCGTCTTGGCTCATGGGGGATCCGTTCTCATCAGGCTTAGGTTATTGAACAGGGCCTTCGTCTTCAATGACAATCCACATGATCGTGACATTGTCATGTCCACCGGCTCGGAGTGCGGCTTGTAAGAGCTGATCAACGACTTGGTCATGCGGATGTTGATTGATAATCTCACTTATTTGTTGATCGGAAACCATGCTCGAAAGACCATCGGAACAAAGCAGGTAACAATCACCGGCTTGCAGGGGGCGTTCCAGCACGTCGGCAATAACTTCGGCCTCGAATCCCACACTGCGGGTAATGACATTGCGACCCACAGGGCTTTTTGAAGGATCCAATCCTGCACGAATTTGTTCATTGTGCAGTGAGTGATCTTCGGTAATTTGCCACAGGTAGGGTCGTCGATAGAGATAAGCCCGTGAGTCTCCTACGTTTCCGATGTACAAGGTATTCTTAAAAGCCAAGGCCATAACCATGGTGGTTCCCATACCGTTGAGTTCAGGGCTTTCGTAATTCGCTCGGTGAAAAATGGCTTTGTTGGCCTCCCAATAAGCTTTTTGAATCACATCACGGGCTTTTGCGCCAGGCTTATAGAGTAGAGATTGAATGGTCTCTTGAGCCTTAACGACCGCCATTTGAGAGGCCACTTCCCCCCCACTGTGGCCTCCCATACCATCGGCTACGATATACAGATTCAAGGTGTCACTAAGCAGGTAGGAATCTTGATTATTATCTCGCTTTAGACCTTTGTCTGTTTTGCACCACACTCGAATCTGCATAAGGTCTAGTTTGAAACAGTAAAAAGCTTAGAGCAAGTAAAACTAGCCTTAACCTTAAGGGCGAAAATGCCGCTCTATAGAGTATGCGGCGATCCTTTCTTCTCCTTTCGCTAGCTCTACACCTTAGCTTCATCCTGTTTACTTGGTGGCTAGCCACACAATGGACGAACCCCTCTGAGCCTACTGTAGAGTTCCTCGAGGTCGAGTGGCATACAGCTACAGCGGATCCGCTAAGTGAAAATCGAGAGCAGCAGAAGGCTGAACGCCCCCAGGCATCCGCACAAGCGGTGTTACCCAAGCAACAAGTGGTCGAACAGGAAGAGAAATCTTTGAATAACGAAACGCCTGAAGAGAGTCGTTTTTTGAGTGCGACTAATCAGGTCGTAAAAAAACAAACAAAAGCCATGGAGGTAGGAGAGTTTAAAAATCGGAGTCAAACCGGGTGGAAAAATTTTCAGCCGCAGAGTCAATGGTTACAACAAGCCGGGGCTGAGGCTAAAGAGCTTGCGGAGGGTAAAGTTCCTGCACCTGATTCCGATGAACTGGCGACTACGGCCTTACCGCGGAGAGACTCCGCCAAGCGCAAACTGGCCACCCAGCCCCAGTCTCAGGGGCGAGGGCAAGCGGCGCAGGGAAAGGGTGAGGATACGGCCAATATGTTACCTCAGGGCGAAGGAGATGGGGTTAGTGCTACGATGGATTATTTACCGGATATCGATCCTGGTCTTGAGACTCTATTAAGTACTCGCGAGTTTATTTATCACACCTTCTACAAAAGGATGCGACAACAGCTCAGTCAGTACTGGACTCCGCAAGTGCGCAGCGCCTTGCAGCGGATTTACAGCTCAGGACGAAGAATTGCCTCCAGTCATGCTTTGGTCACACGCTGTTTGATCACCCTGAATGCCAAAGGGGATCTGGTGAAGGTCACAATCCTTGGTGCTTCAGGTTTTCATGAGTTGGATAAAGCGGCTTTTCAAGCCTTGAAAGAGGCTGCCCCTTTTCGTAACCCGCCCCAAGGAATGGTGGATGAAGATGGGCTCATTCGTATCCGTTGGGATTTTGTTATTGATAGTTAGAGCCGTACGACGGGTCTATCTCTTGTTGGTGGCCCCGGAGAGACTCGAACTCTCACACCCTTGCGGGTATTGGATTTTGAGTCCAACGCGTCTACCAGTTCCGCCACAGGGCCTAAAGGACTCAAGACAAACTTGTTTAGGCCATGAGCTCAAAGAGGTCAATTTTCGCCTCTGACTGAATGCTTCAAAATCTAGCTGACTCGCGGGGTTATAGCACGACCCCTCTTGCTTTCATACGAACTTTTCGTTGGGATAAACAACCGATTGGGCGAAGGAGTAAGCGGTCGATGGAAAAATTAACCCCCCTGATGCAGCAGTATTGGGATATCAAAAAGCAACATCCCGACAAAGTTTTGTTTTATCGCATGGGGGATTTTTTTGAGCTATTTTTCGATGATGCAAGACTCGCAGCACCCTTATTAGGACTCACTCTCACTTACCGGAATAAAAAACAAGGGGATCACACCCCCATGTGTGGTTTGCCTCATCATGCCATTGCCGGCCCAGTGAATAAGTTACTCAGCCATGGTTATAAGGTGGCCATTTGCGATCAACTCGAGGATCCCGCACTGGCTAAAGGCTTAGTCAAGCGAGGTGTTACCCGGATTCTTACTCCCGGGATGGTTTTCGATCCTGAAACCCTCGATCAAACCAAAGCTCATTATATGGCTGCTTATCATGCGGGCGAGTTAGCTCTGTGGGATACGAGTACTGGTGAGGCCTTTTATTTTGAGAAGGTTTCGTCGGAGCAGATCAGGCAAGTCAGTCAAGATTTTCCGATTGCTGAGTGGGTATTAGTCGAGGCGAACGCTGGGAACTTCGCCTTTTTGCAACCTTTAAGTTTGGTAGCCGCCAGCTCACAGGCCCAGGAGACCGCCCGAGATTTGTTACTTCGGTATGTCAAAAGCTTAGTGACCAGCGACACCGAGCTTAATTGGCCGACATTTCACAAACGAAGTTTTCAGACCCGGTGGAAGATGAATCCACAAGCTTTACGTCATCTAGAAGTTTTTGAAAGTTACTCAGGAGAGCGGGGGGATAGTTTGTTTGCGGTGGTCAATAAGACTCTTACCCCCATGGGGGCTAGGCGCCTGCGTTACCAACTGGCTTGGCCCACCACGGATCGTATGTGGCTAGAGGCGCAAAAAAAGGAGATTCATTTCTGGGTAACTCACTGGCGTGTGACGGAGCAGGCCATGGAAATTTTGCGCCATATTGGGGATTTAGAGCGTCGCTTGGCGCGGGTGAGTCAGGCACAATCCCACGCCAGGGACCTGCGCCAGCTGTTACTGAGTCTGGATTACGCCTTCAAACTCTACGATCTTTGCCAAGTCTCTGAACGGATAGCAGAACTATCGAATATCTCCAAGCTACGCGAGCTGGCTAGGGAATTGGATCGCTCCTTGTTACCTGATCCGCCGCAGAGCATTCGTCAGGGCTTCATGATCGCTACGGGGGTTGACCCCGAGTTGGATGAATGGATTGAGCTAAGCACTCATGCTCAGCAAAAATTGTTTGAGCTTGAGGAAAAAGAAAAAGCGCGAACAGGTATCTCATCTTTGAAAATACGCTACAATCAAGTCTTTGGTTATTACGTTGAAATCACTCATACACATAAAGACAAGGTGCCGACCGATTACCAACGGAAACAAACCCTGGCACAAGCCGAGCGCTTTACTTTTCCTGAGCTTCTTGAGTTGGAGAGAAAAATCCTTGCGGCAGAGACTGAACGCTTCGAAAGGGAGTATCAGATCTTTCTTCAACTCAAGAATCGCTTGCTAAGTTTTTCTTCCACGATCAGGAGCCTAGCTCAGCAGGTGGCGGCTTGGGATGTTGCGATAGCAGCTGCGCGCTTAGTGGTAGAGGAAGCCTATAGCTTACCCGAGTGGTCCGAGGGAGAGGAGATTCGCTTAGAGTCGAGTCGCCATCCCGTGGTGGAAAAACGATGCTCGCGTTTTGTGGCGAACGATGTGCATTTGGGGGGGGCTGAAATGATGTTACTCACAGGGCCCAATATGGCGGGAAAGAGTACCCTGATGCGACAAGTCGCTTTGCATGCCTTGTTGGCGCACGCTGGATTACCGGTGGCCTGTGCTCAGGGGATTTTTCCTGTTTTAGATGGTTTGTTTACTAGAATCGGGGCCTCGGATCGATTTGCGGAGGGGCTTTCCACCTTCATGGTGGAGATGCAAGAAACGAGTCAAATGATTCACCACTATGGGCCACGGAGTTTGGTGATTCTTGACGAAATTGGGCGTGGGACGAGTACCTACGATGGGATGAGCTTGGCGCAAGCTTTGGTGGAGTATTTTCTCAATAAAAAATGGGGCTTTATTTTATTTGCCACTCACTATCACGAGCTTTGTGAACTCGCTCAGGCTTACCCCGGGCAACTAAAAAATTACCACATGCGTATTCGCGAAATCACAGAGTCCGGGCTTGAGTTTTTACACCGACTCAGTGAGGGCCCGGCGGGCAAATCCTATGGTCTGCATGTGGCCAAACTGGCCGGAATCCCTGATAAGATTATCAAGCGGGCGACAGCCTTGTTAAAAACTTGGGAAAGCTCCTCGGGGCCTTCGAAGCAGCCTAGCTTATGGGATTTTATTGATACAAATACCCAGTTAGATGCGCAGAATGATGCTAACTCCTGCCAAGAGGCCTCTTGGCAGGAGGATTTTTTCGCGCAAGAAGTGTTACCAACCTTGCAGGGTAACATCAATGAACTCACTCCCATGGCCGCTTTGAATTTATTGTTTAGCTGGCAGCAGAAATGGCTTGAATTGAGGAGGCTCCATAGTAACACTTCAGACAATTACTCATTGGAGCTTTAGAAGGAGTTTGAGTCGTTCCTGATTCGAGAGCTCACATCTTTGTTAAGTTGGGGTACACCGACGATTTACAGGATTTCTCCTTTGTTCTAAAAAACAATCCCAGCCCGGGGAAAAGGAGAAACCCGGGCTGGGTGAGGTGTTAGTGGAATTATCCCATCATTTTCAAGGCCAACATGGGTTGTTGGTTGGCTTGAGCTAGCACTGAAGTAGAGGCTTGTAGCAGGATCTGGTTACGGGAAGCCTCAGCGGTGCTAGCGGCAATGTCAGCATCACGAATACGTGAATTGGCTGCTGATAAGTTTTCATGTTGCACACCTAAGTTATCAATGGTGGATTGAAAGCGGTTTTGCAAAGCTCCCAAGTAAGCCCTGAATCCAGCAATTTTAGATTGGGCGTCGTCAACGATTTGTAAAGCCTCTTGCGCTCCTTCTTTGGATTCATAAGCGACAGAGGCTATGCCAAGTTCATCGAGGGTAGCCTTGATGGCTGAAGCGTCAAAGCTGATACGATCTTCTTCGGCGTTATTATAAATTCCCACTTGAATATCGAAAGTCTTTCCTGTGCCATCCAGGAGATTGGTGCTACCAAAACGGGTGGTTTGGCTAATCCGTTGCAGCTCACTTTTGAGTTGTTGCACTTCGAGATCCAGGAAGGCGCGTTCTTTGTCACCCAAAGTATCACTAGCGGCTTGGATTCCCAGCTCTCGCATACGAGTGAGGATGTTAGAGATTTCCCCCAGGCCACCTTCAGCCACTTGCACCATGGAGATGGCATCGTTGGCGTTTCTTGAGGCTTGGGCAAAAGAGCGCACTTGCGATTTTAAGTTCTCGCTGATAGCTAGCCCTGCGGCATCATCAGCGGCCTTGGTAATGCGTGAGCCTGACGACAGTTGAGCCATGCTTTTTTGGATGGCTTGTTGTGAGTGGGTGAGGGTACGTTGTGCGTTAAGGCTAGCGATGTTGGTGGTAATTCTCATTCCCATGGTGTCCTCCTTTTTTTGGGGTTATTCTTGTTTCCCGACCAGGGGCTGGTGTCTAGACTCGCCTTCTGACCGGTGACACCTAGATACTCGTCAAGTCGAGCCAGGACTAAAGGGCTAAGACGCGACTTTGGTAAAAAACTAGACCATAGCCCTGAGTAACAGGACCTTGGGCGGGTTTAGTCTCCGGACTTTGGTTGTGACTTGCAGACATCAAACTAAGTTTTGTTGCCTTGAAAAATTCCATCACTCCTTCACCCTCGTCTATTTTCTTTTTCGCCCGGGGCACGCCCTCCATGGCTCAGGCTGCAAAGGGCTAAAGCCCTTGACCATCCATGGTGCAGAGGCCTCCGGGCGAAAGAAAATAGATGAGGGGGGGGAGGTTACTGTTTTGATAGAAGCTCAAACAGGCGAAAGCCCCCCTAGACTTCTGTCTGGGAGCTTGGGATGAAGGGCTTTGAGAAAAGAGATTCCTCTTTGTGGCTTTGTGGTTTGAAGTAGCGAAAGCTACGCAAAGCCGAACCTCAACTTAGGTCTTGGCAAGGGCCGTGCCGTTTATTTGACACCACTTCTGACACCGTGTTAGCTAGCCGGGATGGTTCAGTTACCTGATGTGCAAAGCTCTCAATCATCTGCCCATTTCGGCTCTGAAAAGAGCCTGAATGCAGGAGCATTCTCGTCCTTGGATTGGGTAGGCTTAAAAAACCTACGCCTCCCTTTTCGGTGGTCTTCCACCAGTGACTTTCAGATCGGTGAGATTGAACTTGGGGTCAATCTGCCTCCACAGGGCTCTCGGGGCATTCATATGTCCAGGCTTTATGAGCTTGTGGAAGAGTTTGTGGAAAACTCCTCTTTGTTGGATCCCATCGAGAGATTATTAGATTTTCACACGCAGGTTATAGAAAGCCAACAAGGCTTGTCTAAGACGGCTCGTATGGAGTTTCGCGCCCCGTGGGAAGTCGAAGTAGAAACTCTATCTAGTCATAAACTACAAAAGTTTTATTACCCACTCACCCTCGTGTTGCAGGGGGAGAGAGCCTCGCCTCGACTGACTTTGGCATATTCCATCACTTATTCCAGTACATGTCCTCAATCGGCCGCTGTGAGTCGCCAATGGGAAAAAGAAGAGTTTCTGCGACGCTTTGTCGGGCAAGAACAAGTGGCGGTTTCTGAAGTTCTCCATTGGCTCGAACAAGGACCCTATGCCACCCCTCACGCCCAGCGCTCCACAGCTCAGCTCAAGCTAGAGTGGCCCTCTTTGGTCGTATGGACTCAGTGGAAAAATCAACATCAAGTGGAGTCCGATCAAGAGGCCATTAATCTGCTTATCGCCCAGACTCGTCAGGCCTTAGGAACAGAAAGCCAAAACAAGGTTAAACGAGTCGATGAGCAAACTTTTGCTCGTCTTAATGCACAGAACCTCATGTTTTCCGAAGATGCGGCCAGGCGGCTTGTAGTCACCATGCAACAGCTGGCTATCCCTGCCTTTCAAGGTTCTGTTACCCACATGGAAAGCTTGCACCCTTATGATGTTGGGGTGCATTTTCAAAGTTCCTAAGCGGCCTTTTGAGCGTTACCCATTCAGGTGTGAATTTCAGTGAGATCATGAATGAGTCAGGTCCACCTATTCCTAGTTCCTGAATAATCCATTTTTTACGGGTTTTCTCTCCCCGGGCTTTTTCGTTTCGACCCGGGGCACGCCATCCATGGCTCAGCTGCAAAGGGCTTTCGCCCTTGGCCATCCATGGTGCAGAGGCCTCCGGGTGAAAGAAAAAGCCCGGGGAGCTAACCATTAAGGACGCACCGTTTCTCCCGGTTTTTGAACGAATTTTAGCAAAATCCCGGCGATTATTGTGTTACCGAGTAAAGCAAAATCCAATACTGGTCTGCGTTTCAAGGCGTCAAAGAATTAATCAGTGCCTACCAATTAAAAAAAAGCCCAATGTGCTTACGCAAATTGGGCTTTTTCAAGGCTCATCGATTTTGCGAGGCCTACCAATTTACATCGTCAATGTTGTAACCGTACTCAGCCAAGGCGGAGCGATACATGTCTTTAACAAACTCCTTCGCTTGATGGGGTTTTAAGCCTAAGTATTGAGCAGACTGTTGAGTGAGTTCGGCGATAGCAGCCGTTTCACCTTTTTGTAAGTCTTTGATGGCGGTCAGCGCAGATTGGAAAGGCACTCCGAATACAGCGCGGAAAGTTTGATCCACGTCTTTTGATGTCACAAAGCCACGCTCAACACCAGCTACAGCAAAGCTATTCAGGCTGGAGGCAATGACTCGGGCACGCTCTATTGGCATTTGATACTTAGACGCCAGTTTTTCAGCGGCTTTAGCTACGAGTTTGCGATTGGATGCTGAGCGTGTGGCCACTAAACTCGTGGACGTTTCTTCACTAGCACCGTCCTCATTGATGGCCTGACCAAAGTTTCTTTCAAGGAGGTTAGCTGAGTACAACACACCGTTTTTGCCAAGCCAATAAGTGCCGTTTCGAATGTCTTCCCAATAAGCACCCGAAGTTCCCACTCCAATGTAAGTTCCGCCGACCCAGCCTGCGAATTGGGATACATCAGCATAGTAACGAAAGCGTCCATCCTCGTCATAAACCCGAGCAACCCCGCGATTATCAAACTCTACATACCACATATCATCGCTGGCACCAAAATAACGGTCATAATGAGGGTCCTGCGATACTGTGATACGCTGGCCGGTGCGACGATCGAAAGTGCAACCAGGTGTTGGCTCAGTCGTAGCACAAATATCCCCATAAACCGTTTCATACGGATAATAAAGCGCAGTTCCACCGCCGCCACCAACTCCCACACCGATTCCCACACTCACTGAGCCGCCGCCTCCACAGCCGGTCATCAATTGTGCCGTCAGGGCCCAAATGGCTCCTGTGCGAATCCATCCGTTTCTCTTTTCGTTGTGCATGATTTCCCCCCTGTCTATGGTTGTTACTTTATAAACTTGGTTACAGGTACGTGAACCAAGCGATCCTCACAAATAAAATCTAAGCCCGTCTGACGCCCATTGCCACGAACAGCCGTGTGAAGCGGATTATCCAGCGAGCGACATCCTGATGCAGGCATAAAGCGCAAGTGGACTGGGGCCAAAAGTTCCATAGTGCTTGAACCATCCGCAAAGTATGGGCCAATCCATTTGACACCACCTAAGCGGCTGCCCTCTGGAATGAATAAGAAGACATCATTTTCCACCACCACCGGGAAATGCAAGGCGACAAACAGTTGGCTAGGGAAAAAACTAAACCGTTCCAAAGAGCGCCAAGCTATCGTTTGAGAGTTCACGTGATACTGAAGCCAAGAGTTCGTCATGGAGTAGAGATGTAGCTCTTTGTTTTTACGAATACCGCCTAAAGTTACCAAGGTGGAGTCAAAGGTACTCCAAGGGGTTTCCAAGCGTTCTGACTTAAGTGCCTCCGGGTTTGTTGTGGTAGCCCAGTTCATGTCCCCAGCAAGAGTCCAAAAGGGTATGAAGGAATGAGGAAAAGGTGAGCTATACCAAAGCGGTATGCTTAGGCCTGAGGCCAGATCGATGACTCGACTGCGACGAAGGGTTTCCAAGCCTTGCGCTGGCAAGTGACTATAGACACAAAGAGGAGTCTGTAATTCCACTTCTCCAGAAGAGGCCCGCGCTGTGGAGTTGTTCAGTCTACTTAAGCCGGACCAGCAAAGAGAGTTCGAGTTTTTTTGGGTTAACCAAGCTCCCAATTTTGAATGGAAATACTGAAGATCCTGAAGTTGGTAGTTCTCATCCAAACTCAGACTGCGGAGTTGATTGGATTGACTTAAATAAAAAATCTGTCGTGCGTAAACTTTTTCTTTTTCTCCCCGAGAACGCCAGTGGTCCCATAAGCGATCCGGTCTATCTACTTGCCCGGTCTGAATCCACACAGGTGTGGGCCAGAGTTTTTCCGCATCGTTATTTAACCAATAAATTTCGCCAGACAATGTGGTGCGCTCAAAAAAGAAGCTGTATTGGTGAACGAGCCGCCCTTGCTCGTCGAAAAATAAAAATCTCGCTCCCTCAGAGGGTTCTAAGCGATAGTTACTAGGCGCAAATAACAAAATAAAAAACATTTTTCCCGAGCGTGAAAAACACCAAGTATCTTTTACCTCTTGAGAACTAAGCTCCCTTTGCAAAGCCGCGGAGATGGCTAGTGGAGAGGAAACATATTGCCATCCCTGTAAATGTAAAAGGCTAAAGCTTGGTGCAGCACTCTGTGCTTTGAAAATAAATGCTTTGGAACATACCTTTTCGTTTGGATCTCCGGGAAGTGAACTTACCGGGATGAGGGAACCCATGTTACCACTGAGAGGAAGCGAGAAAACCTCGCTTCCTGTAGGATAGGAAGAAGGACTAATCTCGGTGAACAACTCCACATCCAAGCCGATTTTTTCCGTGAAGCCGGTTCGCTGTGCCAGCTCATCCCGAAGTCGCCAAAGGAGGATTAAGCGGCTATCTAAAACTGGTAAATGTTCCCACTGGAGACGAATCAACCAATGTTTTGACTTTTCATCCCACTGACAAAGGAGAAGATTTTTAGTGAGAGATTTTTGATAAGGGGCCTCCCATTCACACTGCCAATCCTTCGCCTGTGAGTGAAAAAACCTAGCCCCGACCGACCATTCGGCGAACTTCTGTCCTGCTGGTATGACTTGCCTGAGGGATTTTGTTTCCAGCTCGAGACGGGGAATGGAAGCTGAATGTTTTTGTTGGCTTAACAATGACGTGACCGAAAGATGACCGCCGCGAATGAACTTTGACTGCATAGGCGATTCGTGATGGGGGCTTGGCTCGCCTCGTAGAGCTAACGAAGTCCTCAACGGCTGGGAGGATGTGCTGATGAGTTCCCGGATTTTTTCTAAGCTGTAAGAGGCGGCCATGAGCCAAGCGGCTATCCCACTCACCCAGGGGGCGGACTGTGAGGTGCCACTGGCGAAGGCCAGGCCCTGAGCAGGAGCTGAATTGTGGGTTAATGCCATAGGCCAAGTGCTTAAAATCTTCACACCCGGAGTGGCAGTATCCACTCCTAAACCAAAGTTGCTGAAATAAGCCAAGGATCCATCATTCCGTGTGGCACCTACACAGATCACACCGGAGTGAATACAGGGAGAAAGAACGCTGGCGGTATTGTCGTTACCCGCAGCGGCGATAACCAAAATGCCTTGATTTTGCACCCACTTCAAAGTGCTTAAAAAATACTCAGTATCAAAGCTGGGGGGCCATCCTAGGCTTAAGTGAAAAATTTTAGCTCCTTTGAGCGCAGCATAGCGCATCGATAGCGCGACAAAGTCTGGTAGACCGCGAGGCCGAAAAGAAGAGGATTCCTTAGTGTTACTAGTAGATACACTTGGCAACCCCATCGAAAAAGGCCGCAGGGGTTCGTTGGGTTTTTCTCCAATGATCTTTATGGGTAACAACTTGGCCCAAGGGTTGATGAGACGAATGATTCCCGCCACATGAGTGCCATGACCCAGAGTATCCCGTGTATCGGGACTTCCCCAAAGCTCGTTGGATACTCTTCCATCGGTAAAAGACCAGCCCCGGCAGTCGAGGGGATATTGGTTCCTATCAACATCGTATTTTGGATCCAGCCACTCTTGTTGACAGTCTTTGAGTTTCCGACTCGCTAAGCAGGATAAGAATTCTTGCCACTGTCCACATTCCGAGGCGTTAGTTGCTATGTGATCCCGCAGCAGAGGGTGATCGCTATCAATTCCGGTATCAAAAACCGCAACAGTAACAGGCTTAAACTCTTTCGCATTCAGAGCCTGTGTCCAAGCCTGAATGAGATTTTGATTGAAATCCTCGAGCGCGAAGTTCTTAGTCCTAAGAGCGTTTGCATAGAAGCGCTTTATGCTTTCTGGCAGTTTAAGATCACTTCCTTTAACTCCCGGTAACTGAACGAGACGGGCTGGACCCAGGTCAAAAGATAAGTCCTGGCCTGTATTGTTGATGGCCCATGATTGACTGATCCAATGCTGCATTAAAAGGTGAGCCTCAGTTGGCTGGGTTGCTGAATGGCCCACCCATGGGATAAGCCCACTTAAAAACGTGATCCATAAAATAGCTTTGGAATAACAAGCATTCCGGCTGTAGAAAATCATAAAACCAAAGTCTCCTAAAATCCCCCTTGCGATTTTTCCAGTAAAAATGCGGGAATCCCTAGCTCTTGTGCTAACCACTGTAGGTAACCGGTAGCGGCCCCAGCTCCCTGCTTGGGGCTACCAAAACTGCTGCTGATCCACTCAAGATCTCCGTCTTCGTCGCCTTTACGAAAGCCATTAACCCGAATAAAAAATAGGTAATCTTCGGATTGAAAAAGATCCAAAAATAAAGGCCACGGTAACATATCATGCAGCGTGAGGAGAGCCTCTCCGCTCCAACGGGTATAAGCAATAGGATCTTTTTGTGCTGTTTTTAGCTTCTGCAAATGATCAAGGGCTTTTTGTGCGCGCGACTCCAAACACTCATAAAACACTTGCGAGCGCCAAACCCCGGTGGCGACATGGCCTTCTTTGTTTAGGTTTTCGGATTCACATTGACTACGCATAATCGAGTAACCCAGCTCTAAATCTCCTTCTCCCCAGGCTAGAGCCAATCTTTGAATAAAACTGGGCTCACGGGGATCGTATTGATGGGAGCTCACTTGAGATAATTTTTGAAAAAGGCGGGACAGCCCTTTGTAACGTGGAGGGTGGGTCCACTGCGGTTCTACACTGTCGTAAAATCGAATCAGACGCTCCGTCCCTGAGGGTAACAGACTAAAAAAGGCCGTAACCCGATAGAAATGAATACTCTGGGTGGCATTCCATTGATCTGACTCAAAAAAGGGTATGATTTGGTGTTTCCTGCTTTGAAAACGTTCGGTGATCCGATTCATCAAATTTAAAAAGTCCTTTCGGCTCATCTGCCAACCACTCCAGTTGTGCTCTAAAATATTCACCATGGGCTTCTGAAGAGGAGTTATGCTCAGGTCTTTCTTAATAAACTCTGGCCCATCCAAATATTCCGTGCGCAGGAGTCGCCACTCGGCACGTCCTAACGGCACTTGCGCAGGATTGGTATAGTCGCTTTGAACAACGTTGATGCGGCTCCTCGGAGCTCTGTAATCAATCCAAGATTGCAAGACTTGAGTGATAAACCCCAAAAGGTCTCGCCCCAACAGTTGACCCTCGCGGTAGCTAAAGACTTTGATTTCTTCATGTTTCGGATCAAGCTCTGAGCGGCCCTCGGGTTGCGGAAGCTTAAGGCTCAGTTGATGAGTTTCTTTGAAGTTACGGATCTTATAGGCCAAAAGTTGCTGCATCCATATTTGTGTGTCTAATTGATGATGTATTTTTAACTGAAGATGAGAAAAGTGCTCCCGCAAAGGGCGAGTTTGGTTTTGCAAATAAGCCGCCTTCAAAGCCTGCAAGGCCATTAGCTTGTTGTCGGCTAAACGATCTTCTTCCAAGACATAGGTTTGTTGCTGGATTTGAGTTTGCTGTTTGATATAAGCTGCTTCCCAAAATTTCAAAAACCACTGCGCATCCCAATTGATGCCGCGTAAGGAAGGAAGTTGTGTGCTAGTATTCACAATAAATCCATTTTTCGTTCGCGTTATGAGTGTTTGGCGTAGGACCGCCTTTTGCCCAAACCAACCCAGACTGATGCGATTGGCAAAGTTCATAAAAGAAAGCCCCGCTAAAATATCAATCCGGGCACTGGCGCTCGCCTGAGCCCCTAAAGTGATACTATCAGTAACAATTAAAGTCTCATTCTCGCGCAGGGTCTCTTTGAGTTCATTCCAGCTTGCTTCGGTCGACGGGTTATCAAAGGCTTTTTTGATAGGAGAAAGTGTGTTGGGTAACCACAGATTTTTCCAGGGGATCTTTTTAGATTCGGCAACCGACAAAAGCGGCTTGATATAGGTGTAATCACGAGCGAGCCTGACTTGAGCTAGACCCGTAGGTGTTGTGTTTTCGATACCGGCTATCGCAGCAAAGTAACCTAAGCTGACACTCGCTCCAAGATTATCGATGAGTTGAATGGTGGCCAGAGAGTTTTGATAATTCCCAGCAATGAGCGAGCGGGAACCGGTAACATTAATCCCGCTAACGACTCCGCCCCAGGCTTCTACCTCTTGATAGAGGGGTTCATTGGGCTTGGTGCGAATGTGCTCTTCTATACGCGAACGAATAGTTTGTAAGCGTTGATCAACAACATTCTGTATCGAGAGGAATTGAAGTTTTTCGTTGAAATGATTTAAGGCCGATTGCAGAGCACTGTTCCATCCGCGAATCTGGAAATAAGTCACAAGGTCCTCTTGACTCACCGGAGATTCCCGGTCCCCATGGGTAAAGCGAATCGGGTATTGAGGTAAAGTCTCAAAGGTGAGAAGTCCATTCTTGACCAAGCCATCGGCACTGTTGAACTCCAAGGTCGGTTTAGGTAGGCGGCTGGACTCATGAGTTAAAAAAACGCTTCGTAGTTGATGGTAACGATGAAGTAATTTGGCTACCAGAAGCTGCTCTAATGAGGGAGGTAGTCCCAAAGTGTTTACCAGCTTTTGCCAATCGGTTATCGAAGGAAGAGAGTTTTCGATCTGTCTTAGTGCCCATTCCAAATCAGCTCGAGTGGTATGAACAAAAGACTGACTGCTGGGATGATAAAATAAGGCTTGGCCGGCGAGCACTGAAACGGCTTGCGAACGAAAACGGTTCCAGCTTTCAGGGATCTCTGTAAGAACGAAGGGGACAAGCAAGGCTCTCCACGCCCGCAGGCGTCCCAAGCGATTTAAAAAAGCGCGCTGTGAGCTATCTAATGGATTAGGTCCTAAGCCCCAATGAAAGTCATAAAAATCGGAAGGGCTCTCCTCGAGAACCACATGCCTTAAGGTAAGAGTTAAGCTTTTCGTGTCCTTGGCGGCAATCCATTGCCGAGATTCAAAATCTGCTAGCAGTTGTTGTTGGGCTCTATCTTCGAATTCCTGTAATTGCTCGAGATTTCGAAATTGAACGACAAGCTTTGTATAGTAACGTAAAGTGGGTAATTGGTAACCCATTTTTCGAAGAAGCTGGTGGCGTAAGGTGGCATTAAATGCCCGACGAGTTAAAGTTAGTCGGTAACTTTTAAGTGGGTTGTCGACCCCGCGCACTTGGGCAAAATAAAATAGTGGTAGGTCCTCCTATCTGTGTTTTATGAACTGTACAACGTGCTCTGATATCCCGTTCACAGATGGGGAGGCAGAGGGATTCCACAAACGATTTGGGAGGGGATTAAAATGAGACGAGCTTTGATTTTGTCTTTCGAGTTCTAGAATGAATTCCGGAGAAAGAATGGAACTCGTTTTTGGGTCTACTAAATCCCCCGCTGGCACCCCCTGAGCGAGACGCAAATCCACGGCAAGGACTTCTTGATCCGGGGTTTTTAGTTGAGCCTCGGTTGCTTTGGTAAAAAGGCAGATGATAAGTAGGGAGAGGATTCTCATCGGCCCCTACTCGAATCTCAATTCGCCGCAGACACAAGGCGTTAAGGGAGATGGGAAAAAATTTCAGGGCCCACGACCAAGAAGGTCAGCGGACAAAGTGATACCACTAGACTTGGCAGATGGCTTGCGTACAAGCCAGACGGTGACACTGAGTCACCTGTAGGGAGAAAAGCTATGGTCATCGGACAGTTTAACCAACTAATGCTTGGAGAAAACTCCAAAATAATAAACTCCTTTTTTCGAAAAAGATTTTGGAGTTCTTTAATCGTCGCATGGATATCCTTACTGAGCCTCTCTGCTCAGGCGGCTTTGTTGCGTATTCATCGTGTGACTTGGCAAGGCAGTGGTTGCGACTTTGCCTCTGTGGCAGCGACATTGTCTCCGGATGAGCGTGAGGTCAGTTTGTTATTCGATAACTATCGAATTGAGTTAGAAAGTCGCAGCAACTTACCTCAGGTACGTAAAGATTGTCTCATTGAGCTCGATATTGAAACTTCATCCCGCATTCAATTCGCTTTTCGTTCCGTTGACTATCGGGGCTTTGCCTCCATCCCAGCCGGAATGGAAGGTTTCCACCGACTTGCTGCTTTGCTTGAGGGTGAACGAGTGCCAGCTCTGCGCGAAAACTATTTAAGAGGTCCCATTCAGCAAAACTACTTTCAACGAGTACAGGCCACCCGATTGAGCTTTTCTCGCTGTGGTCAAACGCGCCACCGGGTAAGGATTTACTCTCAGCTGGGTTTGAATCGTATGCGGGGAGCTGTAGTCAGAGAGGATGCTTTAATTGATCTCGACTCCAAAGATTTCGCGACTAATCAAGGTTTGGGCTTAGAAATTCGAAACTGTTTTTAACTGGATTTTTGAAGCGTCGTAGAGCTTCAGCTTGGAGGGGATTTCATCGGCCCACAAGAAAACATGAGGTTATGAAAAAACTCTAAGCCGGAGTCAGGCTTAGAGATTGAGAGTCACAACAACCTAACAAAGGGGGAAGCAATGAAAAGACTAACAAAACAACTCGCAGGATTATTGCTGGTCTCAGGCCTAAGTTTAGCGGCCAAGGCCCAGGATATCCGACTAGGCCAACCTGCTTATGGCGGAAGTGGTTGCCCAGCTGGGACGGCAAGTGTTACCGTGAGTCCTGATCAAAAAGCTATTTCTGTGCTCTTTGACCAATTTGTCGCAGAATCTGGTGGAGCGACCGGTCGTCGTATTGATCGCAAAAGCTGTAACTTAACCATTCCTGTTTATGTCCCAAGTGGTTACTCCATTGGGATCTTTCAAGTGGACTACCGGGGTTTCAACTCTCTTCCTTCAGGGTCGCGGGCACGTTTTGAAGCGGAATACTTTTGGGCAGGAGCTCGTGGGCCTCGCACCGTGCAAGAGTTTTCTGGCCCTCTGAACAGAAGCTTTTTCGTGCAAGATGAGCTGTTAACTCGAAATATTGTATGGACACCTTGTGGTGACAGCGTGAATCTGCGCGTGAATGCCTCAATCTTCAACCAAACCAACTGGCGTAATGATCAAACTTTAAGTATGGTGGACTCTGCCGATGTGACTGGCGAATTGATTTATCACATCCAGTGGCGTCGTTGTTACTAAGTGTTAAACTAGCAAATCTGTTAAAGCCTACCACAAAAGAAAAAAGGCCAGCTCATGCTGGCCTTTTTTCTTTGAGGGATATCATGCTATTTTTATTAGGATTTTGAAAAAATCTTTCAAAAGACGTAAGAAACATTTTGCCTTGAGCCCGTCTCAGGATATGCCACAAAAACTGACTTTTTTCAGGTGATTCCTTGCGAGAAGTAAAATAACATTAAGGGGTGGTTGATCAGAAAAATGGTGTGAGGGGTGTGATATTTGAAGGAGAGTGTACGATGGAGAGTCTGTGGCAAGACATTTCAGAGTTTCGATTTACCGACATCACCTATCACAAACATAAGCAATCAGGCGTGGTGCGAATAGCCTTTAATCGCCCCGAGGTGCGTAACGCATTTCGCCCCAAAACTGTGGATGAACTCATAGTGGCGTTTGAAGATGCCCGAAAAAGGACAGATGTGGGAGTAGTGTTACTTACGGGTAATGGCCCTTCGCCCAAGGACGGTGTGTGGGCTTTCTGTTCCGGAGGAGATCAGCGTGTGCGAGGCAAAGACGGTTACCTGAGTGAGTCAGGTGAGCCAGCAGCGGCCATGGGACGTTTGCACATTCTGGAGGTACAGCGATTGATTCGATTCATGCCTAAAGTGGTGATTGCTATGGTCAACGGCTGGTGTGCAGGGGGTGGGCATTCGTTGCACGTGGTATGTGACTTAACCATTGCCTCTAAAGAACATGCTATGTTTAAACAGACCGATGCGGATGTGGCTAGCTTCGACGGAGGTTACGGATCTGCCTATTTGGCCAGAATTGTAGGACAAAAAAAGGCGCGAGAAATTTTCTTTATTGCTGACACATATACCGCAGAGGAAGCTTTCGACATGGGAATGGTTAATCTCGTCGTGCCCCATGCTGAGCTTGAGACTAAAGCTTTGGAATGGGCGGAAAAAATTTTAGACAAATCTCCTACAGCGATCAGAATGCTCAAATTTGCTATGAATAGTGTTGATGATGGTATGGTCGGGCTGCAGGTTTTTGCTGGTGAGGCCACTCGCTTAGCCTACGCTAGCCCTGAAGCCATCGAAGGACGGGAATCGTTTTTGGAAAAGCGGCCCAAGCGGTTTAGAAAATTTCCGTGGGTATATTAAGCCATGTTGGCCGAGATCCTGCCTGTCAATGAAATGAACACTAAGATATGGCAAAACCTTCATGTTTCGCGGGGGTATCGAGGAAAGCCTTGCTTCCCGGAGCTATTTTTATCAGTTTGGTTCACCATGAAATCGATCAGATGGTTCACTCTTCGACGGATTTGTCTTTTGACTTTGTTTTTTTCAGCCTCACTTGTGGGAAATTTCGCGGTGGCTCAGGATTGCTGTGTCTGTGAGATCGGGAAAGACCCTGAGCATCAGCAAGGTTTTTTCGAGTTAGGTTGCCGGCTGTGGTTGGGTGAACAGAAGGGTTGTGCGTCCAAGGTTACTGTAGTTCAAGGGACCGATTATCGCTCCTTAGATTTCAATCGATGCTCTCCCCAGGGGCGGATTCGTTTGGGATATGTTGGGCATTGGCGAGATTCTTGGCAGAGTATCTTTTATCTTCGGTACCGAGTGGTTCCGTTGGCCCGCGAACGCCGTCAATCCGTGATTGTGGATAACACAGCCTGCTTAGCGATGAAAGAGCCAGAGCGAGTGCTTGAATCTTTACGGCAAGAGCGTTTGCCTCCTGGTCTATTTATTCACTTTCGTGGTAACCAAGTAGAAAGTGTAGGGAAGTGGGATAAAATTTTTGGTCGAAGCATTAATGTGTGGGCCGAAGCGAGAACGGACCATGCGGATGTGATTTTCCCCGCATGCCGAGACTTTGAGGATAAAGCTTGTTTCTCTGGTAACCAACTAGAGGATCGTCCACGCTGTCGCTCTGCTCAAGGAGAGTTGATCACCTTACGATGTTGCCAAAAAGAAGATTTATACTCCGAAGGTGGAGCCATGAATAGTAACAGCTATTTTTGGAAAAAAGTCCAAGACTGTCAGGGCGGAAAATTCCAAGATTAGTGGCTTTAGTTAATCTGAACCTGGGCAATATGCGGAAGGTTGCGATAGTAACCTTGATAATCAAGGCCGTATCCCACGACAAAATCACTGGGAATTTTAAAGCCAACAAAATCAAGATCGATTTTTGTTTTCAAAGAATCAGGTTTAAATAACAGAGTGGCCAGCTTTAAAGATTTGGGTTGGCGCTGTTGCAGCCAATTGCGCAAGAACACCATGGTCAGACCCGTGTCAACAATATCCTCGATGAGTAACACGTGCTTGTTAGCAATCGAATGCCCTAAATCTAAATGAATCTTAACCTCCCCAGTGGACTCGGTTCCTGCATAGGAGGATACAGAGAGGAACTCACATTCCATGTCACAATTGCTAAGCTCCCGAGTGAGATCGGAGTAAAACATGAAACTCCCTTTTAAAACACAGACGGCGACAAAAGGTTCGCCTTTGTAATGCTTTTCAATCTCACGAGCGAGCTCTGAGACACGTTTTTTGATTTGATCGGCCGATAAATAAGGTATTAGTGTGAGTTCCGTGGGTTTCATGTTTGAGCCTCCTAGACATAGGAATTATTGAGCAGTTCTCCTAGGCCACCGGCTCCTGGCACAATATAATCACGGTCATTAAGACCTTTTTCTAAGTCCCAGAACTCACCGGGGGTTGAAGTTAAAACGTGTTGTGGGGACAGGCCACGATCCACTCTTAACGCAAGAATCTCTACAGGAACAGGTAGACGCGCAATCCTGCGCAAGTACTCTGGAGTCACAATTAAGTGAAGTGCAATCCAGCGGGTGGCTTGGCCGGTGATATGATTGAGATAGTGTTCGACAGCTGCAGTGATGGTATGTCCAGTGGCTCCCATAGGATCAGGGAATAAGATCCATGCGGCCTCTTTATCCCCACCAATTTTGTGGGCTCCCAGTTCTGTGTTGGTTACTTGATGCAAGGAATTGGATTTGCGAGCGGCAAAAATATGATCTTGGCGAACAAGATCAGGATTTAAGATTTCATTTAAGAAGTGGTAACAGATGTGAGAAGGCCAAGTTCCTGCCCTAGCTAGGTTCACAACAATGGCGCGAGTGTTGTGTGCAATGACCTCGGCTTCAACCTGAGCAGCCGTAGGATGTTGCGAGGCCATTCGTGTGGCGTAGCGAATGTGCTCGCGAGGTAGGAGATGATCGACTGCTACCCTGATGAGTTCACGATACAAATTTTCAACGAGTTGATTTAATCGGGGTTGTTTAGTTTCTTGGCGGCACAGCTCGCCAAGCCAAAGTTGAGTGAGAGGGGTCTGCAGGATATGAACGTGCGGGCCATACTTGTGCGATAACCACATGGCTCTCTATTAAAACGCAAACTGAGAGGAGTGAATAGCCTTGTCCCGAAGTGTCAGCTAGGGGCTTTTGTGGCGAAGTATGGCTAAAAAAGCGACCTCGTCTTCCGTGTCAAGAAAGTCATTGGATCTTAGATAGCGGAGAAGGGATTGATAAGATTTCGGCTCACCTTGTGCTGTATAGTCAGGTAATACCTTCATGAATTTGGGAATAATCAGGTAGGCCGTAATTCGTTCGGTTTGTTCTAGCTTCAAAAAAGGAAATTCCAGTGGTTGAAGCATTTCGTCCTTGGCAGCTTGAT
>CAZZMS010000033.1:0-6151 GCA_964655485.1 uncultured Pseudobdellovibrionaceae bacterium | reverse complement strand
GTCAATGAGACGTCCTTCGTTTGGGGTTACTCGTGTTACTCAGCGTGTGGAGTGTGGCGATCATACTTGAGCGCTTTTTTTTCTATCGCCCCTTAGCTAAGGCGCAAGCTTTGATTGATCAAAGCCTATCTGCCCTCAGCGGAGAAACGGAAAGTTCGTGGGCGGAGGTCAAATCCTTGGCCAACCAATTACCTGACGATGAAAGACAATTTTTGCACAGCCTGCAGTCGTTCTTGCAACGAAAAGGGATCACTGGTTTTGACGAGTTTTACAATATGCAGGTCACTTTACGTCGAAAAGCCTTGGAAAAGCATTTAGGTTTTTTGGCCACCATCGGTTCCAACGCCCCCTATATTGGCTTATTAGGAACGGTGCTTGGAATTATGAAGGCTTTTCATGATCTCTCGCAACAAGCGGAAGCTGGAGTGCAAACCGTGATGGCCGGGATTTCAGGGGCTTTGTTGGCTACCGGAGCTGGCTTGTTTGTGGCGATTCCAGCAGTGCTTGCTTATAATGCTTACCAAAAGCGAGTGAAAAGTTATTTACAGAGCCTTAGTTTGCTCAGAGATCGCGTTCTGCTGGAAGCTCGTGGTCAGTCTTAAGAATTTGGGGAGTCAGCGTGGCTAAGTATTTACAAGAAGATGATGGTCCTATCGCAGAGATGAACGTTGTTCCTCTTGTGGACATCGTCTTGGTGGTGCTCATTATCTTCATGGTGTCCGCTCCTATCATCATGAAGCCTGCCATGCCTATCGAGTTACCCAAGGGTAAATCTGGGGAAACTATTCGCGACAAGAATCTTGCCATCCTCATTTCTGCTGAGGGTAGCGTTTATGTGGATGGTCAACTTATGACTGATGAGGCTTTGCAGGATTTGGTTAAGGTTAAGCTCGCGCAGAATCCGGAACTTATGGTGCTTATCTCTGCTGATCGCACCAGTCAGCATGGGGTGGTGATTAAGGTCATGGATGCCATTAAGTCTTTGGGAGTAAAAAAGTTTGGTATTAGTGTGGATCCCAAATCGCCGCTTTAGTTTTTCCATCGCGGAATAAGCAGAATCACCCCCTTTGAGCGGTCCTCTTTTACATAATGATTCCACGCAGGAAATCGTTTCTGCCAAAGGTGAGACTCTTCGTGTCCGTCCTTCAGAAGGGAAGGGTATTTTACTTCGAGTTCCACGTTTTGCGCGCCCACGCGGATGAGCCAGTGGGCGAATGGCTGATTGGGAACTTGTCCCAGAGACTCAAGCCATTGCGCTGTGGCTTGGACGACAAGACTTAGTAACAAAACCTCTTCTTCCGCAAGAGGGGGGGCTGAGGGGAAGAGCTCGATTTTGATATGTTTTTCTTGCCATAACTCTTCATCAACATAATGTGAAAGATAGGCCAAACGAAGACTTGTGAGTAAAACTCGTTCTGGTTTTTCTGTGAGGTTTCCTAATTTTAGGCGGGCAAAGCCCAACCATGTTTCCACCAATTGCTTGAGATGCTTGGCCCTCTCTTCGATGAGAAGGAGGTCTTCTTTGAGGGCGGGGGGTGCAGTTTCGTCGAGGCTTTGTAAGAGAAGTTGAGTGTAGCTGAGAATGATTCCCAAGGGGTTGTTGATCTCATGCGCGAGACTCGCACCAATAACAGAAAGCTCGTTGATATTTTGCTTATGCATCCACAAACGTTCAGGCTCATCCCATGGGTTTCTTTCCTCATAAATATTCAAATAGTAAGATTGTCCATCAATCCGCAGGGGCTGACTTTTCACTTTGCCTTGAGGTAGGGACCACTCTGTCTGATGACCGAGCTTGCAGCCAGCACAGATTTCCTTCTCTCCTAGGGCTTGCCAGCAAGTCGTTGAGAGTGAGTTTGCGAGATGTTGGAAGCTATCAGCAATAAGTACATACTCCGTATCTAGAATGAGCCACCGTTGTTTTAAGTGAGAGAGGGCTTGTTGTATCAAACGTTGCTCTCGCTGGGTGTCCAGCTGGGTGCGAAGTTGCTTGTAAACAGAATGGTAAAGATCCCAAGCTTTGGCGGGCAAATCCCCATCTTGGTACCATTGAGCTTTTAGCCGTTCTAGGTCTTCAAGGCAGGTGCTGGATAATAACTCACGACTCCATTGTAATAGCTGGATTTTGGTTTTTAACTCTACCAAGAGGCGTTCATGTTGTATTCTTAAAGTGTCAACGGGATTAGTTTCCAATGCTTTCGAGTTTTGGGATGATGCCGACATCATATCGGCTAAGGCTTCTTTTTTTTGTTTCTCGTTCTCCAAATGTCCTAACCAGTTTAGAGCTTTCTGCCAAACCTCGTGCCAAAAGTGTTCCTCATTTTTACGGTGTGGCGGAATAAGGATGAGACGATGCCCCTGCTTGTAGGCCGCGTAGCTGATTTGATTTTCGTTTATTTGCTGAGGGATATTAGGAACTAACAAAAAAACTTTAGGGTCCGTGAGGTTCAGTAACTCAAAAGACCATTCTGGAATCACCCATATTTTTTCAGGCGGAGGTGAGTGTATCAAGGAGTGTAAGGTATCCTGGTTCCACGTTTTTTGAACCACATCCCACTGAGTGATGAGCCTTGGCGGAACGGGGACATAACTTACAATGTTACCGGAGATATTCGACACAAGCTTAGGATGTCATGATGTGAATAGACTATAAAGTCTGGTTTTTCATCCTCACTTCCCCAGCTTTCTTCACATCCTTCTCCATAGCGATACCAGCAGGTCCAAAGTCCCAATCTCTTGGCAGGAATAAGATCGGTAGAAAGGCGATTACCAATACTCATCATTTGATGAGCCGGGTAGAGCTTACATAGAGCTGTAAAAACTTGAGCTTTGGACTCGCCTTTTTGTGTATTAACAAAGTGAAAGTCTGTGAAATAAGTTACTAGTCCCAAAGAACGAATTTTCATTTGCTGATAGGCGGGCTTACCTTGAGTGAGCAAATGGAGTTTGTAATGTTGACGGAGGTATTCTAGTAAAGCCCAGGCACCCGGCATAGGAGGAAGTGGGAGTTGGAGTCTTCTTACAAACTCTCCTTCCATATGACGAATAGGAATCAAAAGACGTGTGGTGTCCAATAAAGTATCATCAAGATCGAGGATGATCAGTTTTAGATCCCTTGGCCAAGCGGGGAGTGAAAATGTGGATCTTGGCGGTTGTTGGGATTTTACTGACGGGTTATGACTTGGAGAAAAAGTCCCCATCAATCAATCTCCATGAAGCGACATAAAGCCATTTTTCCTGTCAGCTCGTAGTCTTTTTGTTGAATTTCACGGCGATGCCATAGGGTAACATAACCAATCGTGCAACTGGCGTCAGACCATTTATAATGTGAACAGTCTTCGCAGGATAAGCGATGCTCAAAGCGCAGGTAATCTCTGGGGTGAATTCCGTCTTTTTTTATGGTGTTTTTCAGTTTAGGCTCGTCTGATTTTTTCATAGAAGGTTAGGAGAAGTGGTTATCCGTAGACTTTTAACCAGTATGACATAACTCTACTTAACTGAGAAGTCATAGTCTATTGAGCAAGGGGATTTCTGGTTAATTAGCTTTGCGTGTTTAAATATCGCAAGACAGCACTTTTGAGCTCCTCTGGAGTGAAGGGCTTTTTGATAAAATCATCAGCCCCACAAGTAAAAGCTCGCTTGACGTCCTCATCACTACTGTGACCTGAGACCATCAGAACCGGGATTTTTCTCATTTCACGATGAGTTTTTATTAACTCGGTTAACTCAAAACCGTTAATCCACGGTAACCCAATATCCATAAGGATCAAATCCGGGGTGATTTCATCCAGTAAATGCGCCAACTCCGTTCCATCGCTAGCGATCCGGAGATCAAAGCCATCTTCCTTGGGTAGGATTCTTTTTAAAAGTGTATGCATCCCTTCGTCATCTTCGATCAGCAAGATCACATGGGGATCCAGTTTATTCTTAAGGGAGCGAAATTGATCTAAGGTAACAACCTCTGACTGAGTGATGCGCTCCTTGGCTATTTTTTCTATTTTTTGAATGAGATCAAAAGCATTGACTTTTTTTTTCATGGGTCTCCATGGATACCTTGGGCTTAATGCTCTTGCGACTCGAGCCAGCGCTCGCAGTCGATAGCGGCCATGCAACCAGAGCCCGCCGCCGTGATAGCTTGGCGATAGGTGGGATCTTGTACGTCTCCACAGGCAAATACTCCGGTAACATTTGTGTAGGTGCTCCCGGGACGAGTCTTGATGTAACCTACTTCGTTAAGCTCGAGATACTCTTTGAATAAGTCCGTGTTAGGTTTATGACCTATGGCTAGGAATAATCCATCGACCTTGAGTTCATGACGAGATTGATCTTGAGTGCTTTCCAGTATCAAGCCGGTAACATGCTTTTCGTTACCCAAAACCTCAACCACTTGGCGATTCCACAGGACCTGAATTTTTGGGTTTTTTAGTACCCGATCGGCCATGATCTTTGAGGCGCGAAATTGATCACGGCGGTGAATGATGTAAACCTTGTTTGCAAACCGAGTGAGGAACTGAGCTTCTTCCATGGCGGTGTCTCCTCCCCCGACCACAGCTACATCTAGCCCTTTGAAAAAAGCTCCGTCGCAAGTGGCGCAGGCAGAAACACCTCGGCTCATATATTTTTTTTCAGACTCGAGTCCCAGATATTTTGCACTGGCCCCCGTGGAAATAATCACCGCTCGGGATTGATATTCTTGGTTACCCACCCAGAGGCGGAAGGGACGAGCTTTTAAATCTACGCGAGTAACGTTTTTGGTGATAAAGCGAGCTCCAAAGCGACTTGCCTGTTCACGAAAGAGCATCATAAGCTCCGGTCCAGTCACTCCTTTGGGGAAGCCCGGGTAATTTTCCACATCGGTGGTCAGCATCAGTTGTCCACCAGCTTCTTCGCCCTCGATCACGAGGGGGTTTAAGTTGGCTCGCGCCGTGTAGATAGCGGCGGTGAGTCCAGCCGGGCCAGAACCGATAATAATGACGTTTTCGATCGATGCTTGTTTTTCCATGGGAGACAGTATGCCTCTTTCACGAGTTCGGCGCAATCATGATGCCTCATACCAAGGTCGGGGCGTGTCTTGTTCTGAGACACATACACAGGAAACAAGCTTGAAGTGAGAACTTGAGCTAAGATGGTCGAAGGGGGATTTATGAGACAAGTTCGTCATGTAAGTCCTTGGAAGACGCTCGATCGAAAGGAAGGTGATTCTATTCACGGTGTAGATCGTATGAGTCGTTCAAGGAGGCAAAACTTTCTAATATTGATACTTGTATTTGTGGGAATGTGGAGCCCATCGGGAAAGACTTGGGCTAGTGACGGGGGTGATAGTGTGCTCAAGGGTTCAGAGAATAAACCACCCTCAGCTGCTACCCCAGCCACATCCCCCGCGTCAGCAGCGGCAGCCACGGCTACTGCCGCAACTCCTCAAGACCTTGCCGATATGACCGAGTCTCAGAAACGAGCGCAAGAGTTGAAGTCCCAAGGGGATTGGTTAGAGCTTCATTTGCAAGCATGCCTACCGAAATTATCTGCAAAGGCTGCTATTTACTCCTGCGCGGAAGGAAACCTAACTACCTCGAAAATGTGTCTGGAATCTTGGAGTCCAGCCATCAAGGAAGTTATTCCGCAACTCCATTTGATTGGGTCAGCAATAAGTATGGTCAGTGGTATGCAGCAAAAATGTGAGCAAGCCAGTCGCGGGTATCAGTTGCTCCAAGGAGCACTTACGGCCTATCAAGCGATGTGTGCGGGCTCACAAATTAGTTGTAAAAACTCTTGCAAATCGGCTTTTCAAAATTTGCAGCAGGTTAGTAAAGCGCTTGCATCCAAAATTGTCGAGCTGCAGAGTAAACAACCTGTGGATACTGTGACGCTTGGGGAGTGTCAGGCAGCACAGAAAGAAATAGCCGAACTTCAAAATTTAGCTAACGACAGTGTTGCCGCCTGTGACAAACACAAGATGCAACTTGCCGGCGCAGCTATTGGTGGGGCTCAATTAATCCTCGCCATGTCAAAATCCAAAGAATGTGAGGAGCAGACCTCAGCTAAGCCTGATCCCGATAATAAACCTGATTGTAATAAAACGCCCAACGATCCTCGCTGCGTGGACTGTCCTAAGCCTCAATACCAAAACCATAAAACCTGCATTTTTATGCAA
>CAZZMS010000032.1:0-10828 GCA_964655485.1 uncultured Pseudobdellovibrionaceae bacterium | reverse complement strand
TCTCAGGGACCAACTGCCTTGCTTCCCTAGAAAGGCTTAAGGCTTTTACCTCTTCTGGCTGATCACGCACCAAATCCCACAACTCCAGTAAAGACTCATCATCTAGCTTAAAGTCTACTTCAGATAAAAGATTGAGGTAACACCCCCAGTGGATCGGTTGGTTCTGCCCCCACCACTGATGAAACAACATAATCAGCTTATCTTGGGTTTGACACAAATTTGCTAAATGAAATAGGCGTTGTTGGGTTAGGAGATCTACTGTTGAGGGGAGTTGTTCTACGACCTGATCCCACACTACTTGAGGATTTTGATAAAGAAGTCCTAACTTATAAATGTGCTCTTCCCATTTAGGGTTGGTCCAGGCCATGCTTTTTTATGATAAAGGGGAAGATACGGAGCGGTCAAAGCCACCTTCGGAGTTTGTTAGTCGCAAGAAGCGGTGGCTTTGTCAGAAATTCAAAAGAGTTTTAAGAGGTCGATATCTTTGGTTACCGGGGATAAGCGCAGAGTTTATCTACTCGTTAACGCGTGAAACGTACTCCCCAGTGGTCGTGTCAATACGTAGCACATCGCCTTCATTGATGTGCAAGGGGACCTTCACGACTAGACCGGTTTCAAGAGTGGCCGGTTTGGTAGCCCCTGTAACTGTATCCCCTTTGAAGCCAGGGTCGGTTTGGGTCACTTTGAGGTGAACAGCTTTCGGTACGTCTACGGAGACGGGAAGGCCATTGTAAAACAAGACCACCACTTCCATGTTTTCTGTGAGATAATACCGAGCTTCACCCACTTTCGCTTGATCCATGAGCACCTGATCAAAACTTTCTTTGTCCATGAATACAAATTGTTCTCCGTCTTGATACAAGAAGCTCATTTCTCGATTGACCACATCGGGTACTTCAAATTTTTCCCCCGACTTAAAGGTTCTTTCGAGCATCTGACCTGTCAGGAGATTGCGAAGTTTTGTGCGTGAAAATTGGTTTCCTTTGCCGGGCTTAACGTGTTGAAAGTCAATAATCGCATAGGGTTGACCTTCTACCATGATTTTTAGACCTTTTTTAAAATCAGCGGTCTCGTACATGTGCTAGCTCCCCTGTTAAATTTTGGGAGCTAGACTAGCGGTTCGTCCAGGGTCTTGTCAAACCATGAGGCTTTCTTGCTTGTGTCGCAGAGCTTGCAGGAGTTTTTCCAAACGCAGGCGTTTTTTTTCGATGATTTGCCTCTCTCGAGAGGCTAGGGGGCGAATGGGGGTTGGGATAGGAGGAGGCGTGAAATACGCAAGACGACGATAAAGCTCGGGGTGGGCTGGGAATAACTCCAGGGCTTGCTCAAGGCGAGATCGGGCTGTTTCTGAATCACCTCTGGCTAATAAAGCATCGATATAAGCTAGTTCTCGTTCTAATTGAAACTCGGTCCAAGTTTCTTTTTTGGAGGGTGATGAATCCTTTTGGACTGGAAGATCGCCTTGCAACTCAGAAGAGGAGGGAGAAGAGGCTTGACCTTCTGGACCCACGAACTCCGCACCTGGTGTGTGTGAATGTGGAGCCCCCTGGTGATGGGTTGCTACTTTTTGGTTTGACAAGGGAACAAGCTCCACTTCCTCAGTGAACCACTCGTCCTCAAAGTCGCTTGCCGTCAGGGTTTCGAGTTTTTCTACTTTTTTTTGTAATTTCTCCTGTTGGGGGTTCAACAAGAGTGACATTTTGTAGGCTTTAAGCGCGTGCTGGACATCTTTCGCTAAAACGTAGGCATCACCCAGAAGTTGAAAGGCCAAAAGATTCTCGGGGTCCGCCTCTGTGGCTTTGATGAAAGCTTTGATGGCAGGCTCCCACTGGCCTTGATCAAAATACACCCGCCCCAAAGCCACCCAGCCTCCCGCATAGCTAGGGTGTTGAGCCACACCTCGCTCGGCTATTTCAAGAGCTTTTTGGTATTGTTTTCTTTCGCGGTAAGCGTCAGTCAGCGGGGCGAACACTCGGGAGTTAGGATGTTTTTGATAGACTTCAAGGAAGGCTTGAAAATCCTGTTCGCTGATCATTATCTTCATTTTGTTTGAAGTCGCCTCGAGGGTAAAGGAATTTTTAAAGGATTTCTAAGCCTCTGGTAGCCAATGGGCAGCCAAATTAAGAAGGAGTGCGATAGATAAAATCACTCGAAGCCAAGAATGATAAGGCCTCAGGTGGGGTTTTTGCCACAGTTTTTCACTAAGCCAGGAAAAGGCAAAGAGATAACCGCTGGAGCTGGCCCATAAAATACCAAGACTAGCAGCCCCCATCGCCGGGGAGCGAGTAGAGGCGGCAATCGCTAAAAACGTATATAGAAAATGACAGGGTAACAAGCCGTTACCCAGGCCTACCATAAAAGCTCCGAAGCTTGGCGAGTGGTGGTTTAAAAGTTTTCTTACCCAGCGGTGGGTGCTCACCTTACCTGTCGCATATAAACTCAATAAGGCTAACACTCCCACCAGGACTGTGGCCAAAATGGCCACAGGTCCTTGGGGAATGCTCATGTAGAGCCGATGGCCCCAAAGCCCACTAAACACGCCAAGTCCCAAGTAACTCACCAGACGGCCTAGCTGATAAATGCTCCAAATGCGTCTTTGTGGAAAAATTCCACTGATCGCCCCACACATTCCCGCGCAATGCCAGCCCCCAGTAAGACTGAGTAACAAGATCGTAAGAAGGAGGGAGGCTTGTGTTGACATCATCTTGGGCTCACGCACCGTACAATTTAGTAGCTCCAGAGGCTTAGGTGTATGCTCTAGAGAAGGGTCTTTACAATTTCGTTACCTTTTAGGTCCCAAAAACTTCAGTAACCTTTTCTCGCCCGAGACTAAAAGCTCCAGATCTAAAGTTCCCGAAGCAGGGATTTCATCTTTGGGGATCTCGATGAGAAAGGGAACCATACGGAAATCCCCACTTTTAAACTCAAGAATGTGTTGGGGTACTTGCATTTTCCAACCACGGGAGACGACCTGGGGATCAGAAAAAGTCAAATCCACCCGCTTCGTTTCACGGCTTTGGTTCTTGATGTGTAACCGATAGGAGTTCACAACATAGTCGCGACCAGAGTCTTGTTTTTCAAAATAAGGGATATCAATAGCGCGTAAGACTTGTACATGCATTTCCGGTCGGTGAGTCAAGGTCCATGCTGCTGCTGAGAGAATCAATAGTAACACCGCAGAGTACGCTAAAACTCTGGGGCGTAGCAGTCGGAGTTTCTCCTTGGGTAAACTTGGCATATAGCGAATTAGGCCTCTCGGTTTACCCACTTTATCCATGATTTCATCACAAGCATCGATGCATGCCGTGCAGGCAATACACTCCATTTGCAGCCCATTGCGAATATCGATACCAGTGGGGCAGACTTGGACACAACGTCTGCAATTGACGCAATCACCTTGTGTCTCAGCGGTAACACCCGGGGTACCTTTGCGCGGTTCTCCGCGTTTTTCATCATATTGAACGGTAATAGTATGCTTATCGTAAAGGACGCTTTGGAAGCGCCCATAAGGGCACATAATCACGCAAAATTGCTCACGGAACCAAACAAAATCAAATAATAAAATACCCGACAGGGCGACGATGAATAAAAAAATCCCCCAGTTGTCTCCCGGTGAGTGAGTGATCATATCCAAAACTCGATCAGAACCCACAAAATAAGCTAAAAAGCTATGAGTAATGATCCAAGTGACAGCAAGAAATAAAATCCATTTGATAGTTTTTTTGCGCATTTTGGAAAAAGTCCAAGGCTCCTTTTGCAGGGCTCGTCGTTCCAGATGGTTACCTTCTGTCCACTCCTCAATGCGCCTAAACACGGCGTCAATGAATACCGTTTGGGGGCAGGCCCAGCCGCACCACACCCGGCCCCACAAGGCGGTAACCAAAGCTAAAGAGACTGTTGCAATACCTAAAACGAAGAAGATCATAGGACCATCGTGGGCCCAAAACTCAAAACCGAAAATAGAGAAGTGACGCCCGGGTATGTCCAGTAACATCGCTGGAGCTCCATTGATGCGAATCCAGGGCAGAAGGAGAAAAATCAGCACGAGCACAGCGTGCACCAGCATACGCCAATTTTGCCAGTAACCCTTAGCTCGAGCGGGAATAATTTCAATTCTCCGCCCGGTTTCATCAATCATGCCAAGGCGATCACGGAAACTTTCGGGCTGTTTGAGGTCCATAGACTCTCCTCGGGCTTAGGCACCCTGATTTATTGCTGAACTGATGTGGATGGGCAGGAGGCATCCTTATGCCCATCCACTCGACTCTTGTTTAATCATTCAGCTCCTGACCTTGTGGCGGTTTGCCGGCTACAAAGGTTCCTTTCAAACTATACACATAGTTGGTCACTGCCGCTAGCTCGTCTGAGCTCATTTGATCTTTCCACGGTGGCATCCCTTTGTCGAGCACACCGTTACTGATAACGGCATACATATCCATACGTTTGTTACCATGCAGGAAGTGTTTATCAGTTAGATTAGGACCGATGAGTCCCTCCCCCTTAGCCCCGTGGCAGGCGGCACATTTTCCCGCAAAGGCTTGAGCTCCCTTGTCTAATTGTTCTTGTGACACCATGGCCGCAAGTTTTTCCTCGTCCAAGGCCGGGCCACCTTTTTTAAGGCTTTGAATAATCGCCAAATCCTCTGCTAGTTGCTGGGCCTGATTGGGGCCGGATCCCACTTCGTAGTGAAGATAGTAAATGAAGGAAAAAATAATAGTGCCAAAGAAGGTTACTAACCACCATCCAGGCAGAGGATTATCAAACTCCTCAATCCCGTCATAGTTATGCCCTTCGAGTAAACGATCTTCTTCATAAGCCATAAAACACCTCCTTTAAAGTTTATTTGATGAATCTTCATCCAGCGGAAGTCGCTCGAGATGCTTGTAGAGAGCTTTTTGTGATTTCAAAAAAGTACTTCCCACCAATAAGACAAAAAGTAGGAAGAAAATCACAAAGCCCACTAAGGTTAAAGGGACATCACTGTAGTTACTTAGAAAGCGTGACACCGGAACCTCCTGATTTCACTTTTTGTCCGAGAGATTGTAGATAAGCGATAAGCGGGACGATCTCTTTGTTGTATAACCCTTGAGGAGCCCCCTGAGCGGCCAAACCCTCAGCGATAGTTTTAGCCTCTTGTTCAGCGATTTCAGCTGCTCCGGTAACCGTTTCCTCAGAGTAGGGTACACCCAGCATTTTTAAGACCGATAAACGCTTACGCAAGACGGTATAATCTACGGTTTTTTCAGCGAGCCATGGGTAACTTGGCATAATAGAACCAGCCACCACTTCGCGCGGGTTAATCATGTGTCGGTAGTGCCAAAGATCAGGGTACTTTTTCCCCAAGCGAGCGAGGTCAGGACCCGTGCGTTTTGAACCCCATTGAAAAGGACGATCATACATGGATTCCTCAATCAAGGAAGGGTTACCAAAGCGAACTACGTCGAAGTCCAAGTGACGAATCATCTGACTGTGACAAACATAACAACCCTCTCGGATATAAATATCTCGCCCCAAGATTTCCAAAGGGGAGTGGGGCTCTACGCTTACAGTTTGAGGAACGTATTTGTGAATATTCAGCGTAGGATAAATTTCGATGATGGACCCCACTGCCACGGCAATGAAAGTTAACACTGTAAAGGCGAAGCCAAGTCCTTCTAGCTTGCGGTGACCTTTTTCTTGAGGATCAACGCTCAAATCAACGATTTCTGGGACTAAGGCTTTTTCGTCGATCACGCCTTTGGCGTTTTGGATACTTTTTACTACGTTATAGATCATGATGATGAAACCCACGAAATAGAGAGTTCCACCGATGACACGCACCCAGTAAAGAGGCACGATTTTAGTGACTGTTTCGACAAAGTCTGGATAAACAAGCCCACCTTCTTCATTGAAAGCTTGCCACATAAGGCCTTGAGTAATACCCGAAGCCCACATGCTAATGTAGTAAATGAGGATTCCAAATAGTCCGAACCAAAAATGAGTTTCGGCTAATTTTTTTGAGTAGAGTTCCGTTTTCCAGAGCCTAGGTAACAAGTAATACGCCATACCAAAAGCCAAGAAGCCGTTCCATCCCAAAGCTCCACCATGCACGTGAGCAATAATCCAATCCGTATAGTGACCCAATGAACTCACGGATTTGATCGACAGAAGTGGGCCTTCGAATGTACTCATTCCGTAGAAGGTAACGGCTACTACTAAGAACTTGATCACTGGATCCGTGCGCAGTTTGTCCCAAGCTCCGCGCAGGGTGAGTAAGCCGTTAATCATTCCACCCCAAGAAGGGGCCCATAGCATCAAGGAGAAAATCATCCCTAGGGTTTGCGCCCAGTCAGGCATGGCCGTATTGAGAAGGTGATGCGGACCCGCCCAAATGTAAATGAACACCAAGGCCCAAAAGTGCACAATAGATAGGCGGTAAGAGTAAACAGGGCGACCTGCAGCTTTTGGCATAAAATAGTACATGAGTCCTAAAAAGGGAGTGGTAAGAAAGAAGGCCACGGCATTATGGCCGTACCACCACTGCACCAGAGCATCTTGAATCCCAGACCATACGGGGTAGGACTTGAAAGCAGCTACCGGGATTTCGATGCTATTGACCACATGGAGCATGGCCACAGCTACGAAAGTCGCAATATAAAACCAAATCGCCACATACATGTGTTTTTCGCGGCGTTTGGCGATGGTCCCAAGCAAGTTGGCTCCAAACACCACCCAGATGATGGTGATCGCAATATCTAAAGGCCATTCTAGTTCCGCATATTCTTTTGATTGGGTTAGCCCCAACGGCAAGGTGATGGCGGCTCCCACGCTAATCAGTTGCCAGCCCCAAAAATGACTCTTAGACCTCAGGTCACTGCCCCTCCGGGTTTTGAGTAACCGTTGCGTCGAATAATATATTCCCGCAAATATAGCGTTACCCGCAAAAGCAAAGATGGCCGCGTTGGTGTGCAAAGGCCGCATCCGCCCGAAGGTAAACCATTCCAGACCAAAGTTAAAACGCCAGTTGGCTAATTGCAGGGCCACGAGGAGTCCGAGGAGAAAGGCTACTCCCGCCCAAACGAGCATGGCGACAAGAAACTGCCGCACGACTTTGTCGTCATATTGAATCTCAACATGACGCACTTGAGTTGAACTCATGTTATCCTCCTTTGTGTGTTTTGGGTTTCTGGTTTTGTTGTATGCGATTCCTCTTTTCGAGGATGGGGATCCAAAATTTTATAGGCCTCCAAATCGATGGATTCGTATTGTCCATTGCGATTGGCCCACAGAAAGGCCGCCATAAATCCCAAGGATAACAGTAAGGAGATGGGTATCATGAGAAGGATAACAGTCATGTCGGGACTCCTTTTTGGGATTGTCGTCTGATTTGTCTAAGCCAAGGAGTTAAGGATTGGGTAGAGATCAGTAACACGATGGAGCTGATGGGCATCAAAACGGCGGCTTCCAGCGGGCCAATCCAGCCCAACACCGCTGCAAGCCCTGCGATGATATTGTAGGTAAGAGCCAAAGACAAATTGCGCCTTAACAAGCCACGCACCTCGCGGGCGAGACGGAACAAACGTTCTATGTGGCGCAGGCCACCTGAGATAATAATGATTTGAGAGACCTTTTGTGATTCTAAACTAGCACCACCTAAGCTCATGCTCACAGGAGCGCGACTGAGGGCTTTTAAATCATTGGTGCCATCTCCCACATAAATCTCAGGAGAAATTTTTTCTAAGATTTCTTTTTTTTGCTCCGGACTTAAGTGCCCAAACACATTCTCCTCGGGTAAGGGAATGCGTTTTGCCATTTTTTTCACGCGATCGGGATGATCTCCGCTTAAGATATAAATCTGGTAACGAGATTGTAGCTGTCGGAGACTTTCGGCTACCTGAGGGGGCAGACTTTCTTCAAGTCGCAACCTGAGGAGAAGTTGGCCATTCTTCCTAAGCTCAAATCCCTCAGTCCCGTCCTGAGCTTTCTTAAGTTCCCAACGGCTTCCTTCGATGTTACCCTCTACTCCTAGTCCTGGTAACTCCTTCCAATCGGTAACCGGCAAAGCTTGCAGGTGACCAAAAGAGCGTACCAGAGCCTTGGCAATAGGATGCTCTGAGCGAAGCTCTAAGGATAAAATAATCTGTTTTAAGTAAGCATCAATCAGGGGTTGTTCTTCACTAAGAACAAAATGAGGTTCGGTGAGAGTTCCGGTTTTGTCGAGGGCGATTTTTTTGACCTGAGTCAGTCGATCAAGGGCCAAGGGATCTTTGATCCAAAAACCCAGATAAGGGGCTAGGGCAGCTCCAGAAGCACGGCTAAGCGGAGCAGCAAAGCTCACGGCACAAGGACAGGCGATAATCCACAAAGAAAGAGAACGCCTAAGCCACTCCTCTACTTGGTGGCCGAGGAGAAAAAACAAACCTATGGCGAGAACGAAGCTTACGATCACTAAGGTTTGTCCAAGTTGACCCTCCAGGGTGTTGGTTAAAGGACGACTCGCTGAGACACGAAGCTCTTGTAAGAGTTGCCAGAACTCGCTTTGCTCCGGCGTTTCCTCAAGTCGAAGTCGGAGACTTTCTGGACTGATGAGGAGAGCTCCGCCTTTGACCACGTATTGAGCTAGAGTTTTTTGTGGTAACATCTCTCCGGTCATCCAGCTTTGATCCCAGCTCGCCTCCGGGTCTAATTGGGTGGCTGAAGCGGGTAACCTTTGTCCCGATTTAAGTTCGATGATGTCACCTTTTTTCAGATCAAATAGGCTTTTCAGGCTAGCATGGTTCTTAACGATCTGATTACTCTGACTTGGCGGCAAGGGGCTGGGAAGAACTCGCCAAAAAGGCCGATCAAAACTCGACAAAGGATCACTCAGTTGCATATGCCCGGAAAGACTTCGTTCGAGCAGGTAGCGGCTTAGGAGAATGAGAAATAAAAAACCAGCAAGCGAATCAAAATAAACCCAAGATTCTTGGCCGCGCACGAGACCCAGGTAGGACATGAGGCTACCCACAAAGAATGCTAAGGTCAGGGGGAGGTCGGTATGGAGTGAGCGAAAACGCAAACTCCAGTAGGCTGTGCGATAAAAGGGCCAAGCGACCCAAGTAAAAACAGGCAGGAATAAAAGGCCTTGGATCCATAGGAACAGATTTTTCAGTTCCCCTTGTAAGCCCGAGTAAATGGGGATCGCAAAAAGCATAATGTTACCCAAAAGGCCCCCGGCAATGGCCATGCGCCTAAGCGAGGTATTTTGTGTGTTTTTTCTTTTTTTAAGTTCCTCGGGGCTTACCCATCTGGGCTTGAGTCCCATGTCTTTGAGGACTTCAAACACTCGGGTCAGTGAAGCATGCGGGTGACTGAGCTCAAGCCCCAAAACACTATGGTGAGCATCCCAATCCACTTGTCTGACCTCGGGGAGGAGTAGGGGAAGATCTTTAAGTTCAAATAAACAGGCCTCACAAGCTAGCTTCTCCACTTCCAAACGAATCCAAAGTTCATTTTTTCCCCTCGTTTCAGCGTAGTGTTTTTTCAACAGGCGATCTTCCTCGGTTTCTGGTCTCAGGGGGCGAGAGCCACCGGGTGTGCTTTCTTGACTTAAGCGGTAAAGGACAGAACAGGCTTCACAACAAAAATCACTGCCTAAGCTTTTGGCAGCACTGTTGCAGTAAAGACACAAATCTTTGGCCTCAGATGGACTCATCACCGAGATTGAGTGCAGGCTTGGGACTCATCCAAAAGGCCGCAAATCTCGGGGAATTGAAGGGGTTAAAGAGACAAAAAGTCTCAAGGGCCCCACGGGCTAGGGTCCAAGATGTCTCTTAAAAAAATGTTAAAAGGAGGATCACAAGGTGGCGTATACGCGATGGGTGTCGTCGTGGTCATCCAAAGCGGCTAGGAGTTTTTCCACCTCTTGTTTTTGTTCTGGGCTTAAGGGGGTCTCGTTTTTGGCCTTGTAACCCAGCTCGGCTTTGGTAATGTGCCACCCCCTTTGGGTCAGGGCGGAGCGGACCTGGTCGAGTTGATCCGTTTTGGTGAAAAACTCACACTCGCCAGGCGCATGCACAAACACCTCTTCAGCCCCGGCCTCGATGGCTTCCTCTGCGGGATCAAAAGAGCCTGACTTCTGTGCCTCGATAATTCCCACCGGCTCAAACATCCACGCCACCGAGCCGGATTCTCCAAGGTTACCTTCGTACTTCTTAAACAAACTGCGGATCTCAGCCACTGTACGAGTGCGATTATCGGTTTGGCATTGCACGATAATACCTACCCCGTGAGGTCCGTAGCCTTCATAAGTGATTTCTTCGATTTGGTAACCCTCCAGCAGGCCTGCGCCTTTCTTGATCGCCCGCTCCACGGTATCAGCGGGTACGGAGTGTTTACGCGCGTTTTCTAAAGCCATGCGTAGGCGAGCATTATACTCGGGATCAGGTCCACCCATTTTCGCTGCTACTTGAATTTCCCTGGCTAACTTTGTGAAAATAGCCCCTTTTTTTGCGGCGTTCTCGGCTTTGATGGGGTTTTTCCAAGACTTACCCATGGCTCCTCCATTCCACCCATAAATCCTCGGTTTCGTAAAGACGAAGAATCACATCCGTGGTTTTTAGTTCTTCTTGTAAACGCTTCACTAAGATTTCAACCAGGGATTCTGTCGTAGGAATCTGGTTTTGCAGCTCCGGAAGATGATTGAGATTTTCATGATCCCATTCAGATTTGATTTTTTTTAGGCAAGATTTCAGTAACAGGGGATCCACCGTTTGGGGCACCAGGACCTGCAGTCGGTAGTTGTGCCCATGACCGCGTCGGTTGGCACACAGGCCAAACACTTCGCGATTTTTTTCCTCGCTCCATGCGG
>CAZZMS010000031.1:0-7120 GCA_964655485.1 uncultured Pseudobdellovibrionaceae bacterium | reverse complement strand
AGGTGGGGCTCATTTATGCTCGTAAACAATACAAACGTCGGGCCCTCGAGCGATTTCAGTCGCTCATTCAAAATAATCTCCCCAAAAACTTTGGGGACCTCATACGAAAAAAAGTCATACCGGTGCATTTATGAGTTCATGGGGAGTCTTGCGAGCTCTGAAGGTTCTGGACTAGGGCGAGTTGTGGCTTTGTGTTATTTTGATATTATGCTCTGGTGGATTGTGGAGGATGCTGCGTTTATTCGTGTGATCTTGCGGCGTCAACTCGAAAAACAGTTCGGTAACGGTCTAGAGGTCATGGAGTGGCAGACGGCTGATGAAGCTCGAGAGGCCATGGCAGATCAGGTACTAGCCCCCCAGGGGATTATATGTGACGTGGTTTTGCCACAGCAAAGTGGTTTGTCCCTATTACCGCATTTTTCTGCGCAATGGCCCAAGAGCTTTGTGGTGATGATTTCCTCTCTGCCAGAGGAGGCGTGGCGTGCTCATGTGCCATCGGGGGGTCACTATCATGCTTTTTTGCAAAAACCTTTCAGTGTCGAGCAGTTTGTAAGTATTTTGGCTCGCTTTCAACAGCATAGAAACGAAGGAAATAAGGAGGTGGCATGATTCGTGTTTTGAAATATGCGCTGGTGGGTTATGCTTTTTTATTGATCGTTCAAATACGAGTTCATGACAAAACCATCGAGCGTCATGTGATGGAGTGGCCTTTTTCCGCCTGGTTATCCACACAAGTGGATCGTGCTGCTCACGAGGCGTGGCGTCTTGCGGGGATTTTGGTGCGCCACGGGGGGCAAGTGTATCGCGAGGTGGTCTCTCCTCATTCTGTTCCTGTTCAAGAGGCTAAAAGATAGGCTTTATTTTAACACGCCCTCATGCTAGCGTGGTCCCCATGCAAAAACCCGCTTGGTTAAAGGTGAGGGCTCCCTCTGGTGAGCGTTACTCTGAGTTAAAATCCATGATGCAGCAGTTGCGCTTGGCGACTGTCTGCCAAGAAGCGAAGTGTCCCAACATTGGTGAGTGTTGGTCAGAAGGGACCGCCACCATAATGATTATGGGTGACACCTGTACGCGTGGCTGTCATTTTTGCCATGTTAAAACTGGCCATCCCCAGGGTGTGTTAGATCCCACTGAGCCAGAAAAAGTGGCATTTGCCATCGGGCAAATGGGCGACCATATTCATTACATTGTGGTTACCAGTGTGGATCGTGACGATCTACCTGATCAAGGGGCTCTTCATTTTGCTCGCACCATCAGGGCGATTCGCCAACAGCATCCTAGCGTGCTTATTGAAATTTTGACTCCAGACTTTCGGGGGCAAATGGACTTGGTTCAGCAAGTTTTGGAAGCTCGACCCGACGTGTTTGCACACAACGTAGAAACGGTGGAACGCTTACAAAAAAAGGTTCGAGATCCTCGTGCAGGTTACCAACAGTCCTTGAGAGTTTTGCAATACATAAAGCAACAAGATCCCAAGATGGTAACCAAAACATCTTTGATGTTGGGTCTTGGGGAGAAACATGAGGAAATCCTTCAAACTTTACAAGACTTGCGGGCGATTGGTTGTGACGTCGTAACCTTTGGTCAATACCTGCAACCCACATCGACTCATCTTCCGGTTGAAAAGTTTTATTCTCCCGAGGAGTTTCAGGCCTATCAGAAATTGGCTGAAGAGATGGGGTTTCTTTATGTAGCCTCAGGTCCCTTAGTGCGCAGTTCCTATCGTGCGGGTGAGTTTTATCTCGCGGGAATGTTAAAACAACGTAAAGCTCAAGAAAAAAAGGAGTTTGAACATGTCAGTTATCAAGTTACCTGAATTGGGCGAAGGTGTTACCGAAGGAGTGCTCGTCAAGTGGTTAGTGAAAGAGGGGGATGTGGTAAAGCCGGATCAGCCTGTGGCAGAGTTTATGACAGACAAGGCCACCGTTGAGGTTCCTTCGCCCATCGCTGGTCGTGTGAAAGTTTTGAAATTTAAAGAGGGTGACACAGTCAAAGTGGAAAGTGTTCTTATTGAGTTAGAAGCTGGTGTTGCGGCTACCACCTTAGCGGCCGTCCAAGAGGCCGGAAAAAAGCGAGAGCCTACAACTGCTGCTGCCTTGGGATCGCCAAGTGAAGCGTCCTTGCAAAGCGTGACAAGCCCTGCAAGCTCTGCTGGGGCGGTTGCTACCTCAGGTGGGGAACAGCCTGTGTTACTTCCTGAACTTGGTGAGGGGGTTACCGAAGGAGAGCTTGTGAAATGGTTGGTGGCTCCAGGGGATCAAGTCAAACCGGATCAACCGGTGGCGGAAATTATGACTGATAAAGCCACGGTAGAGGTTCCTTCCCCCGTAGCGGGTACAGTCAAATCTTTAGCCTTCAAGGAAGGAGATACGGTCAAAGTTGGAAGTCGTTTGTTAATTCTTTCGGGAGTCGGGGGAGTGGCTCCGTCCTCCTCTGCGACGGCTGGAGTCCATCAAGTTTCTTCTGCGCCTGTTTCAACGCCAAAAGGGGCAGGGACCACCTCAACCCCTGGGTCGTACTTAACTATGACATCCTCAGCTTCGGTTACCCAGCGCGCTAGCCCGACGGAAGGTATTTTTCCTCCGGTAGCAGAGAGTCATGTTCTAGCGACTCCCTCCACGCGTCGTTTAGCGCGAGAGTTGGGCGTAGATATTAATTCCATAAAAGGCACAGGACTTGCCGGACGAGTCAGTCGAGAGGACGTTTTGCGAGCCTATGAAACCCTTTCGCGCGATGGGGTCCGAGTAGGTCGGTCAGCTGCGACATCTGTTGTCGGGGGGGCTCCCATTTCTGGTGGGGAAACTGAGGAGCGAGTGCCGCTTAGAGGAATACGCAAAAAAATTGCTGAGAATATGCAAAACGCTAAGCGTATTGTCCCTCACTTTACGCTGATGGATGAGGCTATTGTGACTGATCTGGTAGCGGCTCGCGAAGCTTTGAAGGACCTTGCAACACAAAAAGGAGTAAAAGTGACTTATTTGCCTTTTGTGATTAAGGCCTTGATTGCGACTTTGCGTGAGTTTCCCATGTTCAATGCGAGTATCGATGACGAGAAGCAAGAAATTGTTTACAAAAAGTTTTTTCACATTGGATTTGCTGCAGATACTCCCAATGGACTTGTGGTACCCGTGATTAAACATGCGGATCAAAAAAATCTATGGGAGCTGTCGCAAGAAATTGTCCAGCTCTCCACGAAAGCTCGCGATGGGAAGTTAAAGCCCGAGGAAATGAAGGGGGCAACGATTACGATTACTAATATCGGATCCATCGGTGGCACTTATGCAACGCCGATTATCAACCATCCGGAAGTAGCTATCCTGGGCATGTACAAAATTAGTGATAAAGTCGTGGTGAGTGGTGAAGGCTCGTTCCGTGTAGAGAAAGCTATGAACTTCACCATCACAGCTGACCACCGGTTGATCGATGGCGCAGTAGCGGCTCGTTTCTTAAAAGCGTTTACGGCGAGAATCGCTCAGCCTGCGGTGTTATTGATGGATATGAAGTAGTCGTTGAGGAGAGGGAAATTAGTTTAAAGGGATATCGAACTCGGCTAACAGAGGGTGGTATGTCGCCACGTCTGTCCGTTCCTTAGGAGGCTATATGTTGGAATCTTCTTTTGATGTGGTGGTGATTGGTGCTGGGCCTGGTGGATATGTGTGCGCCATCCGTTGTGCTCAGCATGGATTAAAAACCGCGGTGATCGAACGAGAGTATCTTGGTGGGGTGTGCTTAAATGTGGGCTGTATCCCATCTAAGGCCATGATCACCGCGGGGCATTTTTATCACAAGGCCACGCATCAGGCGGCCACGATGGGATTCGAGATTCCCACTGTAAAAGTGAATATGAAAACCCTCCACGCTTGGCAAAAGTCGGTGTGCCAACGGATGAGCCAAGGGGTTTCAACTCTGCTTAAGGGTAATCAAGTCACCACCATTATGGGAGAAGCTCAGTTCACGAGCCCCTATGAGCTTAAAGTGAGCACCAAGGAGGGTCAGACCCAACTCATCAGAGCTAAGCATTTTGTGGTGGCCACGGGCTCAAGGCCGATTGAGATACCGGGTTTTAAGTTTGATGAGAAAAACATTCTTTCCTCTACGGGGGCTTTGGATTTACAAGAGTTACCCAAAAAACTGGCAGTGATCGGTGGGGGTTATATTGGCTTGGAGATTGCGGGTTATATGCGCGATCTTGGGGTGGATGTAACAGTACTCGAGGCAGCCGATGGGTTCTTAAAGGGTGTTGTGGATCCCGAGTGTGCGCAAGTCGTGGTGAAAAAACTGACTCAAAAAGGTGTCAAGCTTCTTTCGCAAGCGAAAGCTCAATCCTATGAGCTCAACAAAACCGGACTGACCCTGCGTTACCAAGTAGCAGGACAGGAGGATCAGTCTATCGATGTCGATAAGATTCTAGTCACCGTGGGGCGTAAGCCGAACTCCGATCAGACGGGGCTTGCCGCGGCTGGTATTGTGGTGAATACCCAAGGTTTCATTCAAGTCGATGCAGCCCGCAGGACGAATCAGCGCCATATTTTCGCTATTGGTGATATTGCCGCGCAACCTATGTTGGCCCATAAAGCCTCTTTTGAGGGCATTTTAGTGGCCGATGTCATTGCAGGTCAAAATCGAGTCTATGACGTGAAGGCTGTACCCAGTGTCGTGTTTACAGATCCTGAGATTGCAGCTTGCGGTCTCACGGAGGCTCAAGCTCGCGCCGAAGGGCGAGAGATCTTGGTGGGTAAGTTTCCTTTTGCGGCCAACGGGCGTGCGGTATCCATGATGGAAACGGATGGCTTTGTGAAAATCGTAGCCGACAAAAATACCAAGGTCATTCTTGGTGTGCATATCGTCGGCCCCGAGGCGAGTAACTTGATTTCGGAAGCGATGCTCGCATTAGAAATGGGCGCCACTTTAGATGATATGGCCTTAACCATTCATCCGCATCCCACCTTAGGGGAAACACTCATGGAGGCTGCTGAGGCCACCTTGGGGCATGCGATTCACGTGCTACAGCCCAAAGTCAAACGCTAGGTGATATGTTAAAATAAATATCGTCGATAAGCGATACTCGATAAAAACCCAAGACAAATCATCGAAGATAGTAGTGAGGAGCCTCCATAGCTAAACAAGGGCAGGGGTACACCTACAACTGGTAACAATCCAGTCACCATGCCCATGTTCACCAAAGCATGGCCAAACAGGTAAGCAAGGCAACCAATGCCAACGAAGAGATGTTCTTGATCTGGGGATTGCTGCACAATAAGAAGACCGACCCAGAAAATAAGAGCGAATAAAGTGGCCACTCCCAGCGAGCCTAAAAAGCCATGTTCCTCACTTAAAACGCTATAGATGAAGTCCGTGTGGTGTTCGGGTAAGAACTCTAATTTAGATTGAGTGCCACGAAGGTAACCTTTACCGAAAATTTGCCCTGAGCCAATGGCAATCTTAGATTGGATGGAATTGTAGCCAGAACCGCGTGGATCAGACTCTGGTGACAAGAAGGTATAAACACGTTTTTTTTGGTAATCTCTTAAGCCATAGTTCCAAGCGAATGGTAACGCTATAGCCGCAATGATGCCGAGGCTTAACAGGATTCTTTTTTTAATTCCGTAAAAAAGTAACATGGCGCCACCAATCCCAGCGAGAATGAGGGCTGTCCCAAGGTCTGGCTGCTTCACCACTAAAGTAAAAGGAAGTCCGATGATGATGAGTGGATAAAACAAAGAGAGTACTCCCATGGCTTGCCCTTGACTTCGCTTTTGTGCAAGAACCTTTGCCAGAGCTAAAACGAGCACTAATTTCATTGTTTCTGAGGGTTGATAGCTAAACGAACCAATTTGGATCCAGCGCTGTGCCACCAAAGCCGTTTTTCCAAAAAGCAAGGTGTAAATGAGAAAGATCAGATTGAGCGCATAAAAAAATAAAGACAAACGTAAAAAATAATGAATGTTAGAAAAAGTTAGAATGAAGAATAAGGTCCATCCCACGAGATAATACGTGACTTGTTTTGTGAACAGCGGGCTTAGGCTTTTACTATTTGCCACCCAAGTGGCGCTGTAGATATTCAGCAAGGAAACAATGGTGATGGTAACCAGTAGAAAGATTAAATTGCTGTCAATTTTTTTCCACAAGGTCCATCGAGATTGCTGCAAAATCATGTCATTACCTCATTGCCTATAGGTTGTATCTCCCATTATTCGTCAATCCCAGTCTGAGAGCTAGGGAGGGGTGTTGATACTTTTTCCCCCGGCACACGCACGTTCCATTCGGGATGATACTTTTTAAAATACTCAAGGAATATCTTCCTAGCGACTGGGCCAGCTCCCCGGGATCCGGCACAGGAGTGCTCCGCTAAAACGGCCACCGCAATTTCTGGATTTTCACTGGGGGCATAGCCGATGAACCAGCCATGATGGCGTTGCTCCACTGGTCGGGATTCACATTTGGCATAAATCTCCTTAGCCGAAAAAGCGCGCACCTGAGCGGTGCCCGTTTTTCCAGAAATGTTAACACCTTCCAAGCGCACTTGAGTGCGGGCCGTTCCAGCAGGGCCGTTGACTACACGATAAAGCCCCTCTTGAACTGTTTTAAAATGCTCAGGAGCCATGTCAGAGATCTGACGTACAACGGTTTTTTTGTTTTCAAGAACGATTTTATCTCCGTCCTTAACAATTTTTATGACGAATGGCTTTATGATTTCCCCTCCGTTACCAATTCCCATATAGGCCACTGCCATCTGCAAGGGGGTGGCCAATACCATCCCCTGGCCGATAGCTACGCTTAGGTTTTCACCGGGATGCCATTCTTCTTTGTACTGCTGTTTTTTCCACTCACTGGATGGCATCAGTCCAGGGGCTTCACGTGGGATTTCGATACCTGTTTTGCTTCCAATACCAAATTGAGAAATATATTTGTACATATTGTCAACCCCGAGAGCGATCCCCATCTTGTAGAAAAAAACGTTACTCGAACGTTCCAGGGCTTCGATAATGTTCAATGCGCCAAAGCCCTCCCGTTTATGATCGTGGAAGGCTTTGTTACCAAACATAATAAAACAGGGACAGGCGTCAACAGTTGATGCGCTAAAAACCACTTTTTCACGAGCAGCTAGGCAGACGAGGGG
>CAZZMS010000030.1:0-7841 GCA_964655485.1 uncultured Pseudobdellovibrionaceae bacterium | reverse complement strand
GGATGGGTATTGGAGCTAAAGCAGGTTGCACATCAATAAGTGCGATCAGGCGATTTTCATCAAGCAAAGAGAAAATAGACAGGGGGCCTTTGGGAAAAGGCGACTGCCAGTTTCTTTCTTTGGGGCGCAGCTTGGGCAACTGATCCGCTATGAGTTCTCCTCGACGATGGTGTTTATAAGATAAGTGATACCACAAACCGGGGCTCAGGGACATAAGTTGCTTTGAGGCAGATGCGACTGAGGTGAAGGAGACTAGGTGTGCTTGGTCTGTTTTGCCACTGAACCAAACCATTGAATTTGCTTGGTCTTCGCAAACATCAAGGGAGGCAATTTGGGGAGTGATCCAAAAGCCATCTCGCCTATGCGCTTGTAACTCTGGCTCGCACCATTGGCGTGTCTCTGGCAAACATACAGCGTAAGTATTATTAGGAATGAGGTGATAAGCTGCGGTAACTCGGGCTTTTTCGTTTTTTTTCATTTCTTGGGAAGGGTGTGACTCTGATCTAATGGCAATGAAAAACCCTCGGTTAGATGAGATCTTTTCATTGTAGTCTAAATGCCTGTTAACGCAAGAGCTATCCAAAGCTTTGGGTTAATATCTGTGGTTGCTTGAAGGGGCTTGGTCCTCTTAGGCTTTTGGAGAAAGCCTTTGTGAAACACGGGGGCAAACCACATATGCAAACCACATGAAAAGTAGAGCGGCTCAAGGAGAGTTTATGAAGCCAGTTTATTTTTTCGGTCCTGGAATTGAAGAAGGCCATGGAAAAATGAAAGAGCTTTTGGGGGGTAAGGGGGCTAACCTTGCTGAGATGGGGCGATTAGGGTTACCCGTGCCTTATGGGTTTACTATCACCACTGAAGTTTGTTTGGAGTTTTACAAAAATCAACAATCTTTATCCGAGCCAGTCAAAGAAGAGGTGAAAAAAGCTATGGCTCGCCTAGAGCAAGTGACCCAAAAACGCTTTGGGGATCCCCACAATCCGCTGCTTCTATCTGTCCGCTCTGGGGCACGGCAGTCGATGCCGGGGATGATGGATACCGTGCTCAATATTGGACTGAACGATCAGGTGGTTGAGGGCTTAGCGGCAAAAACCCAAAACCCTCGTTTCGCATGGGACAGTTACCGAAGGCTGATTCAAATGTTCTCCGACGTCGTACTAGGGGTGGATCATAGTCATTTCGAGTTGGCCTTGGAGGATAAGAAGCGCAAAAAAAATGTTACTCAAGATGCGGATTTGAGTGAGGGGGATTGGCGTGAGCTCGTGACTGAATACAAAAAGATTGTTAAGCGCGAGTGGGGTCATGACTTTCCTCAAGCGCCCTGGGAACAGCTCTGGCTAGCCATTCAGGCCGTATTTCAATCTTGGCATGGATCGCGAGCTGTGACTTATCGGAACATTCACGGAATCCCTCATGATTGGGGAACAGCCGTGAATGTACAAAGCATGGTGTTTGGTAACATGGGTAACAGCTCGGGCACGGGAGTGGCTTTCACGCGTAACCCTTCAACAGGGGAGAAGGAAATTTACGGAGAGTATCTGCTTAATGCGCAAGGAGAAGATGTGGTAGCGGGGATTCGTACTCCGGAGCCCATTTCTCACTTGCGGGATCAAATGCCTGCGGTTTATGAACAGTTCGTAAGCCTTTGTCATCGTTTGGAAACTTATTTCAAAGATATGCAGGACATTGAGTTTACCATAGAAAACGAAAAGCTCTGGCTCCTGCAAACCCGAACCGGTAAGCGCACGGCGAAAGCTGCCCTGAAAATCGCTTGTGATTTGGTGGACGAGGGAATTATTCCGGAGTCGGAAGCCCTGCTTCGCATTGATGTCAAATCCCTTGATCAGTTGTTGCACCCAAGTATTGATCCCGCAGCACCGCGCACCTTGGTGGCGAAGGGCCTTGGGGCTAGCCCAGGAGGAGTCAGTGGGCGCATTGTGTTTACGAGTGAAGAGGCTATGGATTGGGCGCAAAAAGGCGAAAAGGTTATTCTTTTACGGCTTGAAACGAGTCCCGAGGATATTGGCGGGATGCACGCTGCTCAAGGGATTCTGACCGTTCGTGGTGGAATGACAAGCCATGCAGCCGTCGTAGCACGCGGTATGGGCAAGTGTTGTGTGGTTGGTTGTTCAGACCTGACTCTTGATGAAAAATCCAAAACCGTTCGAGCCGGCAGTCATACGCTTAAAGAGGGGGATTGGATCACTTTGGATGGGAGCTCCGGAGAGGTTTTCTTAGGGGTTTTACCCACCAAGCAGCCTGAGCTTAGTGGTGAGTTTGAGCGAGTGATGCGCATGGCGGATCAGCACGCACGCCTGAAGGTTAGAGCTAATGCAGATACTCCGCAAGATGCGACCCAGGCGCGGCGCTTTGGCGCGGTAGGCATTGGACTGTGCCGTACAGAGCATATGTTTTTTGGTGAAGATCGTATTGATGTAGTTAGACGTATGATCATGGCTGAAACCACAGAAGAGCGCAAAGAGGCATTAGCCCAGCTGTTACCGATGCAAAGGGACGATTTTTATCACATTCTCAAAGCTATGGACCCCTATCCCGTATGCATTCGCTTGCTTGATCCACCTTTGCATGAGTTTATCCCGCACAGCCCGAAGGACCAGCAAGATTATGCTACCCGCACGGGGCTTAGTTTAAAAAAGGTTCAAGAGCGTGCTGTAGCCCTACATGAGTTCAATCCTATGTTGGGCCATCGCGGTTGTCGACTTGCGGTAACCTATCCAGAAATTTACGAAATGCAGGTACAAGCCATTGCCGAGGCCACAGCAAAACTTGTTAAAGAAGGCTACAACACAGCTCCTGAGATCATGATGCCTTTGGTGGGATCCTTGTCTGAAATGGCTTATCTGCGCAAACTGGCGGAATCTGTGGTCGAACGAGTGCAGAAAGCTCAAGGAGTCAGCTTTCGCTACCAAGTAGGTACGATGATTGAACTGCCACGTGCAGCTTTGGTGGCCGATGAGCTGGCGCGTGAAGCTGAGTTTTTTAGTTTCGGAACGAATGATCTCACTCAGACAACGCTTGGACTTTCGCGCGACGATGCCAGTCGTTTTTTGCCTGAGTATCTCAGTAAGGGCATTTGGCCTAAAGATCCTTTCGTGAGTATTGATCAACAAGGGGTTGGCGCCTTAGTCAGCCTAGCTTGTCAAAAAGGCCGTGCGACGCGCTCTGCAGTGAAACTCGGCATTTGTGGAGAACATGGTGGAGATCCTGAATCCATCGCCTTTTTCCACAAAGCGGGACTGGACTATGTGAGCTGTTCACCTTTCCGTGTGCCTATCGCCCGACTCGCCGCAGCTCAATCGGCTTTGCGCCACTAGCAAATCTCGCAGGCTCAGCGAGCCAAGGTTTGACAGTTTTTTTAAGGCTCGCAAGACTTGGTTTTTGACCAAGCTTTATTGCAAACGAGGTTTCAGGTGCGGATAAAAAAAATTGAGCTGATTGGTTTTAAGTCCTTCAAAGATAAGACTGTAATCCAGTTTGATGCTGGAATTACGGGAATCGTGGGCCCCAATGGCTGCGGTAAATCCAATATCGTTGATGCTTTACTATGGGCCATGGGGGAAATGTCCGCCAAGGACCTCCGTGGCTCCAGTATGCAGGATGTGATTTTTGCCGGGGCTGAGGGCTTTGCTCCGGCGGGTATGGCCGAAGTTTCCCTGACACTGGAAAACGATGGGGGGCCTTTTCCCATTAAGTATCAGCGTTTTTCTGAAATCATGGTCACTCGTCGCCTGCATCGCAGCGGGGAAAGTGAATACTTTATTAACAAAGAGCCTGCTCGGCTGAGGGATATTCAAGAAATCTTTATGGACACCGGGGCAGGTGCCAAGGGTTTTTCTATCATTCAGCAAGGGATGATCAGTCGAATCATCACCTCTAAGCCCGAAGAAAAGCGTATGCTGATTGAGGAGGCCGCCGGGATTACGAAATTCAAAGCGCGTAAAAAAGAATCCGAGCGCAAACTGCAGCAAACCGATCAAAACCTCACGCGACTCGCCGATATTGTCAGTGAGTTGCAACGACAGATGGATCACTTAAAGCGTCAGGCGGAAAAAGCCGAAAAGTATCGTAGCATTAAACAGGAGCTAGAGTCGGTCGATCTCAAGCTGGCTGCAAAATCTTATCACGAAATTCAAAACGAGATGTCGGAGCTGGAGCAGTTCATCACTACAGCCTCTGATCAGGAGGCTTCGCTGCAATCCCAAATGGCTCAGGGTCAAGCTGAACTCGAGCAGCTGAAGTTCCAAGCGGCTCAGTACGAAACTCAGTACGACGAGCACATGTGTAATATTCAGGCCAAGCAGTCGGAGTTGCAAAAACTTGAGTTAGATATTCAGCGTCTGGAGTTCGATATTGAGCAAGCTAAAACTCGCGGAGAGCTTACGGGCTCGCAAATGGAGATTTTTCAGCACAATCTCTCTCGTGTTACAGAAGAATTGTCTCGTGTCAGCGATGAGTACGAACGTGTAAATTTGGAAGTGCAAGAGCTTAAAGTCGCCTACAGTGCACACTCCTCTCGTTACCAAGAATTTAGGGCGCAGGAGGCTGCTTTAGAGGAGCAAATCACCAGCTCTCGTCAACGCTATATCGCTTTATCCCAAGCTGAAAACCAAATCGAGGCTAAAAAAGAGGCTCTACAAAACCAGCGTGAGGATCTGGCCGCTAAGGTGACAGAAACGCGAGAGGTGCTGGATGAGCTGGAGGCCAATCGGCAAGAGTATCGTAACAAACTCGAAGAGGCGAAATCTCAATTGGTTGAACAAGAGTCGCGCTTGAGTCAGGAAAAGACGGAGTGGCAGGAACTGCAAGCTCGTCAGCAGTCTATTGAGCAGCAAGCGCGCGAAGCTAAAAAAGAGTGGGAATCTTGGCGACAAGAGTTGGCGCAAGTGCAAACTCGTTTGGAGACTCTGGAGAAACTTGAGCAAAGCATGGAGGGTTTTGGCGAGGGTGTAAAAAAACTGGTGCAATGGCGTAAGGCTCAGGTCCATGGTCTCTCTGATGCTTCCCTCGAGGTATGGCCTACCCTTTCTCAGGTGATTGAGGTAGATCCCCAATACGAAGCGGCGACGGTGGCGGCTTTAGACAACTACTTACAAGTGTTACTGGCGCGTCAGGAAGAGGACATTCTGTCGGCTGCGCAATTTCTAAAATCGCAGTCCGCGGGACGTGCCAGCTTTATGGCCTCAGGGCTTATGGGCCAGTTTGTCGGCGGCGAGGAACCCGGACCGGCTGGGGAGTCACGTTTTAAGGCTCTTGGTAACATTGTGAAGGTCAAGGATGAGTATCAACAAGTGTTGCAGCCTTTTTTAAGTCAGGTCGCTGTAGCCTCTGATCTTTCGGCTGCCTTGGAGGGTAAGCGACGTTACCCGGAGTGGTCGTTTGTGACCGAGCAAGGGGATTGGATCGATGAGCATGGGGTTGTTACTATTCAGTCTGGGACATCCTCTGCCTCGCAAGTCTTGGTTCAGCGGACCAAGGAAATCAAAGAGCTTTCGTGGAGAAAAGAAGAGCTGCAAGGCAAGTTGGCCTTGGCTACGGCACTAGTTGAACGCTTGCAGCAGGAGCAGGATGAGCTTGCTACTCTCATCCGCGCTAAGCGAGAAGTCTTAACTCAAGTGGAGTCACAAGTAACCGAGTGTCAGCGATTAGTATCCAAGCGAGAGCTGGAGCTCTCCCACGCAGAAACAGCATGGGCGCGCATGGAAAAAGAGCTGCAACGGCTGATGGAGCAAGACGCCCAATGGGAGCAAAAAATTGCCGAACTTGAGGCCAAAGCCGCAGAAATCGCTGGAGAAAGAGATGAACTTCAAACGGAGATGGCGCAGTCTGAGCTGGCTTTGAAGGAGTTGCAAGCTCAGTTTGCAGGCTTGCAGGAAGAGGTGACTCAGTTGCAAGTGCGTTTGGCGCAACAGGAAACGCACTTGGGAGCCTTGGCTACTCAGAAGCAGCGCCTAGAGCAAGAAAAAACTAAGTTGGAATCTGATCTCGGGCGTATGGGGCAGGAGAGCCATCAACTCGGGCAAAAATTGACAGAATCTCAAGTGTTACTAGAAGATAAAAAATCCCAGTTTCAGCGTGAGACTCATGCCTTCCATCAAATGAAAGAAATGGCTGATGCGTTGAAAGACCAGTACGAAGTGGCGCATGCGGAGGCAGTGGAGTTTGAGGCGCGTTTGCGTACACAACAAAGTGAGCTTTACCAGTTGTCACAAAAGGCGACTGAACAAAAGTTGCAGCTTGAGCAAATCCGCATGCGTGAGCAAGTGTTGCTCGAGCAAATTCGCGAGCGATATATGCTCGACTTAACTCACGTATGGCAGCAATATTGGGATGAGCACTTAAATGTTCCAGCCGCACAAGCGCAAGTCAAAGAGCTCAAGGAGCGTTTATCGCGCATGGGTGAGGTGAATCTCGGTGCCATCGAGGAATATCGTGAGATTAGCACACGCTATGAGTTTTTAGCTAACCAACAAAAAGACCTGATTGATGCGAAGGAGCAATTGAAGCGAGTCATTGATCGGATCGATAAGATCTGTTCTCGACGCTTCCAAGAGACCTTCGAGCAGGTGAACGAAAGATTTAAAAAAGTGTTCCCGGTGCTCTTCGGGGGCGGAGAGGCCTACCTGCAACTTGTGGAAAATCCTGAAAAAGGTGAAGTGGGAATGGACATTATTGCACGACCTCCGGGTAAAAAGTTGCAGAACGTGTCTTTAATGTCAGGGGGAGAAAAAGCCCTCACTGCGGTTTCCTTAGTGTTTGCCATTTTCCTCGTGAAGCCTTCGCCCTATTGCTTGTTAGACGAGGTGGATGCACCATTGGATGATGCCAACGTCTCACGTTTTAATGATCTGGTGAGAGAAATGGCCAAGCGTTCGCAGATTATCGTAGTAACACATAACAAGCACACCATGAGTATTGCTGGGAAGCTTTACGGTGTGACCATGCAAAACAAAGGGGTTTCCACCATGGTGTCTGTGAACTTAGAAGACGTGGGGGCATAGAATTAATCCCCTATTCCTGTATCTTTGCGAAACATAATGACGATTTTTGCGCCACTTTCTTTTTTTTGACCTAGACTAAAGAAGAGTTGCGGGAAGCAACTCCGGGGACAACAAGAAAAGGACTTCCAACCCCAGTCAGGTCACAAAGAAAGGAGGCCCTATCGAAGCAAACTAATTTGACCTTCCTTTGCTCAAGGCAAACCATGCGTAAGCATGGGACGCAAAGCTAAAGGGGCCGTGATGGGCCAGCCAGCTGCCAGAGGCAAGACAAATTAAGTTTCCTTTTTGGGGCTTAATGGGAAGGTTATGAACACGCAATTTACGAATCGAAACATAGATGTGAACGATTCCCCCTTACCTTTGTGAAACCCGTTTTGTTCTGGATGAACGAAGCGGGTTTCGTTTTTAGGGAATAGTTCGACTAGCGTAACCGCTAGTTTTTGAGTCTAGGAGATTGAATTAACTACCTCGTTACTAGCTATAATAAAAAAACCTCCATCCTTCAATCAAGGAGGCTTGTATGACTATAGACATTTCCGTTTTGAGAAGGTTCAAGCCAATACGAAGAGGTATTTCCAAAATTTTCAAAAAAAATATCCTTTCAGGGATATGGCTTGTTCTGGCGGCTAGTCTCAGTCATGGTAGTGTTTGTAAGAATGAAGATGAGATTAATCGAGTTATTTCTGCCATTAATACGGGTAAAAATGTCGAAAGTGGATGTGCTTTTTTGAGGGGTTGTGATGCAGTCTCTAATACACATCTGACTCTGCCGACGGTCTCACCTGTGTAGATTCTGGTGTGCGCTGTATGCTATAAAAAAAA
>CAZZMS010000029.1:0-4878 GCA_964655485.1 uncultured Pseudobdellovibrionaceae bacterium | reverse complement strand
CTTTTCGGCTCCTCAAAATCTAGCTGTGGTGGGGGCGCGAGAGGCTGATCCTAAGATGTTGTCGTGGTTGGATACACAGCTGTTGCAGTTTTATAAAGTTTTTCCACAGGCCTTGGTCATCAGTGGTGGAGCGCGAGGAGTAGATCAACAGGCGCATATGACCGCTTTACGTACGGGTAAACCGACTTTGATTTGGTTACCCAGTGGGGTCAAGGCTCTTTATCCCCAAAGCTGGACTTCCTATACTGCGCTGGTGCTAGAGCTCGGTGGGGCTTTCGCGAGTGAATATCACCCGAAGGAAACTATACGTCCTCATTACTTTCACCAACGGAATCGTTTGATCGTTGGCATGGCTGATCTGTGTCTCATCCCTCAGATGAGATGCCGTTCGGGAAGTAGTTTGAGTGCTCGATTAGCTGCTGAGTCGGGCGTACCCTTGGCTGTTGTCGCTGCGGCTCCGTGGGATTATCGTTTTGATGGAAATACTGAGTTTATACGCCAAGGGGCCTTTATGTGCTTAGGAGCGGAGGATTTGGTTGATTTTTTTAGAAATAAAATGGCTCTAAACTCTCAGGAAGAAAAAAAGAGCGATGTGCCCGTCCCTGTGACCTCGGGTCATCCTTGACCGACATCGCCCCTCCCACTTCCTATTGTGGAAGGATGATTTTTGATTAAGCAAGAGATTTTTGTGTTACCTGAAAGATTTGTTAAGAAAATGTGAGCAAGACTTCGCGTTTGCGCACTGGTAGTGTATTTAAACTTAGGTAACACTATATTCAGTTGATATGGGGCGACATAAATGGCACTTATTCTGCCTAAAAGTTGTGCACATACCCTTTGAGTGAGCATGGGCTTCTTCCCCTAGAACAGAGGGGATTATATCGAGGCCGATTTATTCTTTGACACCTCGAAATGTTGAATAGTAAGGCTTTTTACTCTTTCTGGTAACAGAATAATCGTGGGGATTTTGAGGACATTTGCCTAAAAATCTGGAGAAACGATCGTTTTAAGTGATGCCTCTCTAAACTTTTTTCGCCCGAAGGCCTTAGTCTGCCTATACGGTCATTACGCGGCAGTCGGGGGCGATTTCCACCCGGGCCTCGGTTCGCTCTACGATCCAGCGGGGATCTAAGTCGGAGGCGTGCTCTTTTAACAAAAAACCCCCACTTTTTTTGTGTTCGAAAACCCCCCAATCGGTCACTACAAGACTGACACAGTTTTTTCCCGTGAGGGGCAAGCTGCAACGCTTTCTTAATTTGCTTGCTCCCGATTTATCGGTGTGTTGCATAGCTACGATCACTCGTTTAGCTCCCGCCACAAGGTCCATGGCTCCCCCCATTCCTTTAATCATTTTGCCAGGGATCATCCAGTTGGCGATGGATCCTGTCTCGTCTACCTCCATGGCACCCAAAATGGTTAAATCCACGTGTCCTCCACGGATCATGGCGAAAGACAAAGCGGAATCAAAAAAGCTCGCTCCGGTCACAGCAGTCACCGTTTGCTTGCCTGCGTTGATCAAATCCGGATCCACTTCACTCTCTTGGGGAAAGGGGCCAAGCCCTAAAAGTCCGTTTTCACTGTGAAACATCACATGGAGCTCGGCAGGCACGTAGTTAGCCACGAGGGAAGGAATGCCTATCCCCAAGTTCACCACAAAGCCGGCTTGAACCTCTCGGGCCATTCGTTGAGCGATTTGTTCTCGTGTCAGTGGCATAAGAGACTCCTTTTCTCCTAGGGCCGTGTGGTCCTTTGTTCAATACGCTTTTGGTAGTTTTGTCCTTGGAAGACTCTTTGAACAAAGATACCCGGGACATGGATATGATCAGGATCGAGGCTACCCAAGGGTACCAGTTCTTCCACTTCGGCAATGGTGATCTTACCGCACATAGCCGCTAGGGGATTAAAGTTGCGCGCTGTCTTGCGGAACACCAGGTTACCAAAAGGATCGGCCTTCCAAGCTTTAACTAAAGCAAAGTCGGCTCGAATCCCTCGCTCTAAAACATACTCACGTCCGTCAAATACTCTTACTTCTTTACCCTCTGCTACCGGTGTGCCAACTCCTGTAGGAGTGTAAAAAGCGGGAATTCCGGCACCACCGGCACGCATTCTTTCGGCAAGGGTCCCTTGGGGAACGAACTCCACCTCAAGCTCACCCGTCATATACAAGTGCTCAAATAAGGCATTTTCTCCCACGTAACTACTGACCATTTTTTTAATTTGTCGATTTTGCAAAAGGAGCCCCAAGCCCCAATCATCAACTCCGGCATTGTTACTTACACAGGTGAGGTTTTTAACCTTCATATCGGCTAGGGCCAGAATGCTATTTTCTGGAATCCCGCAAAGTCCAAACCCACCAACGGCTAAGACCGCACCATCAAAAATATCCGCACAGGCTTCTTTCGCGTTCGGATAAATTTTTCGAAAGGGGTTATCCATGATTTACGCCCTCACACTTCGTTGTTGTCCTGATACTCATGCCCTTAGTTTTTTACCTCAAGCTCAGGTCTTGTTGTTACCGTCTGCGCCACCCTCTTGAAATGGGGTTTTGGACCCCTTGTTCAAAGCTGATGCGCTTTACACCGTCTCCACAATCATGGCGACAGCTTCTCCCCCACCAATACAGAGGGTCGCTAAGCCGCGACGAAGTTTGTGTTGGTGAAGAGCATAAATGAGCGTAGTTAAAATGCGGGCCCCACTGGCACCGATCGGGTGTCCCAAGGCTACGGCTCCACCATGTACATTGACCTTCTCTCGAGGAAGTTGCAATTCCTTCATGGCGGCCAAAGTTACCGCCGAAAAAGCTTCGTTAATTTCCCAAAGATCAATGTCGTTGATCTTGAGGCTAGCTTGCTCGAGGGCTTTTTTAATGGCTCCTACTGGGGCCGTGGTAAACCATTGAGGATCTTGTGCGTAGGCGGCATGGGTTACAATGCGTGCTAGAGGCTTTAGACCTTTTTTATTCGCCCAGCTTTCGCTTGCGACCAACAAGGTGGCTGCTCCGTCGTTAATTTTTGAAGCATTAGCCGCAGTAATTGTACCCTCTTTGTCAAAAGCGGGCTTGAGCTTACCTAGCTTATCCCACACCACTTTGCTGGGTTCTTCATCGGTAGTGATCTCCTTCACTTCGCCTTTGATATTCAGAGTCACAGGGGCCAATTCCCTCTGAAACCAGCCTTGCTCTTGAGCTTTTTGTGCCATCTTGTAGGACTCGATAGCAAACTGGTCCTGCTCTTCACGAGTCATCTTGTATTCCCGCACACACAATTCAGCAGCCTGCCCCATATGCCACTGCTTATAGGGATCCCACAATCCGTCTTTGATCATGGAATCTTGAATGCTTTGATGCCCCATGCGGTAACCATGGCGAGCGTTTTCTAAAAGATAGGGGGCCTGCGACATGGCCTCTTGGCCGCCCGCTAGAACGAGTTGAGAACGCCCTAGGCGGATACTGTCATCCGCGAGCATGACAGCTTTAAGCCCAGAGCCACAAACTTTATTGATGGTCATGGACTCCACAGAATTTGGCAATCCAGCCAGCAGAGCGGTTTGACGAGCGGGAGCTTGACCGCTTCCAGCAGTGAGAACTTGGCCCATGATGCACTCGTTAATCTCGTTACCCGCGATGTGGGTGGTTTCTGTCAGTAAGCGTTTAGCACATTGACTACCCAAGGCAGGTGCCGAGAGGCTAGATAAAGCTCCCAGGAAGCTCCCAATGGGTGTACGTTTGGCTGCTACAATAACGGACTGATTCATCATATGTTTTCCTTTCTTAAAAAGAGAATGGGTCAAACAGCGCTGAGTCTAGGAAAAGCTCTTTTCTAAGTCATGGGGCAATGTGTGAGTTTTCAACTCCTTGTTTTTCGGAAGATTGACAACAGCTAAAAAGTAGTTCACCCATGGGGTTTATGAAGAAAAAAAATCCGGCCAAATCACACCCTGCGTCTAAGGCTCCCTCTAAAAAAGTTAGCGAAAAAAAGAAAGGATCTGGCCATGTGGTCAAACCGAAGGTGTCAGGGGGGGCGAGTAAGAAAGCCGCTGCAGAGCCCTTGAAAAAGGAACACAAGAACAAGGGACCATCTAACGCGGCAAAACCTAAGCATAAGGTAGCACCGCCGGTGAACACCTTCCCAGCCAAAAAAGGCAGTGGTGTGGTCAGTAAAGAGGCCCGAAAAGAGAACGTTTCTCCTCATGCCTCGACTGTCTCGAGTAAGGAAGAAAAAAAAATGGAGAAAAAGGACCCTGGCCAAAAGTCCCTTTCGCTTTCGGCCCTAGCGAAATCATCTGCTACCGCCTCGGCAAAACCTCACGATGGTTACAAGACCCCTCAGGATTCTTCGAAAGTTAAAGGAAGTGGTGCGACCACGGGAAAGTCCTCCTCCGGAGGCAAGTCTTTAGAGAACAAAACGAAGGACGGTAGAAGTGAGGCTGAGTTTGCTCCTCCTGCTCTTGAGGGGAAGGGGGCTGCGAAAGGAAAGGGAGAGCTCAAAAAGCCTTTTGATGAGGTTTTAGAGGAGGAGATCAAATCTCCTGCTATCGATGATATTCCTCGCGACGCCTTAGGGCGGCCGTATTGTAAAGTGAAAGATTGTGATCAAATTGCCGCTGTGGAGGGATATTGCCGTTATAATTACCGGTTACTGTGGAAGAAAATTCAGGTGCGTCGCAAGATACTCTCAGACGGCAAGCTGGAGCGCTACGTGGAGGAGAGCACATCCCGTTACCCAGATAAATACGTGTAGGTCATTCGCAAGGATTTGTCCTCTGAGAAAAACTTCCTCGCCATCATTAGCGAGTACGAGTTGAATGAAAGTGTAGATAACGATTTCGAAGATGAAGATACACAGGAGCTTGACGAGGTACGCGGAGGATTCGGCGATA
>CAZZMS010000028.1:0-8196 GCA_964655485.1 uncultured Pseudobdellovibrionaceae bacterium | reverse complement strand
TATAGGATCTACCTGGTGACGCCAATAAAATATGCAAAAAAACAAACTGCGATTCTTATAATTTGTTTTAATGTAATGTGTGTTTAGTTCCTGACGTAATTAAAAACAAGAAAGCCTGGAAAAAACCCTGCATCACTTTTTAATGACTCGAGATAGTTCGCCAGTAAGTTGTTGAAAAAAAAAAAAAAAAAATAACTTGAAGTAGCTGTTGATGGGATGGGGCACAAAGGATGGCAGCTATCAGTCAAGCCTTGGTGCGAAGTTAAAAATATGTTAAACTGAAGCTTTAACTAAAAAGTGAATTATATGTTACCGACAAAAAGAACCCGCAAAATTCAGTTTCACTCCGAAGCCATTTTCCTCGCCAAATCTGTGGGCGATTTTATGCAGTATTGGGGCTTCAACAAATTGCATGGCCAGATTTGGTGTCTAGTCTTTATTTCTCAAACGCCCTTGTCAGGTCAGGATTTGGCTTTGGCCCTGGGCGTTAGCAAGACAGCCATCAGTCTCGCCATTCAAGAGTTGATTTTTTACGAGGTGATTATTCCTACTGAGCGAGGACCTAGGAACACCATTTACTATCAAAGTAACCCGGATATTGAAAAAGTCATCACCAATGTTCTGAAAAATCGCGAACTAAAACTGATCGAAAATAGTGCCAAACTTGTGCGCGAGCTTAAAGAAGTCGAAAGAGAAAGTCCTCAGACTTTTCCCATCTTGCATTGGGATCGTATTGAAGAATTAGAAACAATGATTCAACAGGCTTCCAACTTTCTGCGTTTACTTATCGAAACTCAGCTTGAGGTGGAGCGCCTCAAAGCTGAGGCCCCATCCCCGTTAAATGAGTCTTCTTCCTAAACTAGGTCTATCCTAAGAGCTTTAAGGCCATTTGCTGGACATTGTTGGCCTGAGATAACACCGATACACCAGCTTGCATCAGGATGTTATTTCGCACGAGCTCTGCCGACTCAGCAGCAATGTCGGTATCACGAATTCGGGAGTTCGCTGCGGAGTAGTTCTCCTCAGTCACTTGTAAGTTTTGTGAGGTGGAAATCAGTCGATTTTGAAGGGCACCAAAGTTCGCTCGGATGGCATTGACAGAAGTGAGCGCATCATCCACCCGGTTAAGACTTAGCTGTGCAGCTTCCTTGGTAGCAATCGTTTCTGCAGCAATCCCGAGGGCTTCTAAACTCGCATCCGCCGCGGAAGCATTAAATGAGATCCGATCTTTGAAGGGGTCATTGTGCACACCCACCTGAATATCAATGATTCCTCCGGTACCATTAAGTAGATCATATCCATTAAAATTGGTGGAATCGGTAATCCTCTCAATTTCTGCTTTTAGTTGTTGATATTCCACATCAAGAAATTTTCTTTCAGTGTCACCAATCGTATCACTGGCTGCCTGTACCGCTAGCTCGCGCAAACGAATAAGCATAGTAGAAACTTCGTTCAAAGCCCCCTCGGCAACCTGCACCATGCTAATTCCATCATTGGCATTACGATTCGCCTGACGGTAACCACGAATCAGGCCACGCAGGTTTTCGCTGATGGCCAAACCAGCCGCATCATCTGCAGCTTTGTTAATACGGTAACCTGAGGCCAAACGCTCAAGAGATGTATTCATGGCTCGGCCTATCCCACCTAAATGCTTTTGGGCATTGATTGAGGCGACGTTAGTCGCAATTCGAAGTCCCATGACTGATCCTCCTTGAAGTCATTTTGCTCTCGCCTCAATCCTTGAGGGTCCACGGGGGACGTTACATCCTGTCGTCGAGACACATCATCCTTGTAAACTGTTCCTCGGATAAAGCCCCAACAATCTTGAGTCCAGAAAAGGTCGAGTATACATCTTTGCATAATTCTGGACATCTCTCAGGCTTTACAGGACAACACGCTTGATGACCCGGGCAACACCCATGAGCTGGTTACATTTTTTACGCCTTCGCTGGGCAGCTTTAGGACTATGGTTGCTCATTGCCCTGTATTCTCACAGTCAAAAGCAAATGCATAGGGTGAGCTTCAACTTTTTCCTTTTAGCTTGATTTGCCACACTCGCATTAAATCTTTGGCTTACTTTTTACATGCGACGATCGAATAAGCCCTTCGATCACGCTCTTCTTTCATTACAAGTCCTCTACGATTCGATTGTGGCGGGTTTGTTTTTATTTTTGTTGGTTTGACTGGATATCCCTTGTATCCACTTGTTTTTTCTCAATTCTGCTGTCTCCGCCATGATCTTGCGCGGCCCACCCCGTTGGATCGCTTGGGGGCTCCAACACATTCTCCTTCTGGTCTTTCAGCTGTAGTGGCTTTGGCGAACGGATGCCAACACCCTGAATACTCTGGAACTTGGAATAACCCTCCATGTTACCCTCTTTGTCTCTTGGGTGTTGGTGGGTCACATGAGTGACCTCATGAACACACAGAGTAACCAAATTTTTCGTTATCAAGCACTCCTGCAACGCCAGTCACAGCTGAAAACCCTCGGTGCTTTAGCCTCTGGAATTTCCCATCGCTTAGCCACACCCCTCAATGTGGCCTTGCATGCGCTTGAGCGTATAAAAAGCATAACCACTTCGGAGACAAAAAATAGCCCTCATGAGCTCTCAGCCTCTATAACTCCCGAGTTGCAATCGGCAAGCTCTGCCATTGACGAAAGTGTGAAAATTCTACAATTATTCAACCAAGCTCAACTCGATTTTCAACAAGGTCAAATATCCACCTGGCAAGAGTGGCCTGTCTGGGTGGAGCAGGCTACTGAGCGATGGCGACAGCAGCAAAAGAGGCCTCTCCATTTAAAGTTTTCCATAGAGGAATCAAGCGAGACCCCCAACAAGCCTATCCGGCGCATACTCATACCCACCGTTGCGCTCTTTCAGGCCCTTTGGTCTTTATTAGATAACGCTCGAGATGCTGCTCCAGTGTCATCCGGGGAAAACTCTCATATTACCGTCAAGGCGATCAGCGAAGCCCATCAGGTGGGATTTTGCATTGTTGATTCAGGCCCAGGCTTTCCGCCGCATGTTCTGCAACATATTGGTGAACCATTTTTGACTACAAAATCTCAAGGGAATGGATTGGGTTTATTCTCCGTGCATTTGCTCATGGAAAGCTTAGGTGGAAAACTTGTAGTCAAAAACTTGGAACCGCATGGGGCCCAAGTGTGCTGTTTATGGCCGGTTGAGCAAGTATCGCAGGAGGTATCAACCGCTTCGTGGGAGACCTACTATGGGTGAAACACCTTCCATCCTCTTTATAGATGATGACCCTCGTCTTGCACAAAGCTTTGCTCAGGATTTCAAAGCTTGGGGTTTTCATGTGCATATCGCACTCCACCGCCATGACTTGCCTGAAAATCCCGCCTTTGACTATGCAGTGATTGATATGCGACTAGCAAATGGCGAATTGGGTTTAGATTTGATTCCCCTGATCAAGCAAGCCAACCCTAGGGCCCATATTGTGGTTCTTTCCGGCTATGGCAGCATTGCCACGGCAGTAGAGGCCACTAAGCGGGGAGCGAGTCATTATCTCCTCAAGCCCATTTCCAGTTTGCGATTGCGGCAAGCTCTCGAGGGCACAGTTGCAGTTGCCCCCGCTCAAGCTCCGTTGAAACCTCTGTCCATCGACGAATTGGAAAAGGAATACATAGACTTCGTATTGATTCGAAATCAAGGTAACATCTCTAAGACCGCACGCGAATTAGGCTTACACCGACAAAGTTTGCAACGTAAGTTAAAAAAACTCAGGCGTTGGAGAAGTGATGAAAAGGGGTTTAACTTTTTGGGTACTGAAAACTGAGAAGGAAATTTGGATGGGGTGGCAGGACTCGAACCTGCGAATGGCAGAATCAAAATCTGCTGACTTACCAGCTTGTCGACACCCCAAAAGAAGAGATGATTATTTTTTATATGTTAAAATCTCGGTTAGGACAAGGGGTCCACAAGTAAGGGAGCTTTGCAGCACGAGGAGCTAGTCTCAATTCCCCAAGCCATCCAGCTCATCCAAAGTCAAAGCTAGTGTCGTTTCCAAGACCTTATTGGAACTCAAATAATCAAAAACACTCATCTGAAGTTGAATATCCTGCCCGTCCAAGGTGGGCTCAGAACTCATATCACCAGAAAATAAATCGAGCTCTAAGATATGTGAGCCTAAGGGGTCTTTAGGGAAGCACCGGACTAACTGCTTGATATGTTTATGCTCCTTTAAGCCCTCATGCCGGGCTAGCAGGCGAATTTCATAAAATCGAAGCTCACCCAAATCAGATCCGGCCTCATGGAGGCCTTGTAAAAGGCGCTCGCATAATGGGGGCTTTGCTGCCTCGACGGGAGGGGGCGGTTCCACTAGACCCACTTGGCCCTTCACCGTTCTTGCTTTGAAGTTTGCGGATTGCAAATAAGCATCAAGACCCAAATGCTTGAGAATCCGCACAGAGGCCTTTTCGGGACCTACCATCCCCATCATGTTTAGAATGAACCACGCCATGAATAAAAAAAATATCGCAGCTATCCCCCGTAGCATAAAAATCACATCCCTCCGCAAAAAAACAGCAAGCCATGAGTCAAAACACCCGCCATGATTCCCGCCACTACATCATCCAGCATGACTCCTAAAGCATCCATCCGACGATCGAAGTAGCTGACGGGCCAGGGCTTGAAAATATCAAAAAAACGAAAAGTTAAAAAAGCCAAGGCAACCCAACGCCAATCCATGGGTAAACCCCACATGGCTATCCACATACCAACCCACTCATCGATGACCACCTCAGAGGGGTCCGAGGTCTCCGCTGAAACTCGCTTTAGGTAATCAGCGATCCCGTAAATCCCAACAAGTAACAACGAGAAAATAAAAATCGCATGTATGAAACTCCATTCTAAAAATAACGAACCTACTCCAGCGGCCACCAAAGACGTCCAGGTACCCGAAGCCCTTGGTAAAAAACCCAAGGGCCCTAGGGTTGCCCCATGCCATTTTGATTTACCAGAATGTGTAGAGTCCACCAAACGATATGCCTCGACTTACGAGATGGACTAAGCCATCAACTCAATAAAGGTTTTTGTTACCACATCATGACCTAACCATAAAACACCATGCCCTGTGGGTGCTGAACTAGCTCGCAACATGACTTCACCGCAAGCCTGCAAAACGATTCGACTCAGTTCAAACGTGATGACGTCTTTTTCATCTCGATGCATACTGAGCACGCGCTCACTCGTTTGTAGGACGCGCGCCATCTGTTGGGGCTCGTTATGTCCCGGCCAACGAGAATAGTCAAAAAGAATAGCGAGCTCAGGAGTAGCGTACGCCTCATCAATCGTAGACAACATGGCTTCAACACTCACATCCGACTTCAACCGCTCTTTTGCATACTGCCAAAGTAAGCGAGTCGCCTTATGCTCCGGAGCCAATTGCTTGAAAGCGGCTAAGAGAGGATACAGGGGCAATTCCACTCCGTTGAAAATACTAGACGACTGAGTGAGAATCTCCGGGCAGTTGTAAACGGTTGCATGAATACCTTGGGCGATTGCAGATTTTGCGATTTCCTCAAGCTTTAATTTAGCCCAACCTTGCAAATAGGGCACGTAACTCTGCCAACGCCACTGGTTACCAATGAAAATTTCTGTACCATGGTAACCATAAGCTGTGTAACAAACCCTACGCCCCGAGGCTTCAAGCCGTTCGCGAAGATCTTTTGTACTTTCAAGTAACAGCTCAAAACTCTGTGCCGTGACCTCAAAAAAATTTGCTTCGATTAAGCGACCCAAATCAGATTGCCAAAGGTCTTCGCTAGAAAAATATTTCGCTCCATGCCCTCGCACAACGCGATTCAGGAGAGCCAAAACAACTTTACTGCGTGGCACTCCTCCCGCCATAAGATGCGCAAAAATCACTCGTCCCCTCGCAGGTAACAGGGGCTCAAGCTCGCCTAACATTTGATCCAAAGACTGACGTAGTCGCTTGCGCCCCCGCTCCATCCATGTTTGCAAGCTGGAGGGGTCCAAACGAAACTGAGACCAATCTTGCATTTTTAGATCTCGCAAGACAGAGATTGGGGTCTCTCCAGCCTCGTTCTCCTCGTAGTCAAAACCCGCCTCTATGGGCACATTGATACATAAAAATCTTTTCTGGCCCCATTGCTCCGTAGACAACGGAACTAACTTTCCATTGGGCTCCCGACGCCCCACCGTGGTTTCAATAATTTTCATCCCGCGCCTTTGTGCGGCCGCCACCAAGCCGTTAACATATCCACCCGGCACCAACTCGCCAATTAAGACCAGAGTATCCTCGCTAGTCCAATCATTGGGAAAGCTTTGTTCGTAGCGAAGTGGCTGAAACGCCATAAATCCCCCTCTTTCCTTACTTAGTAACTAAAGCCAAAGTGAAATCAAAACATTCACTAGAAAGTAAATGAGAATGGCCGCGGTAACCATCATAAAGATAGGATTTGCTCGCACCACTTCATCTCCTCACTAATTTTTTAAATAATAAATATCTCTAAAGTTTCGTCCCAGCTCTTCACTATCCATGCCATAACCAACGACGTAACGATCTTCAATCACGCGACCTACATAATCGGCACGAATAGGCAGCTCACGACGCGCAGGCTTATCAAGTAAAGTGACGATTTTTAAGCTTGCGGGTCTAGCCAAGTCCAAGTGTTGGAGGAGGTAGTAGAGAGCGCGACCGGTATCAATAATTTCTTCAGCGATCAAAACATGCTTTCCGGTGATGGAGATGCCAATATCTCTTACGACTTGTACCGTTCCCCCTCGACTTAAGGTCTTAAGCTGTACGAATTCAACCTGTTGAGACACCACGTCTGTGGCACGCATTAAGTCTGCAATAAAATGAATAGAACCGCGCAAAGGGCAGATCCAAACCAGCTCTTTGCCCCGGTAGTCAGCGCTAATCTTTTTGCCCAGCTCGGTTACCATTTCAGCAATCTGTTGATGATTTAAAAACAAAGCTAAATCGTCTCGTGCCAATCCCATAGCCCCCCCTTTTTATTATCTGCTCTAAATAGATAAGTCCTTATCCAGCTCAGTAACACCCACGGCTTGCGCCATTTTCAAACGTCGCTTGGCCTCTTCATGCTGTGGGTCTCGGGCCAATACCGATTCCCACATATGAGTTGCCTCGGCCACTTTGCCACTTTGGTAATAAACATTGGCTAAACGCATACGCGCCGTTACAAAATTAGGATAGTCACGAATTAAGTTTTTCAGGGTTAAAATAGCTTTTTCTTCTTCGTCTATTTGCAGATAACAATCGGCAATGCGCAAAGAAATCTCCGCACGCCGCGCAGAGATTTTTTGCGCTTTCAAAAGTTGTTCCAAAGCCTCTTTGGGACGATGGGATTGCAAATACAAATCCGCCAATTCTTGGTGTTTGGTTGCAATTTTCTCCTCTACATACGGATCATTTTGTGCCTTCCGCTGCTGCAAAATTCTTTCAGCCTCCAGAAAAACTTTTTTCCCCTCCTCGTAGCGCCCCAAATCGTTCAAGATGATTGAAAGGCCCACGCTGGCATCGGTAAAGGTAGGATCGATTTCCAAAGCCCTGCGGAAGGTGCGTATCGCTTTGCTGAATTGACCCCGATCATAATAGATCGTAGCCAACATATGATAAACCTCAGGATCTTTGGAATTATTAAGGATCAAACGGCCTAACAACTGTTCAGCAATTTTGTATTGACCCTGCTTGAAATAATCTTTGGCCTCTTCAAGTAAATCCATAGCCTACCCTTAATTGAGTTTTTTTAGTACATTTTCCCAATCCTTTTGTCGGTTCAAATCACCTAATTTTTTTGCGCATTCTGCACCACGCAAGGCCGCCCAACGTTTGCGCTCTTTGCTACCCGCCTTTTGGTAGAGCTCTTGGTAACGCCCGAGAGCACTTTGATACTGACCGATTTTGTAATAAAAGTCGGCAATATATTGAATTTTCTCCTCTAATTTGCTGACTAATTCCGATCTTTTTTCTTGCGCCTGAGAAACATACTGGCTGTGCGGAAAAGACTGTAAGAGATCCTCAAACACCTGAATCGCCTCGGGGGCCTTAGTGAGATCTCGATCCCCAGTCTCGGGGCCTTGGTTAAAGTAAGACATTCCTAGCTGACAAAGAACGGAATCGGTTTTGGCTTGAGTGGGATATGTATCGCTCAACTTTTGTTATGCCAAAGACCCCTATGTATAG
>CAZZMS010000027.1:0-24398 GCA_964655485.1 uncultured Pseudobdellovibrionaceae bacterium | reverse complement strand
CACATGATGGTTTTGGTAGGGTTGTGAGTTGCCGAGACTTTCTGGTAACAGCCTTTGTCCGTAGATGTCTCCATATATCTCGTAAGGAAACATCTGCCCACTCCAAATTCTGTTCATCACTTTCAGATCCAACCCGCGTAGGGACTGTTCTATCATCTGCAATGGACAGCCTGACTGAACAAAACACAAAGGCCCGATCCCAAGAATAAACTCATGATTAAAATAAATCACTCGCCCAATGCTCCAAGGCATCATTCTCCCGATGAAAACATCAAACAAAGCAGAGGCTTGATAGTGTGGAGTTAACCAAATCTGCGGCCTGACTCCAACCCTACCCAACTCCTGAAAGCCCTCTTGCAAGCTGTCCCAATACCAATCTACTCGATCCTCATCAATGGGGCGATTTTCAATGGCATTCCAAAATTCGAAATCACTGCCAGTTATACCATCGTGAGGGTTGCGCATTTTTTTATACTGATGAGTCACCCCGTGCCAGATGAAATAGTGCCCCGAACGTTGGACTTCAGATAACCAGTACTGAAACTCCTTCTCCCGAGATGCCGAGGTAAACAGCGGAAAATTAGGCTTTTTTTGCAGCTGAAAAGAGTCATAAAAAAATGGAATAATGGATACCCCCATGGAAATACCCAATCTATTCACCGCCTGCAGGAATGGATAACGCAAGTAAGCCTCCATCGCGGGATGAACATCCTCCATGCGCATAAGGGCGTGCCTTTTTTTATGTCTTGGACCTTCCCCTAAGATATCAAATAGCAAATCTGCTATGACTAAAAACCGATCCGCCTCATGCATGAAACTAAAGCCTACATCTGCTATGTAGAAGTAGTTTTTGCTACGAAGAACATAAGGAAGAACGGCCCCGGTTCCACTATGTGTTGCGGTAGCCAAGACCTCTACTGGGCCCACACCACTATGATTCTTCAAGGGGTTCAAAGCAATCATTTCGAAGGAGCTTACAAATTCGCTCGGATTTTGTTGACTCCACTGCCCATAGCGCCAAAACCTCTCTCCCTTATAATCGATCCATTTGTAGTAACCTGGACGTCCCTCAGCATCTCGATGCTGGTAATCCAAGGTGGTAAGGTGGGAGTACCGATGTGCGAAGATTCGCTCAAAAAGTTCCGGAGCCTGCCAAATGTGATATCCCAACCATGCCACTCGCGACCTTGTTTTTTCATAATCTTGGAGGAACTGCTTTGAGAGCACGGTGGGAAAGTAGGAGCCGATATAGATACTCGCAGAGCATTGATCAAGATCCCCTTTCTGGTATTTCTCCATGGGAATCACGACTTGTTGGTACTCGGGGAAATGGCCAAGAAGATTTTGCACAAAAGTAGCGTAAATGCGACCCATCCAATACTCCTGAGGCCCACGATCGTAAAGGATGTTGACACATTTCCCAGCACTTATCTCAGCACTCCTCATGCGACCTCGCTCGAAGTTACCGGCAGGTGAACTCATGGCTGAAAGTATGGCCATTGCACACAACAAGGTTGGGACTTTTGAAGTAAAAAAAGAGCGCAGACAGGCAAACGAATTTGACATGACAATTCCTCTAATAGATCGGGAGTCACAGCTATAGCAGGAATGGTTTGAAGTAAAGCCAAAAGATGTCTCGAAAGTTTTTACAGAACGAGTATTTTTTGCACACCCCTCACGGCCTTTAGACAACAAACTGAGCTCTAGAGGACAATTAATGAGAAAACCCTTGCGATAGAGATAAAGTAAAGTTTGGAAAATAACTACCTGGAAGTATAAGGCTTGAGATTTGGTATGAGCTGGATTTTGAAAAGCTTTGCAATTAAGGCGCCTCTTACATACTTGCTTCTCGTTTATTCGACTCTCGTGGCTTGGGGGGCCTCCTCAAATTGGCTTCTTAGCCAGAGGTTCTATACTGAGGTGACTAATCAAAGAGAGCTCGAAGGTTTGCAAGGACAAGCGCAATATCTTGTGGGGGGGCGTTATCGTTTGTCCGTTGAAACTGGCGCTTTTATCGAGCTTTTACTCGGTGTCAGCGGATATTCCGGTCAAAGTATCGCTTTCCCCGGGCAAAGTCGTATGGGCCCCTCGCTGAGATTACGCTGGGCTTTGTGGGATCGGCTAGGTTTGCACCTATCTCTTTTATGGGAAGTAATGGATCATCGTTGGGGAGCCAACCCCCTTTACTATGACCGAAGGGGATGGTTCGCCGGCCTGTATCAAGAACGGGCTTATTTTATTTTTGATGGCTATGCCGAATCCTTCCACCTTCCCCACCTAGTTAACGGTAGTCCAACTTTCCTCAGGCAGAACATCCAATGGAGAGGTTTAAGCTGGAATAACATGCAACTTCAAGGACTTCTCATGGAGTTTGCTCATCAAAACCGAGTCGAACGCTGGTCCTACGAGTATAATGAAATACGCAGTGGCCTAGTCTTAACGAATCGGACATGGTGGCAAATTCGAGCCTACTACCGAGTGTGGACTGATCAAGCTCGCAGTCGCCTTACGGGGCAAGAATATCAACCCTTCGGTTTAGAGGCCTTCATAGACTGGAGCTATTAGATGAGTGAACTATTTTTATTTTTACTCAAACTCACCGCTGTTGCATTTGCTATCTACGCTTTAGATGATTTTATTTTTGAGTCCTTAAAGCTATTGAAGAAAGTCAAACCTCAGCATCTGAAAGATGAAGATCTAGAGAGAATGTTGCGGAAGTCTCAAAAAAAACTAGGGATCATCGTAGCCAATTGGAAGGAGGAAGATGTTATCGAGAAGATGGTCATTGGTAACTTAGGCGCTATATACTATAGAAACTATCAGATTTGGTTGGGTGTTTACCCAAACGACATGGAAACGAAAGAAAAAGCCTTGAGTCTTGAACGTCGCTTTCCCGGACAGGTACGAGTCGTTATCAATAGTCGACCCGGTCCTACCTCTAAAGGTCAAATGCTGAATGAAATTCTAAACAAGATCCTCAACCTTCCCACAAACGAATCCTCTTTTGATGCAGTTATCATGCATGACTCTGAAGACATGATTCATCCCCTGGAGTTAATCACTCTTAACGACGCTCTCGATCACTATGACTACATTCAAACTCCTGTTTTTAGCTTACCCGCCCAACATCTTTTCGAAGTGCGCAACATCTACCTCGATGAGTTTGCCCAAGGTCATACCCTAGACCTATTATTGAGAAGAGAAATTGGGGTAGCGATCCCCTCTGCTGGTGTTGGTACCTGTTTATCTCGTCGTCTTTTAGAAAAACTCAAAGAGGCTCATGGTTTTATCCTTAATGAAAAAGCCCTTACTGAAGACTACCAATTGGGCCTGATGAGTGCGCAATTAGGATTACCATCTACTATGCTTTGCTACTATCGCATCAAACGTGACACGCAAGAAAAAGACTTTATTGCTACTTTTGAGCTATTTCCCAATTCATGGTGGCCTTCCATCAGACAGAAAACAAGATGGACCTATGGTATCAGCTTACAAAGCTGGCAAGTCTTGGGCTGGGTCAAAGGTCACGGCTCCTGGATCCAAAACTTAAAAGAAAATTATTTCTTGTGGCGTGATCGTCGTGGCGTCTTGAATTCCTGGTTAATGATTTGGGGATGGATTTATTTGATAAGTAATCTCTGGTTCCCTAACATGAGAGCCCAGCTACATTCCTACAACTTCTTGGGCTCTTTTGCGATTATGACATCCCTAATTGTTTTATGGAGACGCCATCAGTCTGTGCGCTGGGTCTACGGAAAATCCTATTTTGTAGCGGTACTAGGACGTTACATTCTGGCAAGCCTAATAAACGCTGCGGCAGGTATCAGAGCTATTTATCAATTCGGTAAAAACTGGTGGTTGGGTCATGCTCCCAAGTGGGATAAAACAACTCACGAGTTACCGGTACACTTTGGTAACACCCAAGTCATATTTGCGCAGGGACAATTATCATTTTTAGAAGCAGAAGGTCCGGCAAGATTACCGAATCCACAAAAGACGCAAACAGAAAAAAAAATACCCTCTAATACCTCGTCAATTAGTGCTTCAGATTCACCGGGTTAAGCTGAGTTTACAACTTTCAAGTGCTACTCAGTTTTTCTTTTAGAAAAGGCCAGGTAGGGTAACTAGCACTACCCGAATTCAAATAATCCTCCAAATAACCTTGAAAAATAATTTCACCACCGTGACAACCGGCCCCTGGGCCCAATTCGACAAGATAATCACAACTAGTAAGCACATCTAAATTATGCTCAATGACCACTACAGTATTACCCAAATCGACAAGGTGTTGTAAAAGTTCAATAAGTAACTTTACATCTTCAAAATGTAAACCTGTTGTGGGCTCATCCAGTATGTATAGGGTGCGTCCCGTCTGCCTTTTGCTAAGCTCCAGAGAAAGTTTCACCCTCTGTGCTTCGCCACCGGATAAGGTAGGAGCTCCTTGCCCTAGAGTCAGATAGTGCAGTCCCACCTGCAGCAATGTATCAAGCTTGCGACGAATGAGGGGGTATGCAGAGAAAAACTCTCTCGCTTCGGCAACAGTCATATTGAATACATCGGCAATACTTTTCCCTTTATATAAAATACGTAAGGTCTCACGATTAAAACGAGCTCCTTCACACTCTGGGCAGATCATCCAAGCATCGGCTAAAAAATTCATCTCTAGCTTAATGGAGCCTAGCCCCGTGCACCGGGGACATTGTCCTTCCTTGTTGTTATAACTAAATCGGCCAGGCGCGTATCCTCTCACCTTTGCCTCTGGTAACTCTGCGAAAATATCACGAATAAGCGGAGCCAAATCGACATAGGTAGCTGCATTCGATCGACTCGTGCGACCGATGGGTCGCTGATCCACCTCGATCACTCTTTCGAAAAACTCCGAAACCCCCTCGATGGCCTCCCATCTTTTTTCAGGTAAGGTAATTTTTCTACCTAATCCTGAAGCTACGGCAGGCCACAGGCAATCCAGAATCAAAGAGGACTTACCACTCCCAGAAACTCCAGTCACTCCGACGAGACGACCAATAGGTAACTCTAGATTGACGCTTTTAAGGTTATGATATCTGGCAGACTTCAGCCGCAACCATCCTCGCTCTGCATTCAAGGAGTGGAATTTCTTTTTGAATGCTGTCTTCTCCCCTTTGATATAAGGCGCTGTAAGGCTTCTTGGATCCTCTAGCCAAGCTTTAAAAGGAGCATTTGCGATCAGCTTTCCACCCAAAACACCTGCTCCGGGCCCCAGTTCAACGATCCAATCGGCGCTACGAATCGTTTCCTCATCATGTTCAACCATGAGTATAGTATTGCCTTGTTCCCTAAGCGATTCGAGGATGTCTAAAAGACGCCTGTGATCTCGTGGATGCAAGCCGATCGATGGTTCATCCAGAACATATAAGACCCCAGTCAATGATAAACCCAACTGGGCCGCTAACCTTAGGCGCTGCGCCTCGCCCCCAGAAAGAGTATCGGCCGAGCGGGCCAAGCTGAGGTAACCGCAACCCACTTGATTTAGAAAACGTAGACGCTCTTCCAACTCTTTCAGGATAGGCTGAGCCACAATATCTCCTACATGAGTCTTCCTAAAATTTTGAACCCACGAGTATAGCTCAGTCACCTCCCACTCCGCCATTTGCCAAATGGAGTGCTCATCAACTAGAACCGCTAAACTTTCGGGACGTAAGCGCTGCCCCTGACAGTCGGGACAAACATTAACAACGGAATTTCCCAGCTCATCCTCACCTTCCTCTTTTAGCTTGGTGTAACGGTAGCCCTGAACTACCTCACGGCCATCTCGCCAGGCTCGAACCTCCTCTTCCACAATGTCGATAGTACCCAAGCCACGGCAGGTGGGACATGCCCCCTTGGGTGAATTGAAGCTAAAAAAACGCGGATCTAAGTCCGGCACCCCCCAACCACACTCAGGACACGCATTCTTTTTCGAAAAAAAACGCTCCCACAATCCCTGGGCTTCCACAACTACAAGTTCTTCCGAGGAGCTCAGCTCGAAGGCTCGAGATAAACTCTTCTCTATACGCCCCCGCGCATCCGGACGCAAAACCAACTGATCAATCAGCAAATCGATATCATGTGGCCTAGACTTGGCCAATTTCCCAACCGAATCCAAAGCAACCCACTGTCCATCAATGCGCGCTTTAACTGCTAGTTTTCTCCATTTCAAAATTTCCTGCGCGAACTCTCCTTTTTTTTGCCGTGCTTGTGGCGACAAAACATAAAATCTAGTCCCTGGTTCATAGGTCCTCAAAAGTTCATCAACCACTTGATCAGCACGATACGCCTGTGTGGGCCGATGGTGAATCGGGCAGTGCGGGATGCCTTTTTTTGCAAACAACAAGCGGAGATAATCATAAGTTTCTGTTACCGTACCAACTGTTGAGCGAGGGTTGTAGGATACAGTTTTCTGATCGATGCTAATGGAAGGCCCGAGCCCGCTGATAGACCGAACCGCTGGACGCTTAAAATTTTCCAGAAATCCGCGAGCGTAAGCCGACATACTCTCAAGAAAGCGCCTTTGCGCTTCCGCGTAAATCGTATCAAACACTAAGCTGGACTTACCTGAACCTGACAGCCCGGTAACAACGATGATTTGTCGTCTCGGTAAAGCTAACGTGATCCCTTTTAAGTTATGTTCATGGGCATCGACAACCCGAATCTGATCTGAGCTCAAAACTCCTCCTTAAGCCCGGGAACTTATCACTGGTAACTCAATGATAAATTGAGCACCGCGGGGCACATTTTCACCCACACGAATAAACCCATTATGATCTTCGATAATCTTCTTACTGATAGCAAGCCCTAGGCCACTTCCTTGACTTTTAGTCGTCCAATAGGGTTGAAAGACCTGAGCTCTTTGGGAACCAGGTATGCCTGGTCCATTATCTTTGATGGTCCAACGAACCAAATTGAGCTCTGCCAGATATTCCGTAGTCACCTCAATACAAGGCTTAGATTCCTTTTCCACTGCTGCAATCGCATTATCAACAATATTCGTCAACACTTGTCCCAACTGACCGGTGTCCATGAGAAAGGAGGGAAGCTTGGGATCTAAATTCAAACGAAAATCAATCTTAGGATAACCCGATTGATACCAGGCAAGCCGCTCGGAAATAAGTTGATTGAGAGAGCCCAAAGAGGGGCGAATCTCCGGTAAACGGGCAAATTGAAAAAACTCATTAACTAACCGTTTTAGTTCATCAGTTTGTTGTATGATCATTTTAACACTGTTCTCAAAACTAGAGTCTTGAATACGGTCTCGATAGTTCTTCAAGATCCGCTCAGCGCTCAATTTAATGGGTGTAAGGGGATTTTTAATCTCATGAGCAATACGCCTAGCCACATCTCTCCATGCAGCAGCTCTCTGAGCGTTGATAATAGGAGTTAAATCATCAAAAACCGCTAATTTTCCTATCTCCTCGCCCTCATCGTTTTTTAAAAGGCTTAATTGTAACAAAAAGGGCTTGATCTCACCCTCTATGTTCACTTGAAGCTCTCTTTGAATACTCCCTACTTTATGCTCGTTCATCATGCGCACAAGCTCAGCAAACTTACGAAAATATTCTTGCCGTAACAGTTCTCGCACTGGTCGTCCGATCCATTGCTCAGCAGATAGGCGTAGCAACTCCGCTGCCCGAGGGTTCATCGTTGTGATTTTACCTCGAACGTCTATACTCAAAACACCGGTTGAAATAGTTCTGAGAATTTCATCGTTATACCTTCGACGAGCATCTAAGTCTTTAAGGGCTCGAGATAACTTTTCACTCATTTGATTGAAGCTCTCTACCAAGTGATGAATCTCCTCATAGCCAGACTGAATATCTAAAGGGCGATATTCGCCTTTTGCCACTAATTGGGTAGCTTGTCCTAGCTGAATTAAGGGTGTTGATAGCTGCCTTGCGAGATAAAAAGCAAACCATAAGGCCGCTACCACAATAACCAAAGACATTATAACTAGGATCGTCGAATAAATCGACTTGAGGGGGTAACGCATCGGTCCCGCTCCTTTATACTCTTCCATAAATCTGTGAATATTATTCATTTTCCCAACCAGTGACAGCGGAACATAGCTACTTATAACGATCAATCCCGCAGGTTTTAAGCTTGGAACAATGACGCGCACTAAGTTACCGGAAGCAAAATTTTCAATTTGAGAAGTCGAGCGTTTTTCATCCCAGACTTGACGAAGCAGGGACTCTGCAACCGGAGGGATAAGCGGAATGTTATCTTCCGAGCTCATCACAAGTTCCCGCTCTGCATTCCATTTTGGATAATACTCAACAGCGTCCAGAAGGTACTGCCTTACAAATGAACGCATTTTTTGGACCCGAGCTGATGAGGTTTTGGCTTTCCCTAACTCTTTAACGAGTAATTCGGATACATGGTAATTTCGCTTCTTGGTAACAAAATAGAAATGCTGACTTAAATCGATGGAGGCCTGCATGATAGACTGCATCTGAGAGCTAAACCATTTGTCAAAACTTGCATTAACATATGTCGCATTGGTAACATAAATGAGAAACGTAGGGACGGTCGTAAAACTCAAGAATGCGAGCGTCAGCTTAAATCGAAGAGAGCTACCAAAAAGGCCACTTTTTTTCTCCGCAAAGGCCTTAACCAAGTTTCGAAAGGCAAGAAACAACAAAAACAAAAGCAAAACCAAGTTGAAATTGACCAGACCAAAAAAGAAAATGGAATGAACAAAAGGCAGCTCACTGGCCACCCCGAATAGACGAATCTCAAACCAAATAAGAAGAATTAAAAAAAGAGCCAGGGCTAAAATCCAGCGACGCTCCCGCTTTCTTTTGTTTTGCTCAGCAAGCCATTGTTGATGGGGATCGACTGCTGGGGATAAAGAATCACTCATGAGCATTCATTCGACCAAAGAGCTCCAGCATGGTCAACGCTACTCGAGCTGCCTCTTCACCCTTGTTACCATACCTTCCGCCCGCACGCTCTAGGGCTTGCTCCTCGTTTTCCGTGGTAATAACCCCGAAAGCTATGGGTTTTTTCCAACGCAGCATGAGCTCACTCACACCACGCTCAACACTGTTGCATACCAAGTCATAATGCGAGGTTTCCCCACGAATCACAGCTCCTATAGCCACTATCGCGTCCATCCCCTTTTGAAGAAGCCACTCGCAAGCAAGAGGTATTTCAACAGCCCCTGGCACATGAATCACCATAGGCTCGATACCTTGAAGGCGTAAGTAACTCACTGCGCCGCTTTCCAATTTTTCTGTGATCTCTCTATTAAATTCACTGCAGACAACGGCAATTCGTTTCATTATCTCTGCTTTCGTTTGTTTATTATTTTCAATATCGATGGCCGACAACTACCACATCCTGACCCGGCAAGGGTGCGGATAATAATTTGCTGAAGGTCGAGCATACCAAAATTAGCGGCGCGTTCAAGCCTCTCGCGCTTCACTTGACGGCAATGACAGACGAGTGCATTCAAATCTTCATTTTCCGTATTAACTACTTGGCCATTTAGTTTCTTTCCCATTTTACGAATACAGACTTCACTCTAACCCATGAATGCCTCGATTCCATCAATCTGTTTTTATGCGTCGATCGGGAATTAATTGATTTAAATCTACAGTCATACCATCGTAGGCAAACCGCCAACGTACAACAAATAGCTCTGCTCTGTTGTTTCTTGCTGATTGCTTTTTCCAATGTTGATAGCGCCGCACCTCATGCTGAATGCGCATAATCTGAGAATAGCTGGCACCCGGGTCATGATGACCAAAGACAACAAATGGAATTTGCTCGCGCAGAGCAATATCAAGCCCAATTTGAGCGGCACTATGACCCCAATTGGACTTCTCCACAAGCTCAGGCAAAGAATACTGTGCATCAAAATACATGAGAGTCGTTTTTTGATACAGAGGCAGATCCTCGCCTAATTCTTCACGACTAGTTCGATTAGCCTCCGTATCAACACAGTGTGAGTAAGCAAGCTGACCTTTTTGGATTTTATATCCCCAACAAGGATCGGGATGATCCAAAAGATAGGGCGTGACGGTCCATTCACCTATTTGGGTTGTTACTCGAGGTGGCAAGTAATGGAAGATCATCTGCTTGCGTACCACATCAAATGGTACAGGAAAAAAAGGCTTTTGAAATTTAACGGCAATCAGTTGCTCTAAGGCTTGCTCAGGGGAGTAAAAGTGAACTTTGAATCTGGGATCAAAAATAGGAAAAAAAAATGGAAGTCCTAGGAGATGGTCCCAATGAAAGTGAGTTAGCAATATGTGAAACTCCTTTGGTTTCACTGCACTATTTTTAATTCGTTCACCAAAACGACGAAGCCCACTTCCCGCATCCACAAGCAGATCGCTCTGATCACCGATCACTTGAACACAAGTCGTCTCCCCTCCAAACCCCTGAAGCTCAACTGGGGATAGAGTAGCAAAAAACTTATCGATGCCGTCCTGATTGCGCGCAAAGGGCGAGCTCAGAAAACTATTCATCAAGCGTTTAAAATGCGCCCTCATCGCCAGGCCGTCTGGGGCCGTAGGTAAAGAGCCACGAACTCCCCAAAACTTGAGTCGAAACGCCATGCCCCTATTATCGTTAAGAACGAGAAAACGTACATCGACTAATCTCAAAACTGGACCAAAGAGCTAGTTGGACCCAACACTCGTCTTTCCGCGGGAGGATACGCGTCATTGTGGTTTTTACAATTTATAGCTACCTAGGTTGTAAATGGTCGCCATACCCAGTGCGGAGCCTCGAATGCAGGCTACAGTTGACTAGTTAGGGAGCAAACCGCCTGGATAGCTCTGTTCGAACTATTCAAATGTGGAAAGACAGCTCATATTCGTCTTTTGAAGAAACAAAAGGGCTCCTCAAATAAAGAGAAGCCGCTTGGCAACGCCACAAATAATTTTTTACAGAATGAAATTGTCTTGTGTCAATGAGAACTCTTTACAGTACGAACTCCAAAAGAGCAGTCTCAGCATTATCACCGGGGCGAGGACCAAGCTTGATCACTCGGGTGTATCCACCTGCTCTCTCTTTCATTTTTGGAGCAATCTCTTGAAAAAGCTTTTTTGCCAATAGTTCATTGCCTCGTAGCCGAGCTATAGCCAGCCTATAAGATGCAAGATCATTCTTTTTAGCAAGAGTAACTAACTTTTCCATATTACGACTTGCTTCTTTGGCCCGGTGAACAGTGGTTTTTATTTTACCATGTTCTAACAGGGATGAAACCAAAGAATGAATCAAAGCTGTCCTCGAGTTAAAATCACGAGAGAAACGTCGAACTCTTCTACGATGCGAAGCCATTGTATCCTCCTAGGCTAAACTACTGCTGCTCTCGCGGCCTATTCATGCCGTGCACAGGATCCCAACCAGCTGGGGGCCATCCTTCAATTTTCATTCCGAGAGACAAGCCCATAGTAGCAAGTATCTCTTTGATCTCATTCAAAGATTTTCTACCGAAATTCTTTGTCTTTAGCATCTCAGACTCAGTCTTCGTCACCAACTCGCCTATAAATCTTATGTTGGCATTCTTCAAGCAATTTGCACTTCTAACAGATAATTCAAGATCCTCAACGGGTCTAAATAAATTCTCATTCAGACGAGTTGCGGAGACCTCACTATCTTGGAACTGAGGCTCTTGTAAGTCGCCTAGAATTTGGAAAACCCTCATTTGCTCGCTCAAGATTTTTGCACTTAAAGTCAGTGCCTCTTCAGGGCGCAAAGATCCATCTGTCCATATCTCCAGAGTTAGCGCATCATAATCGGTCTTTTGACCGACACGAGCAGCCGACACTTGGTAGTTTACCTTCTTCACCGGGCTGTAAAGAGCGTCTATGACGATCCACCCAGCATCTCTCAAATGCAACTCCTCAGAGGAGACGTAACCTCTTCCGAAGGTGACTAAGATTTCACAGCTAAAGCGTGCGTTGGGACCAAGAGTCGCAATATGCTGCTCAGGGTTAACCACCTGCACTTTATCACTCACTATAAGATCGGCTCCGGTCACCACTCCTGGGCCGTTTTTTTCTATTCGAACAACCACTGGGTTGGGATCAAACTGCTTAAAACGCAAAAGTTTAATGTTTAGTATGATGTCAGTAACATCCTCCACTACGTCTGATAGATGAGTAAACTCGTGAGAGACCCCCTCAATTTTTACCGCAGAGGCAGAGGACCCCATCATAGAACTCAGGAGCACTCTTCTTAAACTGTTACCCAGAGTGACTCCGTACCCCTTTTCTAAGGGCTTAACGACGAATTTAGCATAATTCGCAGACCTTGAGTCCTTCTCGATTTCAATACCCTTCGGTACGATCAAATCCCGCCAAAATTTGTAATAAAAATCCTGCATATTACCCCCAGACTTCCTTTGAATTCGTTAACTATCGAGAATAGAACTCAACAACTAATCTCTCTTCCACTGGAGTTGAAATCTCTAAACGCTTAGGATCTGCAGCAATAGTCCCCTCGAGCTTGTCCGCATTGAAGCTAATCCACCCTGGCAACTCTCTACGCTTTGCTAACTGAAGACCCAACTGAACTACTGGGTTTTCCTTCGCTCCTTCTACCAATCCAACTCGATCTCCTGCACTTAATTTGTAACCCGGTACATTCACCACTCGACCATTTACGGTAACATGACCGTGCGTCACTAGCTGTCTGGCATGTCTGCGAGAGCTACCAAACCCGAATAGGTATGCAACGTTATCAAGACGTAGCTCGAGCAACTTCAGAAACACTTCACCCGTGTTACCAGGCAAACGTGTAGCCTCAGCGAATGTTCTGGCGAACCCTTTTTCCTCTAACTGATAATATCTTCGCAATTTTTGTTTTTCCCTTAATTGCAAAGCAAACTCAGAAAATTTAAGTCGAGATTGACCATGCTGACCCGGAGGATATGGTCTTCTTTCGAAGGAGCACTTGTCAGTGTAGCACCTCTCAGCCTTCAAAAAAAGCTTCATATTTTCTCTTCTACACAGCTTGCATACAGAATTAGAACCCTTTGCCATACTCTCTCCTACTACCGTGTATAGTTTTACACCCTACGTCTTTTGGGAGGGCGACATCCGTTATGTGGAACGGGAGTTACGTCACGCAAAGACAAAACCTTAATACCAGAACTCGCAATCGCGCGGACTGCTGGTTCTCGTCCTGCTCCAGGCCCCTGCACTTTAACATCGAGAGCCCTAACCCCTGCTGCCATCGCTTTTTTACAAGCGTCCTCCACAGTGACCTGAGCAGCAAAAGGAGTCCCCTTTCGACTACCTTTGAAGCCTAAAACACCTCCGCTCGACCACGCAACCGTATTGCCAGAGGGATCAGTGATCGTTACAATTACATTACCAAATCCAGCATAGATATGAGCCACCCCAGTTGAGCTTGTCGCTTTTTTGACTTTCTTTTTGGTAGTTTCTTTGGTTTGGGACATGAAAACTCCTGCTGTAATCAAAATAAATGTTTCTAGCCACTTCTAAAACGTTATACCGCCTTCTTCTTGTTCGCTACTGTCTTACGCGGCCCCTTCCTCGTTCTTGCGTTAGAGCGAGTTCTTTGGCCTCTTACAGGAAGCCCCTTCTTATGTCTAGAACCTCTGTAACTGTTGATATCTATCAGACGTTTAATAGCAAGGCCCACTTCCCTACGTAGATCTCCTTCCACTTTAAAATGGCTCTCAATATAGTTACGGATTTTTGCTAAGTCTTGATCGGACAAGTTATCCGTGCGCAAGGAATCAGAAAATCCTAATTCCTTCATAATCAATTTAGATCGTGTCGGCCCAATTCCATAAATGTAGGTCAATGCTACGGCTAATCTTTTATTTCTAGGTAAATCTACACCGGCTATACGAGCCATAACTACCCCTGTCTCTGTTTATGTTTTGGATTCTCGCAAATAACTCTTAAAACGCCAGAACGCCTTACGAGTTTGCATTTGTTACAAACTTTTTTTACGGATGGTCTAACTTTCATCTACACCCTCCAAAAAATAAAATAACGACAAGAAGACTCAGCTATCATTTACAATAGATGATGTCTAGCTTTTTTTAATAATGTTCAACAAGGCAGATAACACATCTTGCCTATTCTTATTGGCATCCAGCTCAAAAAAAGGCATTAACCGCTTTAAATCCTCAATTAAGGGCAAAGTTTGTTGGTTGTAAACACTGATCCTTTTAGCGACCACTTCGGGCTCATCGTCTTTTCTTCTCAGCAATGGTGAGCCACAATGGTCACAAATCCCGGGATTCCTCGGGGGGGCACTCGTCTCATTAAAAATAACCCCACACTTAGAACAAACGAGACGACCACTTAATCTCTTTATCAAGACATCGGTTGGAACATGAAACCAAATGGCACCAGCTAGTTTAATTTGGTTAAACTCCGAAGTCACTTGAACCAAATCTTTTAACTGGCGAGGAGTCCTAGGATAGCCATCCAGAAAAAATACATCTGAAGGCTTTTTTTCGGCAACAAGCCTTTCTACACTTCTCCTAAGAACTTGAGCCATCAAATCATCAGGCACAAGCATTCCTGCCCTCATAGTCTCGTCCACCAAATGACCAAGCTCTGAACCGGATTTAATTTCATCACGAAGAATATCACCAGTGCTGATGTGATTGATCAGACCACGATTCGCTAATTCTTGTGCTTGTGTGCCCTTTCCACAACCGGGCGGGCCTAGCAAGAGCCAAAAGTCCATCATCTAAACTCGATTCTTCTCGAACGGATTTTCACTTTTTTTACGCCGTCATAACGTTCTACTAGCATCGCAGCCTGCAACTGTTGAGCTGTATCTAAGGCAACTCCCACCAAAATCAATAGTGATGTTCCGCCGAAGTAAAAAGGAACGTTCAAAGTGTTCATAAACACTACAGGCAACACACAAATAGTAGCCAGATAAACGGCTCCAAAAGTGCCAACTCTATACATGACTTTTTGAATATACTCAGCTGTTGCTAACCCTGCTCTAACACCTGGAATAAAACCACCTTGTTTCTTTAAATTATCAGCAACCTCTTTAGGGTTGAAAACAATCTCCATATAAAAGAAGGCGAAAAACACAATCAATACGACAAAAAGGATGTTATATATGATCCCACTCGGATTCAAGGCATCCTGAAGCCGCTTTAATACCTCTAACTGTGCAAACTGTGAAATTGTCGCAGGAAATAACAATAGAGACGAAGCAAAAATTGGGGGAATAACTCCAGAAAAATTAATTTTCAGAGGTAAATGGCTCGATGGCCCGAGGCCTCCCGTAGCGGCTAACTTCTGAGAGTACTGAATGGGGAGGCGTCGGTGCGAAGTTTCCATTAGTACCACTCCCACCAGAACTGCACCGAAAATACCCAGTGTGAGAAGCGCCGCCAACAAACCCAGCTCTCCACTTTTGATTAATTCGAAAAAGCGCAAAGAAGCTGAAGGTACCGATGAAGCAATCCCGGTAAAAATAATTAGGGATGAGCCATTCCCTATGCCGCGTTCCGAGATCTGATCGGCCAACCACATGATGAAAAAACTACCTGCCGTGAGGGTTAAAACCGCTACCAGTTTAAATACAGTTAGACCTGCCTGCGAAGTCGCCAACAAGGACTCGCCGTTGGGGCCGCTTGATCCCGCAATCCAACTCACCAAACCGTAACCCTGAATCAAACACAATAGCAAAGTTAGACCTTTGGTATACTGAGAGATTTTCTTTCTACCCGAGACTCCTTCCTTTTTCAAAGCCTCTAGAGCAGGTAGAGAGGCAGACAATAACTGCATGATAATAGAAGCGGAAATATAAGGCATAATCCCAAGAGCAAAAACGGAGAATTGAGACAAAGCCCCACCTGAGAAGGTATCAAAAACACCAAAAATACCAGACTTCAAACCCGAAAACAAACTCGCAACAGCTGAGGCATTCACCCCTGGAACCGCGATATGCACTCCAACTCGATACAAAGCCAAGGCTAACAAAACGAAGCCAACCCTTTTCCAAATGGAACTTTCCTTGTTCACGCCTACCTCCAAGCTCAAGCGAGCGATGAAGAGTTAAAAAATCCTAAAGGGATTTAACGACTCTTCCACCTGCGGACTGTATGATCGTCTAAACTCCGGCAGAAACTGGAACTGCAAAATCACGAGCTAACAACTTTTTATCTAAATGCGTAAAGCTAGTAGAGTCAGGACCACCAAAAATGTTAAAGCTGTCCCCAGAGAAACCAGCGGCTTTCAAGGAATCGATGGTGATGGACACTTGAGGAATCTTATTCACAACTTGATCCAAACGCAAAGTAACTTTTTCAGCAGAAAAAGCCCGATTCGAAAAACCACGCTTAGGCATTCTGCGAGAAAGAGGGCTCTGCCCACCTTCAAAACCCCTTCTCACCCGGCCGCCAGTTCTAGCTAGCTGACCTTTGTGACCCTTAGCTGACGTTTGACCTAAGCCAGAGCCCCGACCTCGACCAAGCCGTTTGGGATAATGACGACTACCCTCTACTGAAGACAAATTCGACAAGTTCATGTTAGTTACCTCCAACTCAACCTAGGAGCACTGCTCAATTACAAAAAAACCTATTTATTAACAACTTCAACCTTCACGAAATTTTGAACCTTAAGAATTTGCCCACGCATAGCGGGAGTGTCATTATGCACGACAGTCTGACCCTTTTTCTTCAAGCCTAGAGCGGCCAGTGTTGCGCGCTGACTTTGGCTTTTACCCATTAAACCGCGAAGCAATGTTATCTTGAAAGTTTTCATGTTCGAACTCCTCACTCTCTAGAAAGCTGTGAAAGAGCATCTAAGGTTGCTCTAACCACGTTGTAAGGGTTTCTAGAGCCAAGACACTTAGTTAGGATGTTCTTAACACCCGCGGCCTCAAGTAAAGCACGGGCCGCCCCCCCAGCAATCACCCCAGTACCCTCACTAGCAGGTCGCATGACAATTTTACTCGAACCGTAAGTACCGATAACCTCATGAGCAATTGTTCCATTTTTGAGAGCCACTTTGAATACATTTTTCTTCGCCCCTCTACTGGCCTTACTAATGGCCTCAGGGACTTCCGCAGATTTCCCCGAGCCATAACCGACAAGCCCATCTTGAGTACCTACCACAACAAGTGCAGAGAAGGAGAACCGACGCCCCCCCTTGACTACTTTTGTAACCCGGCGAATCGAAACCACTCTCTCATCCAACTCTTGCTGGCTTGAAGCTAAATTGATGACTTCCCTCTGCATACAATCCCCCTATAAAATAACGCCCGCGCTTCTCAACCCCTCAGCCACTGCTTCGATCTTGCCATGATATGCGTACCCACCTCTGTCAAAAACCGCCCTTTTAAAGCCTTTCTCTATCATCTGACGGCCAAATTCGCTACCTAGATCCTTGGCACCGTCTCGATTCGGTCGTTTATTCAACTTTTTTGTATCCAGTGCAAGCAGTGTTTTCCCCAAATCGTCACTAATTAATTGGAGGAGTAAACGCGTATTACTCTTGAAAATACTGACTCTCGGCCGCTCTACAGACCCAGTCACTTTTTTTCGCACCCTAGCACGCTTAACCGTTCTTGCTTTTACTTTCGGAGACGTTTTTTTCTTCAGGACGATTTTCATAACAACCTCAATCACTCACTCTATTTACCACCGGACTTACCAGCCTTGCGTCTGATAACTTCATTTTGATAACGAACACCTTTGCCAAGATAGGGCTCAGGCGGTCTAAAGGAACGAATTTTGTCAGCGACACGTCCGACAAGCTCCTTATCGGCTCCCACAACTAAGATGTTCGTCTGTTTGTCAACCTTTATATCAATTCCTTGCGGAATCTCGTACTTAATGGGGTGACTGTACCCTAATGCCAACTCTAGCGTCCTACCACTTACAGATGCTCTGTAACCAACCCCATGCATTTCCAAGCCTTTGCTGAAGCCCTCTGTGACACCTTTCACAGCGTTTGCCAACAGAGTTCTAACCAAACCATAATTGGCCTGAACCTGGTTGCGACGAACTCCCTTACGTTCTAACTCCACCGGATTAACCACCAACTTACCCTCCGAAAAGGAAACCTTAACGCCGGAGGGTAAATTAATTGTGAGGTGCCCCTTTGGACCCTTTACCCCAACAGCATGGGGAGTAACCTGAACGGAAACCTTATCACTAACTACTATAGGCTGTTTTCCAATCCGTGACATAATCCACCTACCACAACTCACAAATCAGCTCACCGCCCACTTTGGACTTACGAGCATCACTGTCCACAATCACACCTTTGTTAGTGCTTACGATCGCAAAACCTTTTCCAGAACGCACTGGCCTAATATCCTCCCAACCCACATAAATACGACGGCCCGGTCTGCTGATGCGACGAAACTGGGTAGCATAGGGACCCTGTTTCGAAAGGTAAACGCGCATAAGACCTTGCTTACCGTCGTCCGCTACTCGAAAGTCTTTGATCCAGCCTTTAGACTTCATGATTTCAGCCAAAGCCTTACGCATCCTAGACGCTGGAATATCTACTTTGTCTTTTCCAGCCTCTTTGGCATTCTTGATATTTACCAAAAATTCAGCAATCGTATCCACATCGACCTCCTACCAACTCGCCTTTACAACCCCGGGTAACTTACCCTCCAACGCCAACTTCCGAAATGCGTTACGACAAAGCCCGAAATCCCTCAAGTATCCACGTGGCCTGCCTGTCAAATAGCAGCGATTACGGTACTGCGTGGGACAACTTCTTCTTCCTAACCTCTGTAATGCGAACTGCACTCCTAGCTTTTCCTCAAAAGATAAGGAGGTATCTTTCATTTTAGCCCTCAACTCTTCGCGCTTCGATTTTGTCTTACTGATTAATTTTTTCTTGTACTCGTTTTTGTTTATACTCATCAATCTAGCCATTCGAACCTCTCACCTTGAGTTAAATTTTTAGCGACTGCGGAAAGGGAAGCCCATCTCCTCGAGCAAGGATTTCGCCTCCACATCATTTTTTGCAGTAGTGCAAATCGAAATATTCATCCCTCGAACTTTTTCCACCTTATCGTAGTTAATCTCAGGAAAAACGATCTGCTCCTTCAGCCCCATATTAAAGTTACCTCTCCCATCAAATCCCTTAGGAGAAATTCCTCGGAAATCCCTAACTCTTGGTAAGGCTAGAGACTGAAGCTTATCCAAAAAGTGCCACATTCTGTCCCTACGCAGAGTCACCATAACACCAATGGGCTGACCAGCTCGAAGCTTGAAGTTACTGATCGACTTCTTCGCCCGAGTCATAACAGGCTTTTGCCCAGTTATTGCCATGATTTCATCGGCTACTTGAGTGAGAACCTTTGGATTTTGCACAGCTTCGGACGTACACACCGAAACAACGATTTTTTCCAGCTTGGGAACCTGCATAGGATTTTTATAACCATGCTTCTTGGTCAATGCTGGAATCACTTTTGTTTCATACAAGTTCTTTAAACGACTCATAAAACCCTCTCTATAAAACCTCTGGAGCCAAAGAGACAATTTTCATGAACTGGTTTGCACGGAGCTCTCTTGCTACAGGACCAAATATACGAGTACCGATCGGCTCCTTCGATGCATTGATCATTACCACGGCATTATCATCAAACGCAATGTAACTACCATCGCTTCGCTTTAAATGACTCTTAGTGCGCACTACAACTGCTTTAGCAACGTCACCCTTTTTTATCTTGGAACCAGGAACCGCATCTTGAATAGCCACTACGATGATATCACCTACACGAGCATATCTTCGTCGAGATCCACCCAAAACTTTAACACACTTAACCATTTTTGCCCCTGAGTTATCTGCAACTCTCAGTTTGGACTGCATCTGAATCATACGACCTCCACTCTCTTCATACGCTCAGCGAGGGAATCATCCCTACCCCTGACTAACAATGCGAAAGCGCTTGCAACGACTTAGGGGACGGCATTCCATGATAGTCACAACATCTCCTACTTTCGTAGAGTTGGACTCATCGTGAGCCATAAACTTTTTTCTTCTCTTCACGTACTTTCCGTAGGTAGGATGCTTGACAATTCGCTCCACCATGACAGTTCGACTTTTCTGCATTTTATCAGAAACCACTACCCCATTCAGAGTTAATCGCTTTCCTCGGCTCATGAGAACACCATCCCTTATTGTTGCAAAGAACTAGCTTTTACTTCCTTGATTCAAGGCTGTCAACAGTCGAGCGATATCCCGTCTTTTCTGACGAATGGACGCAGAATTTTCCAGCCTACCAAGAGTGTTTTTCATTGATAACTCTACTAGCTGCGAACGCTCCTGACGCAAACGCTCAACCAAGTCTGACTTCTTTAAGTTTTTAATTTCACTAAACTTCATATGCACTACTCCCGCGCGACGAAACGAGTTTTAATCGGTAATTTATGAGCAGCGAGCCTAAAAGCCTCCTCAGCTTGCTGTCGAGTCACACCGTTCATTTCGAATAGAATTCTTCCCGGTAATACCCTAGCAACCCAAAACTCGGGATTTCCCTTACCGGCCCCCATCCTTGTCTCAGCTGGTTTTTTAGTCACTGGAATGTCCGGGAATATACGACACCAAATTTTTCCACCTCTTTTGATCGAGCGACTAATCGCAATACGCGCTGCCTCAATCTGACGAGCCGTAATACGTTCGCCTTCAATCGCCTGCAACCCAAAGTCACCAAAGGACAGCTCACTACCTCGAACTGCAAAGCCCTTTCCTCGACCCACGAACTGCTTACGCCATTTTACCTTTTTAGGACTGAGCACGGCTTACCTCCTGAACCTGCTTGAGGGATAACACATCGCCTTTGTATATCCAAACCTTCACTCCAATAATTCCGTATGTAGTGAGGGCCTCCGCTGTGCCGTAATCTATATCAGCCCTCAAAGTATGAAGCGGGACACTTTTCTCAACGTACCACTCTGATCTTGCAATCTCGGCCCCGTCCAATCTACCCGAAAGTTTGATCTTGATCCCTTTCACTCCTGACTTAACCGCCGCCAACAAGGCTTTTTTGATAGCACGTCGCCAAGCTACACGCTTTTCCAACTGTAAAGCAATATTCTGAGCCACAAGAGACGCATCCATATCGGGCTTTCTCACCTCTTGAATGGCTACATGCACTTCGTTACTTGTAAGACGCTGTAGTTCTACTCTTAATTGGTCAATACCAGCTCCCTTTTTACCTATGACAATACCTGGACGAGCCGTATGAATAATGACCTTCACTTTATTGGCCGCACGCTCTATGTCAACCTTCGCCACCGCAGAATTCTTCAAACGATCCTGCACATATTTTCGCAAAACATGATCCTCCTTGAGATTTTCAACATACTTCCCTTTCAGCGCAAACCATCGGGAGTCCCAAGTTCTAATTACACCCAAACGAAAACCAACAGGATTAACTTTTTGACCCACTGCTTACCTCTCCGACAAAGCTATTGAAATATGACTTGTTTTTTTTCTCACGCCGTATGCGCGCCCTTGCGCTCTTGGACGAAATCGTTTCAAAGACGGGCCTTCGTTCACGTAAATGGTGTCGACTACCAAATTTGAAACATCCACTGTCTTACGATCACGAGCATTAGCCAAAGCACTATCTAACAATTTTCTAATGATGTACGAGCTTTTCTTGGATTGAAAATTGAGAAGCTTCAAAGCTTCATCCACGCTCTTTCCACGGATAGAATCGGCTACAAGTCTCGCTTTCTGAGCTCCGACTCTTGCAAATCTCAGGTGGGCATAGATTTTCTCAGACATAAACACCTCTACTCTCCCTATTTTTTAACTGGAGCAGCTGCTTGGGCTTTCTTCTCAGGGTGCCCACCGAAGGTTCGAGTTGGCGCAAACTCCCCTAATTTATGCCCAATCATATTGTCCGTTATGTAAACTGGGACAAACTTGCGTCCGTTATGCACAGCAAAAGTCAAACCCACCATGTCGGGAAGGATGGTTGATCGACGGCTCCACGTTTTAATAACTTTCCGATCGTTGGTAGAAATGGCCTTTTGAACCTTAGCATATAAGTGATGATCGATAAATGGACCTTTTTTTAGTGAACGCCCCATAGCCTACTTCCTTCTTTTGACGATAAATTTGTCAGTTCGACGATTGAAACGAGTCTTGTAACCCTTACAAGGTTGACCCCAAGGCGTCACTGGATGGTGACCCTTACCTCGACCTTCACCACCACCTAAGGGGTGATCAATGGGGTTCATCGCCATACCACGCACTGCCGGACGAATACCTCGCCAACGACTTGCCCCAGCCTTACCAAGCTTAATGTTCTCTCTGTCCAAATTACCCACTTGACCGACAGTCGCCAAACATTGACTTAAAATATATCGCACCTCTCCCGAGGGAAGGCGAACCTGACAATACTGTCCTTCCTTAGAAATAAGAGTGGCACCTACACCTGCAGACCTAGCTAATTGTCCACCTTTACCAGGACGAATCTCCACGTTGTGAATCACCGTTCCCACGGGAATTTGGGCGAGGGGCAAAACGTTACCAGGCTTGATATCCGCAGAGGGACCACTAATAACCTGATCCCCAACGGACAAGCCCACTGGCGCTAATACGTAGCTCTTTCGACCGTTTTTCTGAACAACTAAAGCAATGCGAGCCGTACGATTGGGGTCGTACTCGATCGCCACCACACGACCCGGCACCCCATCCTGAAGTCGCCGAAAGTCCACTAAACGATACTTCCTTTTAACTCCACCACCTTTGTGACGGACACTAATCCAACCGTGGTTTGAGCGACCGGCTAACTTTTTCAGTGGAACCACCAGTGCCTTCTCTGGCTCGGTCTTTGTGATCTCAGAGAAGTCGTAACCCACGCGGAAACGACTTCCATGAGAGTGAGGCGAAAAGTATTTTAGTCCCATATTACACTCCCTCTAACAATGGAATCTTTTGACCCTCGGCCAATTGAACGAAAGCTTTTTTGAACTTTCTTGCCCTAACCCTTTGACCCCGTCGAGTTAGCTTGCTTTTACCTCGAGCAATAGAGGTATTAATCGCCACAGGATCAACGTTGAACAAACGCTTTACTGCCGCTTTGATCTGCTCCTTGTCCGCGCCGAGAGCCACCTCAAAGCAATAAACACCCATAGCAGAAAGAGCCACTGACTTTTCGGATATGATTGGTCGCTTAATGATGCTCATGTTTTCCACCTATTTTTTCCATCAAGCTGTTGAAATGATCTTTGGACATAACGATATGCCCATACTTCAAAGCATCAAATACATTGAAGGCCTGTACGTCTAGAGACTTGAAAGACTCTAGGTTGCGCGCAGCCCGATCTAGCATGGCGTCATCGCCACCAGTGACAAGTAGAGCCTTGGAAATACCGAGAGACTTCAGCTTTTTGTACAAAGGATTAGTTTTACCATCCTTACTTTCAACCTTATCGAATAAAGATATGTGCCCTTGTTCGATACTCATCTTGAGAACCATTGCCAAAGCAGATTTTCTGAGACTCTTGGGTAAAGCATAGTCATACGAACGAGGGATTGGACCGAAGACTTTACCCCCTCCAGGCATCAAAGGTGAGCGAATCGAGCCCTGTCGAGCATTCCCCGTTCCCTTCTGCTTGAATGGTTTCTTGCCTCCTCCACTCACTTCTGCTTTGGTCTTAGTTTTATGGGTTCCAGCACGACGTCTGGCCAACTGCCAACGAACCACATCACTCAACACATGAGGCTTGACCTCAACGGACAGCAAAGACTCCGGCAAGGGGAGGGAGGATATTACCTTGCCTGTTTCCCAACTTTTTATATCTAGTTGATTGCTCATTATTCACCTCTCAGAACCAACAAGGGCTGATTTCTTGCGCCAGGAACCGATCCCTTCACAATGACGACCCCTAAATCCTTATCTACTTTGACAATTTTTAGGTTTTTTACATGAACCGTCTTAGCTCCTAAATGACCTGGAAATTTCTTACCCGGCATAATCCGACCTGGCCAAGTTCGGTTACCACTGGAACCAGGTTGACGATGAAATTTGGAACCGTGAGAGGCTGGACCTCCACCAAATCCGAAGCGCTTGACAGAGCCAGCGAAGCCTTTCCCTTTACTAGTTCCTACGACTGAAATAATAGCGCCCTCAGACCAAGTGCCCAAACCAATGCGATCACCTTGCTGAACATCAACATCCTCTAACACCAATAACTCTTTAAACAATTTGGGAGCTCTCGCCAAACCGACCTTTTCCAACAAACCTGAAATTGGTTTGAGTAACTTTTTGGAGTTTTTTTGACCTACCGCAACCTGAATGCGTGACTTTTGGTTAGGTGTCTGGATCACCCTAGTGACCACATGAGGCTCGAATCGCAGAACTGTGACAGGGGTAGCCTTACCTTCCGCCTGATCGAACCAAGTTGACATTCCTGTCTCTTATACCACTCTGAC
>CAZZMS010000026.1:0-6641 GCA_964655485.1 uncultured Pseudobdellovibrionaceae bacterium | reverse complement strand
CCTTCCCTCCCTACACTTGCAGAAAAGGGGTTTTGGCAATCTTTGTTTTCTCGCCTCAAATCTCCTGATCTTGGTAATACATCAGAGTGGGAAGCCCTCGAGGAGCTTTTATACTCTAGTGATTTAAGCCCGAAGCTGGTTCAGCAATTGTTAGAGAGCATATCTCGGTGGCCAAAAGACACTCTAGCTAATTCCCAGATATTAAAGCAGAAGGTGAAAGATCTGTTGCTACCTATTTTCCAAGAGTTACCCTCTTGTGATTCTATTCAGAGTTTGTCTTTCACTACGACCCCGGCCATCGTTCTAGTGACCGGAATTAATGGAGCTGGCAAGACCACCACCCTGGCTAAGTTGGCCTATCTCGCTGTACAAAAGCAAAAAAAAGTTCTGCTGGCCGCCGGAGATACCTTTAGAGCGGCTGCTGCTGAACAGTTGGTAGCTTGGGCCGAGCGTCTTGGCGTTGATATTCATAGTCCCCCAGAAGTCAAAGACCCCGCCGCTGTTGCCTTTCAAGCTATCGAGCGAGCAAAAAAAGAAGGCCACGACCTGGTTCTCATCGATACCGCAGGACGCTTACAATCCTCCCACAACTTGATGGAGGAGCTAAAAAAGATCTATCGCGTGATTCAGAAAGCTGAACCTACGGCCCCTCATGGCAGTTGGCTCGTTTTGGATGCCACCAATGGACAAAATGCCTTGGTTCAAGCGCAAAAGTTCAAAGAGGCCGCTGGACTCACGGGAGTAATCCTCACCAAGATGGATAGCTCAGCCAAAGGAGGGATAGCCATTTCGGTAGCCTACGACTTAAAGCTACCCATTTTGTGGCTTGGTCTGGGCGAAAAACCACAAGATTTCATCCCTTTCAAACCAGGGAACTTTCTTGATAGCCTATTGGAAGATTTGGGCAGTGATACAACAGCTGAGGGTATTCCCACAATCAAATCAGACAAGGAGGTCCGACATGTTCCCTCTTGAAACACGCATTCTCGTGGTTGACGACATGCCCGTTATGCGCGACCTGGTTAAAACTCAGTTGCGCGCCATGGGTTATCAAAATCTGTTGGAAGTCGAAGATGGAGAGGAAGCATTGATGAAAGTACTGGAAGCTGATCGCGAGGGTAAACCCGTGCAGCTCATCATATCGGATTGGAACATGCCCAAACTGACCGGTTTGGACTTCCTAAAGCAAATACGTGCCAGTCAAAAATACAAAAGCCTACCCTTCGTACTCCTCACGTCAGAATCGGAAAAAGACCAAGTCACGGAAGCGATTCTCGCTGGGGTCAGCCAATACATTGTAAAACCCTTTCAACCCAAAGCTCTCGAAGACAAGCTCAAAGCCGTGTGGAAAAAAATTCAGAGCACCTAAGCCGGATCGAAAAACTAAGGCGACTGATCATTCACGGGATGTGACTGACCAAGATTAGTAGGTTGAGTCATGTGTTGCAAACCGAACCATAGACCAGGACGATTAACTACAGTGCGTAAACCTGTTTTACAGCAGTTTTTCAAAAAAGATCTTTGGTAAACTTGGAAATAGGACTGAGAAGCCCTGGAGACAAAGGGAAGCTTGGTCGCAACACAACCAACAACAACATGGGAGGAGACTATGAAACCCGAAGTAAAAGCATTCTTTGACAAAGACACTTGGACACTGACTTATGTGGTGTTCGATCCTCAAAGTAAGGACGCCGTGGTGGTCGATCCAGTATGGGATTACGATCCTGCAGCTTCGAAGGTATCCAGAAAGTCAGTGGATGAGGTGCTGCGCTTTATCAGCGAAAAAGGCCTGAAGTTGCACTACATTTTGGAAACTCACGCGCATGCAGACCACCTGACCGGAGCCAAGCTCATTCAACAAGCATATCCGCAAGCCAAAGTAGCTATCGGAGCTAACATCACAGAAGTGCAAGGAGTATTCAAAAAAATCTACAACTTTGATGATAGTTATAGAACGGACGGTACCCAATTTGATCTTTTACTAAAAGATGGCCAAGAGGTAAAAGCAGGAACTCTCACAATTAAAACCATCGCCACGCCGGGACATACACCAGCTTGTGTGAGCTACTTAATTGGTGATGCTGTATTCACTGGTGACGCTTTGTTTATGCCGGATTTTGGTACTGGTCGCTGTGACTTCCCTGCTGGAAGTGCTGAACAGTTGTACCATTCCATACATGAAAAACTCTATAAGTTACCTGATGAAACTCGCGTCTTTGTAGGTCACGATTACCAACCCGACGGTCGCGAGGTAAAATGGGAATCAACAATTGGTGAAGAAAAGAAGTACAACATCCAACTAAATGCCAATACAACTAAGGAGCAATTTGTAAACTTCCGCAAACATCGCGATGCTCAATTGGCAGCACCTAAGTTGTTACTGCCCAGCATTCAAGTGAATGTTTTCGGAGGCGTGTTACCCAAGCCAGAATCCAATGGAGTACCTTACCTCAAGATTCCCGTACGCAGCGCTTAATCCCTGCAGTTCATCGATCTAATAAAACGAAAAAGGCCAAGAGCAATCTTGGCCTTTTTTCGTAGAACCTAATTAATCAGGGCCAGCGATACAAAAAAAATAGTTTAACCTAATTAATTCAATGACGCCTTGAAACGCCGTCCAGAGCTGTATTTTATTCTATCTGGTAACACAATAATCCACGGGATTTCGATAACATCATCCAAAAACTTTGAGAAACGATGCGTTTTGACTGGTGGTCTCCCCGGGCTTTTTTCTTTCGCCCGGAGGCCTCTGCACCATGGATGGCCAAGGGCGGAAGCCCTTTGCAGCAGAGCCACGGAGGGCGTGCCCCGGGTCGAAAGGAAAAAGCCCGGGGAGGGAAAAACTGTAAAAATGGTTTTTTCAGGGACTAGAAAATAACCAGAGCTGTTAATCCAAATATCCCTTAGCCTTTAGCCATTCGTCATTGAAGGCTTTGGATAAATAAGCTCGACCATGATCAGGGAAGACAATGAGAAAGTTACGGACTTCTTCTGAAGAATTGAGTTGAGCCCATTCTAAGGCTGCTACCAGAGCCAAGGCGGATGAGGGGCCGACACAAAGACCCTCTGCACGAATGAGTCGACGAACCATATTGAAAGCTTGCTTATCATTTACCTGAATCGCGTCATCAATCAAACGCAGATGCACATTGTCTGGTAACATATCCTCCCCCACCCCTTCCACATCGTAGGCGTGAGGTGGCTGCATCACACGACCATGCTTCACTAGATCTGTAAGAATGCTACCTACCGGATCAGCAAGGAGAACCTTTAAGCTGGGCTTTTTTTCTTTTAAGAATCGGCCCACACCACTGATGGTGCCGCCGGTACCAGCTCCTGCCACAAAAACATCAATCTGCTCTCCCATTTGCTGCCAAACTTCAGGCCCAGTCGTGCGATAATGAGCATCGACATTGGCAGGATTGTGGTACTGGTTCGTCAGATAAGCCCCCTGGGTTTCAAAAGCAATTCGCTTGGCCACACTGTAATGACTTTGGGGATCATCCGGCTCGAGCCCCGTAGGGGTAATAACCACCTTCGCTCCGTAAGCCCTAAGAATAGCTCTTTTTTCCTCAGAGATTTTATCCGGCATAACGAATACGGAGCTGTAACCTTTAAGGTTCGCGACCATCGCCAAACCCACGCCCGTGTTACCACTGGTGGCCTCTACGATGGTCCCCCCTGGCTTCAATAATCCGCGCCTTTCCGCATCCTCTATTATGGAAAGAGCAATCCGATCCTTGACAGAGCCCCCGGGATTGGTGAACTCTAGCTTCGCAAAAAAACGATCCTTGAGCCCTTCTTTTTCCCTCAGGCGAGCAAGTTCCACTATCGGAGTCTTACCAATCGCATCTAAGGCCGAAGCATAAACAGAACGAGAATTAGAAAACATCATGGGAAATACTAGGCCTTCTCAATCTGATGAAAATCTAACTCCACAGGAGTCGGTCTACCAAAAATAGACACAGAGACTTTGACTTTACCTTTTTCCTCATTCACTTCCTCAATCACTCCATTAAAATTAGCAAAAGGCCCATCGGTAACTACAACCGGCTCCCCCACAGAGATATCCAGCTTTGGACGCACCTTTTCGGTAGTAGCCTGAGCATTTCTCTCCATCATTTTCATCACTTCTGCCTCACTAATTTCAGGAGGCTTGGTGCGAGTTCGAGAGCCCCCGACGAAGCCCCCGACTTTTGATGAACCACGCACTAACTTCCAAGTTTCTTCGTTAAATACCATGTTGACGAAAATATACCCGGGGAAGACCCTTTTAGCTTTTGTGACCTTCTGACCACCTTTTGTCAGCTCCGTCACATTTTCAGAGGGAACCAAAATATCCCCAAAAAACTCTTGCATATTGAGTTTTTTCACACGCTCCTCAATCGAGGCTTTAGCTGCCATCTCACAACCAGTTTGAACATTTACGACATACCATTTTTTTTCCATGACAAGCTCCCCTCAAAAAACTCTATTCTCGCTTTTCGGGTCCCTCACAAAGTCATCTTTACCTACTAACTCACAACAAGATTCATAATCGCAGCTGCAATCACATCAAATAAAGCGATTACAAGGGCCATGAATATTACCATCACCAGAACAGCCCAAGTCATAACTAACACATCCTTGCGTGGCGGCCACACCACACGGCTTAACTCGGTTAAAACCTCATATCCCCAGCCCAAAGCGCGAGGATGAAATTGCAAAGAGAGAAAAACGATAAATCCCACCACCACGGGTAATCCATGCCGAAACCAATCATACCCCATCATAATGGATAGTGAGGCAAAGGCTCCAGCCAAGCTCTTCAGGAGTAAGCTTAAAGCAATAGCCGTGATCGCACCGAACAGAGCAAAGCTTAAAGTCAAAATTTTGGAAAAACTTTTTTCCATTCCTGCTCCTTGATTCCGAAAGGCCTCAATTTGGCAGGGCCGCAGGGATTCGAACCCTGAACCTAAGGATTTGGAGTCCTTCGCTCTACCGTTAGAGCTACAGCCCTACTTTAGCTACGAACATTTACGCCTTATTGTTGCCATCCCCCGAGTACGGATCAAGCCGCAACCCATAAAAATAAGTCAGGGGGATGAAAAAAGGCTCTTTTGTCTTAGGCAAGACAAAAGAGCCCTGATCTTTCGATCTAATAGTGACTACTCTTTAATTTCAACAACTACACCAGCACCAACAGTGCGTCCACCCTCACGGATCGCGAAGCGCAACTCTTTTTCCATGGCGATAGGTGTAATCAATTCTACTTCTAACTGAACACGGTCACCGGGCATAACCATCTCAGTGCCAGGCTTCAGAGTGACCACACCGGTAACATCTGTGGTACGGAAGTAGAACTGAGGTCGATAACCATTGAAGAAAGGAGTATGACGTCCACCTTCTTCTTTGGTCAGAATATACACTTCAGCGGCGAACTTCTTGTGCGGAGTGATCGTTCCAGGCTTGGCCAATACTTGACCACGCTCAACTTCTTCTTTCTTGGTACCACGCAACAGAACACCGCAGTTGTCACCGGCTTGTCCCTCATCCAAGATTTTGCGGAACATTTCGATACCGGTAACAGTCGTTTTTTGGGTAGGACGGATTCCCACGATTTCCACTTCATCGCCCACTTTCACGATACCACGCTCTACCCGACCAGTCACAACAGTACCACGACCAGAGATAGAGAAAACGTCCTCGATAGGCATCAAGAAAGTCTTATCGATCGCACGTACGGGCTCAGGAATGTAGCTATCACAGGCTTCCATGAGCTTGAGAATTGCGGGCTCACCGATTTCAGACTGATCACCTTCCATCGCTTTCAAAGCAGAACCTTTTACGATGGGGATATCATCACCGGGGAACTCGTACTTGGAGAGAAGCTCGCGCACTTCCATCTCAACGAGATCCAACAACTCTTTATCATCCACCATGTCCACTTTGTTCATGAACACCACGAGAGCAGGTACACCCACCTGACGAGCCAAGAGGATGTGCTCACGAGTTTGTGGCATAGGGCCGTCAGCTGCGGATACCACGAGAATAGCACCGTCCATCTGAGCGGCACCAGTAATCATATTTTTCACGTAGTCAGCGTGACCGGGGCAGTCTACGTGAGCGTAGTGACGCTTCTCAGTTTCATACTCCACGTGAGTTGTTGAAATGGTAATCCCACGGGCTTTTTCCTCAGGGCTCTTATCGATCTGATCGTAGTTCATCGCCTGAGCTTTACCTTGTTTCGCCAAAACTTTTGTGATGGCGGAGGTCAAGGTCGTTTTCCCATGGTCCACGTGACCGATGGTTCCGATGTTTACGTGAGGTTTGGTCCTCGTAAACTTCTCTTTTGACATAGAGTCCTCCTCTAAAGGGTTAATACGATAAGTGAATGCTCACTTATTTTTTGCCTATAGCCTGTCAACCCGCAAGCCACCCTGCGTAGGATGGAGCCCGTGATCGGAGCCGAACCGACGACCTCACCCTTACCAAGGGGGTGCTCTCCCACTGCGCTACACGGGCTTGGGTATTGGTGGGGGGGACGGGTCTCGAACCCGCACCCCCCAGCTGGGAAGGCTGATACGCGGACCTATTAAGCTAAACACGCGCGGTGTTCCCTTTACTGTTACCGAGCCTTCCAGGGTGTTGGAGCGCGAAGG
>CAZZMS010000025.1:0-9691 GCA_964655485.1 uncultured Pseudobdellovibrionaceae bacterium | reverse complement strand
GGGGAGATTTTTTCGGCTAAACTTTGTAGCCCTTCGTTCGCCTCCGCACTGAACAAATTAAAGTAAATCCCAGTGACCCATTCGAAATCCTCGGCAGCGGTCTCGAGGGCCTCGATGGTATTGGCAAAGGTGGGAGGCTCGGGATTGGCTTCAATCTTTTCGATATTGGCCAAAGCCCACTGAAAACTCGTTTCAGTAGCTGGTAAGAAGTGTTCAACTTTTAACTGAGAAAAATCAAAGGTATTGTCAAAGCTGGGGTAACCCTGTTTCCATTGTAAGAGAGGATTGTTCATGTGCACTCCTTTTTATCCCCTCTTCTAGCACGCTTTGACTGATTGTCATAGCCCTTTCGGCCCAGCGCCACGGGCCACCTGCCCAAGGGCTTAGCCGACTGGAGGCGAGTTTCAGGGCGGGAAATCCCTTGAGGTATTGACCATCCTTGATGCTACTATCCACAAAAGTTCCACTATGGCCAGGCAGAAGAGTGATTCTTTCACTCACAGGGGCCACCTCATCGATTTGGGGGAAAGCGCGACGAATTTGTTTTTTCATTTTCTTGATGAGTTGGCTACTTTGGTCTGCGTCCTCGGCATCAGCATCAGGTAAAAAACTCACCCAGCGAGAGACCTGCATTCCTCCTGTTGCAGACTCTGTGGTTTGTGCTGGCATAAAATACCCCCAAAGCGGAGCTAGCTCGTCCGCGCTGGAGCTGTCGAGAATAAACAATTTGTGTGGATCCTCCTCGATGAGCTGCTCATGGAGCAAATCTAAACTTAACATGGTCCAAGCCTTAGGACGCTTGAGATGCTGTCGTAGTCTTTGACCAAGCAGATCTTCAGGTACGAGAAGGGGCAGATCTGTCAAATCACCCGTATAGACGACGACACGGGCTTGTAAAGGTTTTTCCTTGTTACCCACGTAAACAAAAGCGCCAGATGCCGTGGGTGTGACTTTGGTCACCAACTGTCGGTAGTGCACGACACCCTCTAGCCGCGTTTTCAGCCACTCACCGATTTCATAGAAGGTGTGGGATAGGCTTAATCTCTGCGGGAGCATCAAAGGGGAAAAGGCCTCGATCGCTTCCACGTGTTGATCGTCACGGAAGGCCTTCCATGCTTTTAGTTGCCCGTTATCGTAGGTCCACAAGCTTTGTGAAACACGGGTGCTGCTCAGGGGTAAACCCAGAGTTTTTAGCCACTCTAAAGCGCGTTGGCTCGAATCCTCATCGGTCACTAGAGAAAATCCATTATCGAGCTGGAAGGGGCCGATTTTGATAGGGTGATGAGTCCCCAGGGCTTGCTCACTCCCTTCTAGCACAGTCACATGTAGACCTTGTTGGTGAAGTGTCCATGCTATGCTAAGCCCGCTTAGGCCAGCCCCAATGATGATCACGTCAAAGCTTGTCTGCGATTTCATGCTTACATTCCAAAGGCTTTGGCCCCTTGGGGCAAGCGGAAAGTGATGGGGAGAGGGAATTTCTCTCCCCAGAAAGATTTGTTTCATCGCATAGCGCAGTGCTTATAAAGTACTTCTTCTGTGACTACGCCTCTGGGTATCCTTCATTTTCAATCGCTCAGAGGGATTTTTAGATCTCCAGGTCTTCAAGGTGAACTAGGCTTATAAAATTGCGGCCAAAAACTGTTAAGCGCATCGCTTGTTGGAGCATCCATCCCCCTATTTGAAACGCAAGACCAAACCCCCGACGCCAAAAAGGATGCTCATGCAACCAAGCCGCCCAAGCTGGCGAGTGGCGATAGTACCAAGCGATAAACCGGCGTCCCCAGAGGTGTTGGCGTAGCACATGATCACGAAAAGCACGCCAGCGCAGGACGGTGAGGTGATCGTGCGGACTGCTGCATGCTGTTACAACGAAGCAGCGCGATTTTTTCTCGGTCACTTGCTTTAAAAAATTACGAATAATATGCGCTTTTTTTGCGCTTTTCTCAAAGGCCTGAGCTTTTTTGACCAAATCGGGTAACAAAGGAGTAAAAGGTAAAAATTCCGCAAGCTTTTTTGCCACCTGCTCTTGTCGTTGTGTGTAACGGTCACTGGTATCATAAATGCGTAGCAGATCCCAATAAACGCTAGCGACTACGGTGATTTCCTGAGTGCGAGCCGTGCTTTTCAAATGCTCTGGAGTCAACTCATTGTTACCCACTTCATAAATGGTTTCTAAAACCTTGAGATACTTTTCGTAAGCAATAGCGGCATCAGCGAACGCTTTTTCTTTCATCAAAGCACGGGCTTTTTTCAGTAACCCTACCCGTGACTTCCAGATCATCATTTTTTTTTGCTCACGCGCTTTCATTTCCGCCATGAGCACGGCTCCGCGCGCCACTTGCCCCGCATACTGCTGGTAACAGCTCTCGCACATCTGCTGGGGGAGTCCACTATGGCCAGCCTCCTCAAGTTTTCGGATCAGTCCTTCACTTAAGGTTTTCAAATGGGAGGCATTTTGCCCACATTGAGGGCAAGTGACCGTTTGCGACATATGCTCTTTATTTCACTAGATGAGATGTTGGGGGTCAATGTCCACGTGCAAGGTAGAACTTATTTTGTGTTTTTGAGCGTGAATCAGGATTTGACGAATGAGTTTGGATACCGGCAATCCGGGAGAATACTTTAGGAGAATATGGTAACGAAAGCGATTTTTAATCTTAAGAATGGGGGCAGGGGCTGGCCCCAGAATGTCTAAGCGCGCCCCCAGGGGGGTGTGGCAACTGTCATCTTTTGGCCGAACTCTTTGAAGGAGTTCTGTCTTGCCTTGCTCTAGCCAATGACGGATAGCCCGAGCTTCAGCGTCCACTTTTTGTAGGCGCGTATTTTCTAGGTGAATAAGTGCCAAGCGGCTAAACGGAGGGTAAAACCATTGTCTGCGTAATTCCAGTTCTTGCTCCACGAATCCTAGGTAGTCTCTTTGCAATAAAAATTGAAACAAGGGATGCTCGGGTTGATAGGTCTGGATGAGGATTTGCCCTCTTTCCTCAGGGCGGCGCGCATGTCGACCAGCTCGCCCCATCATTTGCAGTAACAGCTGCATGGTTCGTTCGGCTGAACGAAAATCCGGTAGGTGTAGGCCTTGTTCGGCATAGATCAGGCCGACACTTTGTAGGTCCGGAAAATCCAGCCCCTTAGCAATCATCTGGGTACCAATCAAAATATGAGACTCTTTGCGAGCAAAGCGTTCAAGAGCGATCTCGAGATCCTCCAGATTTTGGACTTCATCCCGATCTATCCGCAAGGTTTGAAAAGGCTGAAAGCTGGATTGCAAAACATCCTCGACTTGCTCTGTGCCGAGTCCTAGGGGCTTCAGGGTTCCATCAGGACAAGCCGGGCAAGCCTCGGTATAATCTTGTTGGTAACCACAGTAGTGACAAACAAGAGCATTCCCTTTGTGCAAGGTTAGTGAGATTTCACAATTCGGGCATTTCACGACATAGCCGCAGGACTCACAGAGTAAGAAAGAAGAAAAACCTCGACGATTAAGGAGCAAAGCCACTTGCTTGTTCTGGGACAAGGAGCTTTTGATTTGGACATAAAGCTCTGGGCTAAGCCAGCGGGGTAACCAGGTGAGTTCTTTGGGTATTTTGTGTTTCGCTTCAAAAGTTTCAGGACTACGCAAAGAGATTAAGTGAATCTCTGGTGTTTCTGATGTTGCCGCAGGACGGGGAAGATGATGGTAATGGAAAGTTCCTTGTTTGATGGCGTGGTAGCTTTCGAGACTGGGGGTAGCCGAACCCAACAGGAGAGGAATGTTTTTGATCTCAGCTAATTTTATCGCAGCTTCACGCGTATGGTAACGCAGGCGTGTTTCCTGTTTGAAGCTTCCATCGTGCTCTTCATCGATGACAATAAGGCCAAGCTTGGGAATAGGGCAAAATAAAGCCGAGCGTGCTCCGAGCAAAATCTGCGGAGAGCCTTCTTGCATTTTATACCAGGCTTCATTGCGTTTGGCTGGTGTCAGTCCAGAGTGTATCACCACCAGCTGTTGAGGAAACACTTGATTGAAGCGGGCGATCATCTGGGGAGTGAGAGAAATTTCAGGTAACAAAAACAAGCCCTGCTGACCTGAGTCTAAGACGTGTTTAAACAGTTGGATGTAAATCTCTGTTTTGCCAGAGCCAGTCACGCCGTGGAGATAATGCACTTGGTAACTGGTAGCATGGGATAGAATGTTACTTAGAATTTTTTGCTGGAGTTCATTGAGGCGAATGGGAGGCTTACTCGGCAGGGAAAGACCCTGCATGGATTTTTTTTTCGCACGACTGGGAGCCAGCCGCCCAGCGGGTAACAAGAGAGGTAAAATGAGGCCTAGGGGATATACATACTCCTCTGATAACCAACTCGCCCAGCGTAACTCCTCAGGGGCAATGCGCCACCCCTCCATGGCAGGTTCGATGATGGGTTTTATTTCTACATTTTGTGGTACCGACTCATCACTAACCGGAGCGAGACAGACGCCAATCACTTTCTTTTGTCGTCCTAAGGGTACATAAACCACTGAGCCAGTATGTAACTCTAGACCTTGCGGGTTTTCGTAGGTCAAAGTTCGCCACAAAGGGGAGTGAACGGCGATTTTCCAATATCTCATGGGCGAGATTAAGGGGCTCCCCAGCAGGCTTTAGCCCATAGGCTCAGCCAGCGCTGTTGTTGCTCGCGGACGGGGTCTTGGGAGCCAGCATCGCTTTGAGGATTGTGAGCGAAAAGGCTAGGAGAGCTTGGAGATAAAAGGCTGTTTAAATTAGACGCAGGCCGCAAAGCTATGATCAGAGTCGTCTGCCCTGTGGTTTGCGAGCTATCCCATTGGCTCGTCCAAGTTTTTGCTATTTGTAGGTTACCAGATTTTTGTGCACTTAAGGACCAGCGCCACTCGCAATCCGAGGTGAGCCGCATACGTATGGGCATGAGTGGTTCCGTTTTCAGCCAAAGAATATTCCCACTCGGCCATTGTACTTGGTAACTGACGGTACCTTGCTGTTTACTCAGGCTCAGGGTGGTTCCTGCATTAAGCAGGCTAAAGGGTAACTGCCATGACCAACGTAAAGGTAAGAACGCTGACTTAGCTAGGTGAGAGGGGAGTCTTTGCCCGTTGTGATAAAAGCCTTGAGTTTGTGTGACCCACTCGGCTAAAAGTGTCCCGCCCGAATCACTATGAATCTGAATCTTCCACTCGTCGTTACCCAAGACCCATGAGGTGGTTTTGAACACCCAAGAGCTTTCTTTATCCTGAACCTGCCACAAGGCTTCCCATTTGTAGGCTTGAGGGATGTTACCCGCTTTCCATGATTCGGCAAGTTCAGCCGTGCTAGGTAAAGCCCATGTGAGTTGAGATGGCGCAAACATGGCGGTAAGTATGACAAGTTTGGTTATCTGAGTGAAGCTGATGAAAAGATCTCTGACAGACTGTTGTAAGTAGCTCCAGAGTTTGGATCGATGGCTCAAAAAAGAGAAAAGCGGATACAGGTTACTCATACAAACTCACATTCTATGAGTTTTGTCGCACTGGGGGAACTTGAGCTGTGCTTTTATTCGTCTTGTCAAAGGGCGTTGCGAGCAAGTTCTTTTAAGTAAGCTCGTAGTTCTTCTCCCAGCTGAGGGTGCTTAAGGCCAAGTTCAATATTAGCCATGAGGTAACCTAGCTTGTCCCCAGCATCGTAACGTTTGTTGGTGATGGGCTGGGCAAAAAACTCTTTGCGCTGGGCGAGTTCGTTCATGGCATCAGTGAGTTGGATCTCTCCTCCCCGTCCCGGTGGGGTGTTTTCTAAAATTTCAAAAATCTCCGGTGAAAACACATAACGACCAGGGAGAGCCCAGCGGCTGGGGCTTTCCTGCGGAGAGGGTTTTTCCACAAATCGGCGCACTTGCCACGGAGAGCTTTGCGTTTCATCCACATCAGCGATTCCATACTTACTCACATCGTTTTGTGTTACCGGCATGACGGCTACTGTGGAGGCTTGAAGCCTCTCAAAACTCGCTTTGAGATCGCACAGGGTGTAGTTTTCCTGAGGTGATTGCGGCACCATAATTTCATCACCCAGTAACACAGCAAAAGGCTCATCTCCCACAATGGGCCTAGCACATAAAACCGCATGCCCTAGACCAAGGGCTTGTTTTTGACGAATGGAAATGATGTTCACTCGTGAGCGCACACGCTCCACTCGTTCCATCAGATGATATTTGTTGTCTTGTGCCAGCTTGTGTTCCAGCTCGTATGAGGTATCAAAAAAATCCTCAATGGCGGTTTTGCCTCGCCCTTGAATAAGCACAATGTCCTGAATGCCTGCGGCAATCGCTTCCTCAATGACATAAAAAATAATTGGGGCATCCACCACGGTTAGCATTTCTTTGGGTATGGACTTGGTCGCAGGCAAGAAGCGGGTTCCAAGCCCAGCGGCAGGGATTACGGCTTTCGTCAGTTTTTTCATGTCCCGTATTGAAACACGCCAGAGGAAGCGTGGCAAGTCAGGGTAGAGCGTGATAGCCTAAAAATGTGGGGGAAAAATGAAGCGACTGGCGTCGGAACGTTTACGCCGTAAATTCCTGACACTAGCCCTTGGAGGTGCGGTGGCTGTTTTGGTGGTGAACTTCCAAAACTGCGGCAAGGCGGGCTTTGATGCGGACACCACGAGTAGCAGCCTCAGTCGCTTAGCGGGCTCTCCCACCAGTATTGATGCCAGAATCCATCGTGCCCCTTTCCCTCTGGAGTATTCGTTAAACCACGTGGCTTACATGAGTTGCCCTAAATCAGGCGAGGTAAAAGGGGATAATTCCCTTCTTACTAGGAGTACCTTCAGTGTGCGCGCGGGGGCCTTTGATAATCTCAGTTATGCTAATGATTTTGGTTTGGGGTCCTTATCTGCGGCGGAAAAGTCTTATCGCTTGCAGGCGGGAATGCGGATCCGCCCCGAGTTTTTTGAATATGTACAAAATGAGTTTAAGCGTTCTGACGCTGGGATTTTGAGAAAAGTTTTGTTTGAGCGCCTAGGGGATAGTCAGGGACTGTGGCAACCTGCGGTCGCTCTGGTGAATCGCGAACGCTCCCGTCAAGAAGGGGGCTTTGGATGGGATTACGAACTCATCCGTTTTCTGGTGGCCCCTTTGTATGAGCCATCTTTTACTAACCATTTCATTCAGGCACCTCCTTTGGGCACGGGGGCCAATGAGTGGCAAAGACAGCGAGTGTCCTTTTTTTCTGAGTTAGATCCTGCGGAGCGTGTCTTGATGAGTTCCATCAGTTGGGGAAAAAGCGAGCAGGACCAGAAATTATTCTTACGTGAACTACGCAATAATCTCATGATTGCTGCGGGTTTTGCGCAAACCGGCGCACAATACATTAGTGATATGGTGGACGCCCAAGGGGGAGTGGAGGGTAACATCAATACCTTGATGGGGAGAGGTTACCAATTGAGATTCTCCAATCGCCCCGGGCAAGGCGGCAGTTGGGTGGCTACCGACTCACGTTTTTTGGTGGGGGTTGATGAGGTCGATACTACGCAAAAGCCGCCACGCAGTCTTTCCGAGTCAGAAGGGCAAGGTTGGGATTGTTTCTCTTTGATAATTGTGCGTCACATAGATCGTATCGATCCTGCTGATCCGAAAAAGCGTCCTTATTGTTGGGGTGGTGGAGCTTGTGCTCCTGGGCCGCGAGATGCGAGTGTGCCCGGCGGTTCGGTCAATGGGGTAAGGTATGTTTGTCCCCCACAAAGCACGGCGAGTTTGAATGAAACCACTAGTCGTTATGGGCAAACGGTGAGGCTTAATCGCATGCGCCTCGAGATGGCTCGGCGAGTGTTACCCGCGGAGTATTGGGAAATTAATACAGATCCTAACCATATGTGTGCCGTTATGACCGAATTGGGTGAAGTGTATGGCAAATGTTACGATTCAGGCGATAGTGATCCGCAAAAATATATTCAATATAATTTCATTCAAAATCTCCCAGGCGGAGAAACTCGTCCCTGCGGGGGTAACAACAACGAGTGTCCTTCCTTTGTGTCGATTTGTTATAGGTATCAGTAGTTAAGACTGATTCATTCTTGGGCGTTTTGAAATGCGCATCAGCCTGGGTTTTGGGATTTTCTGATGCTAGAATAGGCTTCGGATTTTTGATTAAACTGCTTCAAAAACCGGCAGAATCGATGGGTGTTTAGTGGCTTCCTCTCTGGGCTTTTTCTTTCGCCCGGAGGCCTCTGCACCATGGATGGTTAAGGGCGTAAGCCCTTTGCAGCTGAGCCATGGATGGCGTGCCCCGGGTCGAAACGAAAAAGCCCAGAGAGGGAAAAACTGTTAAAAAAATCGATTTCTCAGGTTCGACCATTTAGGGTTTTTCCTAGAGTGATGACCGAGGTTACATGGCCCTAATGCGCCCAATGCTTATCTAGCTTAAAATCCACCACGAGAGGAACTCGTAAGCTGGCTGCTTGTTCCATGGTGCGCTTAATCACCTCTGCCTGAGATTGTAACCCCTCTTGGGGAGCTTCGATGAGTAACTCATCATGAATTTGTAACACGAGACTAATGCCATCCAAGTGATGCACATCAATCATCGCCTTTTTCACAATATCTGCGGCCGTACCTTGCATGGGGGCGTTCATAGCTGCACGCTCGCCAAATTTTTTCTGCGCAGGATTGCGTGATTGAATTTCAGGAATGTAGCGGCGGCGTCCCCAGAGGGTGGTCACAAACCCTTGCTTTTCAGCTTGTTTAATCACTTCTTGCAAATAATCGCGCACACGCGGGAAGCGGCGATGGTGTCGGTCGATAATATCTTTGCTCTCCGTGCGGGTAATACCCAAAGTTTGAGCCAAACCAAAGACACCCTGACCATAAACGATCCCAAAGTTCACGGCTTTTGCTATACGCCTTTGTTCGCTGGTCACATCCTTTACTGGACAATCAAAAATTTCACTGGCTGTGGCGGCGTGTACATCCAAACCTTTTTCAAAGGCCGCAATTAAGGCTTGATCTTCACTGAGATGGGCTAAAATCCGCAACTCAATTTGGCTGTAATCAAAAGAGCCGAGGAGATGACCTGGAGGAGCAATAAAGGCCTTCCTTAGTCGCGCTCCCCTTTCAGTACGAATAGGAATATTTTGTAGATTGGGTTTTTCGCTGGAAAGGCGGCCAGTCGCTGTGGAGGTTTGGAGAAAATGGGTATGTAAGCGATGATTATGATCCACCCACTGAGGTAATGGATCCACATAGGTGGATTTTAACTTCGTCAATTCACGATAGTCTAAAAGCAGGGGAACAAGCGGATGGGCGGAGCGTAACTGCTCTAAAACCTCGGCATCCGTTGAGGGACCTGTCTTCGTTTTTTTTATAATGGGTAACTGTAATTTTTCAAATAAAATGAAGGCGAGTTGTTTCGTGCTATTCACGTTAAACTCGGATCCGGCCAGCTCGAAGATTTTACGCTCTAAAATTTTTAGCTCGCGTCCTAGCTCCTGACTTTCTGCTAGTAGAGTGTCTACATCCAGTAACACTCCTTTTTTTTCCATCGCATACAGCACGGGACTACATTGAAAGTCCAACTGTAACACCTTGTTTTGTTCGGATAACTCTGTCTGCCAAGCCTGCTGCCACTGCCTAAGCAGGTCATAGGTCAAAGTCCCATGGGCCCCCCAACGTGTTTGCGCCACTTTAAGCAAAGCTTGCCAAGATAGATCCTGAGCGGAATTCAGAATATAAG
>CAZZMS010000024.1:0-13082 GCA_964655485.1 uncultured Pseudobdellovibrionaceae bacterium | reverse complement strand
CGTAGGTCCTTGTCATACATCGGCGACTCAATTGCTAACCATCTCTAATAAGATCTCGGAGCAAATGAAGTTGAGCCTCGACAGGGAATCTGCTGGTCACCAGCGAACCTTGGAGATCCTCAATGCAACAACTATGTTCGGCTTACCCGCCATTTTGCTCAGTCTCTTCTTTTTGGGAAGGGCAATCTCTCAACGCGTCACCTCAAGTATCAGCTCAGGTGTGCAAAATCTCTCCCATCAGATGAGACTTTTTGATGAGCGCATGGAAAATCTCAAACGTATGAGTGAGCGCTTGTCGTCTGCGAGCACTCAAAGCTCGGCCTCTCTTGAGGAGATAGTGGCTTCCATGGAGGAAATTTCTTCGCAGGTGCAGCTTAATAGCCAAAATATGCAACAGACCTTAGAAGTGGCCGATCAAACCTCGGCGACAGTGGCTAGCTCCACTCAAGATATGCAGTCTTTGGGTCAGGCCATACACGAGTTGGTGACCGAGGCTGAGCGCATTCGTTCTGTAGCACACGTGATTGACGATATCGCCTTTCAAACCAACTTACTTGCTTTAAATGCTGCCGTGGAGGCTGCGCGAGCAGGCGAGCAGGGACGCGGCTTTGCTGTGGTAGCAGATGCTGTTCGTACTTTGGCGCAAAAATCCATGTCCTCCAGTGCTGAAGTTGGGCAATTGATTGAGAAAAACTTAAGCTTGATTCAAAAGCTCAAAGAGCTTGGAGAAAAAACGGAGACAAGCCTACTTGCCTTAGCAGAGGATGAAAAGCGGGTAACAACTTTGACTCAGGAGAATGCTATTCGTTCGAAGGAGCAAAGTGCAGGAATTGAGCAGGTTTCGCAAGCTCTTAACGAAATCGATCAAGCCGTACAGGCTAATGCAGCCATTACCAACGAGCTCCATCAACTCGTGCAAACGGCCGAGGAATCTATCCGTGCGATTCGTGTGATCGGCAGTGAGCTGCAGGCTCTCGTTGGTTCAGCTCAGGGTGAGGCGCGCTTGAGTGAGCAGGGCAGAGTAAAAACGTCGGGGGCAAGCTTGTCTCGGGCGGCATAGGCAGAATACAAAAAGCATGACCCTATTTTTAATGAAGGGTAACATAATGATTCGTGAGTGACTCTTTGGATGAGATTTTCTCACCGCAGGCTGCAGACGACACCGGGCTCGTCTATGTGGGTGGGCAATGGTCAGAGAATTGGTTGCTGGCTGCCTACCAAAGAGCTTGCTTTCCCTGGCCCTTGATTCGTCAACCCATTCTGTGGTTTTCACCGGATCCTAGGGCTATTTTTCACTTTCCGTCCATGCATTGGGCGAAAAGTTTTTTGAAATGGTATCGCAAACATCCCTACCAAATGACTAGGAATCAAGCCTTTCCCCAGGTGATGCAAAGTTGCGCGCAAATGAAGCGCCCTGGGCAAAGCGGTAGCTGGATTCTTCCTGAAATGTTACCCGCTTACACGGAGTTGTGGAAAAGCGGAAGGGCCCTGAGTGTGGAGGTATGGAATAGTGAGGAGCGTCTAGTTGGTGGAATTTATGGAGTATTGATGCCAAATTATTTTTCGGCGGAAAGTATGTTTCACTTGGAGCCTAATACGTCGAAATTGGCTTTGTGGGAGCTCATCCATTGGCTTAGGGATGGGTGGGGTTGGGATTGGATGGATATCCAAGTCCTTAATTCTTTTACAGAGTCGCTGGGAGGTTTCGAAATACCGCGTGAGACGTTTTTGAGAAAGATTGGATATACCTAATACGAATGAGTCGACTTTTGTGATTCCTTGATATCTTTAAATCATATTAGTCTTGGTTCTTGCGTTTTTTGGCTTGGTAACGCAATATTTTTAGCTCTTTGACCGAAATCGTTTAAAAGGTTAACCAATTCAATGAATTAACGCCCTGAGGGGTACACCAGTGATATTTTCGTTTCTGGTAACAAGAACCCTAGAGATTTTGCTTCAATTTGTGTAGAGGATGGTATAAACGAGGCGTCTTTGTTGGTTATCTCCAGAGGCTTTTTCTTCGCCTGGAAAATTTAAGCGCCATGGAGGGCCAAGAGGGTAAGCCTTTTGCAGCCCGAGCTGTGGAGGACCTGTCCAGGGTCGAAAGGTAAAAGCCCAGGTAGGAACAAACTGTGGACGTGGATTTTTCAAGGACAAGTAACTAACATCGGTTTTTTAAATTAGGGTAACATCTCAAAAAACCTCATCCTCAGGAATCGCGAGAAGTCCCTCGCGATTGAGCACATCAATACGTCGTCCTTGCTGGCGAATCAGTCCTCTGCGCTCGAGTTCGGCTAAGGCCTTAATCACCGTAGTTGCCGTACTCGAAATATACTCCGCAATTTCCTGTCTGGTCCAATTTCTCTGAGGAAAAAACTCTTTTAAATACAACAGAGCTTGCGCCGTGCGAGCTAAAATTTGATTTTCTGAAATCATAATCCTTTGCTTCTCGCACCCCCCTAAGTCCTTAGCGAGATAAATCGCTAGTTCCTTGTACCAGTGCGGGTTGCGCTCAAAAAGATCCCACGCTTGTTCCTTGGGCAAAAAAAGTACCTCCAAAGGCTCTAGCGCCACAGCACTGGCATAGTAAGGCTCTGAGCTTAACATGGCCCGGTGTCCAAAGATGGACTGGCACTTATAAAAGCGCAGAAGGTACTCTCTGCCCGTGGCTGAGACGTGCTTTAAAGCGACGATGCCTTTTTTGATGTAATACAGCCCTTGGTAACTATCGCCCTGGTGATAGATGTATTCCCCCTTAATAAAACTTTTCGGTAGCGCCTCTTTAAACCAGTGCGTGGTTTGCCAAGGAGTTGTTGAAATCATAGCACGAGGGGAGGAGGGCAAATTAGGATTCATAAGCTCATTTTTACTTTTTTATGTCAGCGGGGCCAAGCTTTCTTTTTGTCTTTACTCTATCAGCTTCACCCAGCAGTCCGGGGGTAACTGACCGATGAGGATTTGGCAACTCAATCTCTCGGGATGAGTGGTGGGATAGCCGCGTGAGGTCCAAAACTCTTGCTCCTGAACATTACGCGGCAAATCCATGGGCTGACTGGTGGTCTCCAAAAAAACGCGGCAGGTACCGCAGGTGCCATGTCCGCCACAGCTGGAGTTTATAGGGATTCGATGTTCGCGGAGCACTTCCAGGAGACTTTTAGACGCGTCGGCCGCATTCAGGTGGATGTCCCCATTCAGCTGGCTAGAAGAAGCCAAAACTCTAAGTCTTTGCGAAGCGGACATATCTCTATTGTGCCTGTGGGTGAGGCTTGGCTTCAAGAGTAAGTATGCTGGCTGCGGTTGGTTATTTCGTGATTTCTTGAGATGAATTGGTGAGACTTATGCCCATGGTAAAATCCAACTTACCGCATCCTGACTCTACTGAGATCAAACAGCGGCATGATTGGCTGAAACAAGAATTGGCCAAGCATGATTATCGTTACTACGTCTTGGATTCTCCGTTGATTAGTGATGCCGAGTACGATGATTTATTTCGAGAGTTGTTGGAGCTGGAAAGGCTGTATCCCGATGAGTTAGATCTTTCAGATTCGCCGAGTCAGAGAGTGGGTGGCGGTGTCCTGGAGTCTTTCAAAAAAAAATCCCACCGACGTCCCATGTTGTCTTTGAGTAACATTTATAACGAGGAGGAATTGAGGGATTTTATCTCGCGAGTTCAGTCCTTGCTATCTATCAGTTCAGTTGCTTTTTCCGTGGAGCCCAAATTTGATGGTATGGCCTTGGAGCTCGTTTACGAACAAGGTAGGCTTGTTGCTGGTATTACCCGCGGGGACGGGGAAGTCGGTGAGGATGTGACTGAAAATGTCAAAAAGATTCGCTCAGTTCCCTTGAGGTTACCCGATGTGATGAGTGTTCCGCCGATTCTTGAGGTGCGGGGTGAGGTCTTATTATTTAAGGAAGATTTCATTAGGCTCAACAAAGAGCAAGAGGAACTGGGCTTACCTACCTTTGCTAATCCTCGAAACGCTGCTGCTGGAAGCATACGTCAGTTGGATAGTCGTCTGGTTGCCAAGCGTCCCTTGCGTTTTTTTGCTTATGCTTTGGGAGCCTTTCGACCCAACGGCGTTAAAACGCAAGAAGAGCTCTTAAGATACTTTGAGCAGCTGGGATTTTTGACCGCTCTTCAGTGGCAGTCTCCCTCTCTTTTTATGCTGCATAAAGATTTAGAATCCATCATGCGGTACTATCATCTCGTGCAATCCGTGCGGCATGATCTCCCCTTTGAGTTGGATGGTTTAGTGCTCAAGGTGAATGACCTCGACGCTCAGGCAGAGCTTGGTGAGGTGGCGCGCTCTCCCCGCTGGGCAGCGGCCTTCAAGTTTCCGGCGGAGAGAGTACAAACCAAAGTAAGAGGTATTTTCTTCCAAGTGGGGCGCACAGGAGTGGTTACCCCTGTGGCTGAACTTGAGCCGGTGCGTGTGGGAGGTGTTCAGGTTCAATTTGCGAGCTTGCACAATTTTTCCGAGCTCCAAGCTAAAGATGTGCGGGTAGGTGACTCGGTTTGGGTGTATCGTGCAGGTGACGTGATTCCAGAAGTTGGCGGAGTGATTATAGAGCAAAGACCTCCACACTCGGTGGCTGTGACGCCACCCCAGTATTGTCCCGAATGCCAATCGAAACTTGTACAGGAAGAGGGTGAGGTAGCGTTGCGCTGCGAGAACCCTCAGTGTCCGGCGATTCAGAAGGGATTATTGATCCATTTTGTGAGTCGTGACGCCATGAATATCGATAAAATCGGGGAAAAACTCGTTGAAGAGTTGTGGAATCATCATCTGGTGAGAAGGCCCTCTGATTTTTATCGCTTAACTGCCCATCAACTCGCTCAGTTACCCAGAAAAAAAGAAAAATCCGTGCAAAATATTCTCCAGAGTATAGAGAAAAGCAAAGAAGTGGAGTTGGCTAAGTGGATTTTTGCTTTGGGAATTCGTCACGTGGGAGCCGCAACGGCCGAGGATATTGCGGAGTACTTTGGCACTATGCAGGCGTTTTTAACTGCGACTCACGAGGAGCTTACCTCCATATCTGGAATAGGGCCAAAAGTGGCTGATTCCATCATGACCTGGTTGCAAACTCCGGGTAACAAGGAGTTGGTGTTAGAGATGATGTCACTGGGAGTGCGGGAGAAAAAACACGCTCCTCCACACGGCCTTAAAGATGGAGCCCTAACGGGAAGGAGCTTTGTAATCACGGGAACTTTGCCAAGGCCACGCCACGAAGTAGAAGAAATGATCAAATCTGCAGGCGGACAAGTGATCTCCTCTGTGAGTAAAAAGCTCGATTATTTGGTAGTGGGTGAGGCTCCCGGTAGCAAATTGGAGAAGGCCAAAAAGCTTGGAGTGAAGCTTATTGGTTGGAGCGAGCTACAAAAAATGATCGCGCCTAACCAAAGTGATAGTTAATACCTGTATGACTCTTCCGTCGAGCCTTTTGGGGCTAAATTTTTTGCAGAAGACAGGCGTAAAAAGGGCCGCATCCCGTTCGGTCGGGGAGAATATAGGCTCCTCCTACGGAAGTGGGTTCAATCTCTGAGTATTTTTGAAAGGCTTCTGAAATAACTCGAATGCTACCTTTTTTTTCTAGCAATCGCTTCACCACTTGATCTCCTTCCAGAGGGGAGATCGAACAAGTGGAAAAAAGTAAATATCCCCCCGCTTTCAAGGCATGAAAAGCTGCAGTCAGTAGGGCATATTGATTTTGCGCTAATCGTTCGGAGTAACGAGGTGACCATTCTTTGAGTAGAGACGTATTTTTAAATAAGTAGCGCTCCCCCGAACAGGGAGCATCGACTAAAATACTATCAAAAAACTCAGGATGAGATTTGGCAAAAAGCCCCCCTGGTTTACCGCTCACCCGCAGTCTTTGCCGCGGGAGTTCTGGAATGTATTGTCTCAGAGTACGAATCAGCTGCTCTCGTCGTGCTACCGAGGGTTCGTTACTCACTAAGGATTGCTCTTCAGAAAGGCGAGAAAAAAGAACGAGAGTTTTGCCTCCTGGGGCAGCACACATATCCAGAGTTTGTTCTCCTTCTAGCGGTAAGATTTGTGCGATCAGAACACTGCCAGGGTCCAAAACGTAAAATCTAAGAAGACCAGAAGCCTCATTTCTTGGGATAGGACCTAGTGGAGTGGAGTCATGGGCCTTACAGTTAACTAAATTCCAATTCGATACGGCATCGAACATAAGTTTTGAGTGACTCTCTTTTGCTGACTGCCGTGGTATCTCAGAGCTCGGGTTTGGCTGTTCTGATAGATCGGTCGCCCAAGGGTTTTGCCAGATCACTTTGCGAGAAGTTTCCGATGTTATGGCTTGTCTTAATGGGTCCCATCGTGAACCCCAAAAATCGCCATAAAATTTTTCCAGATGAGGAGGGAGTGCTAAAGAGGAGCTCATTACCAATAGGGATTATTGAGGCGTTTTGTCTGAAAGGCTCATTAAGATTCCTGTTGTGACAGGGACTCTCTCAGTGTCTTGAGTAACAAAGATTCACTTTTCGGAGTTAACTCATAAAACCAACGACTATCTGGATAAAGAACCGCCGTAATACCTTTCTCGCAGTAGCCCAGACAGCCGGAGCGATTGATACGAACTTCCTTGGGATTGAAGTCTTGACAGGCCATCTCCTTCACTTGAGCGTGTAACTCAAGCGCGCCTTTGGATGCGCATTTTTTGGGATCATCAGGGTTACCATTAGTACATATAAAAAGGTGTTTTTTGTAGGACATAAGCTTTTTCTCGGTAACTATTGTGAACTTTCCCGTACGAAGAGAGTTAAATGGTAACGAATGATGCTCTCTAGCGACACTCGGTAGTCTTGAAAGGTCCACTCGATGTCTCCGAAGGGGCTCATCTTAGCTTTGATCAGGTGCTCTTCAATACTCACCGAGTTTCCATTCTCTGATAGGCTTGATAAGGGATTAGACATCAGAAAATTGTAGCGAATAGCGATGGTTCCAGGCTCTTTCTGTGCGAAGACCATTTTAAAACCGTTACGAAATAACATGAAGTCCGAGTAAGTCTTCGCTATTCCGTAAAGTTTGATCCTTCCATGTGGGGAGCTTTTTAATTCGTTGAAGGCGGTAATAGCTTCGATAAACCCAGCCTTTAGTCTTGAAAGAAACTCCAAGGTTTCTTTGCTGAGTAACACTTGTGGATCCAGCGGGGTAAAGTGATCATAAACACCCCTTTCTTCTAAGGTGTTTTCACTGGTGGCTAACTCCTTTAACCATTCGTAGTTCTGCAACATAATCCGCCTCCCTACTCAGTGTTTCGAGGGGATGAAAGCCCTGTCAAGTTTTTCTTGCCACTGAGAGTGTTTTTGCATCCAATGGAGTAAGACGTTCTTTCACACTTTTTCGGTCAATTTGGGGGGATCTGTGGGACCAATTCTTTCTGATATTGCCAATGGATGGGTGACTTTAGCTTGGATCATCATGGTGGCTGGCTTGGGCTATTCGGGAGCTCCGTTTTGGCTGTGGTACCTGAGTGGCTTGATGTTCATTGCGCTTTTTCATGGGGTCTCCACGGCCTTTTGGGTTTGGGCGATCTTGGGGGCCTTGTTTGTGGTGCGTCCGATTCGTCGCTTGTTGATCTCTGCTCCTCTCATGCGGCTGATGAAGCCTTTCATGCCGGTCATCTCAGACACTGAAAAAACCGCTTTGGAAGCGGGTGTTGTGTGGGTGGAAAAAGATCTTTTCTCCGGCAAGCCCGACTTCAAAAAGTTGTTGCACGAGGAAAAATATCCAGGTCTCACTCCTGACGAAAAAAAATTCATGGATCATCAGGTGGAGCATCTGTGTTCGCTGATTGATCATTGGAAAATCTGGAAAACTCGTGAAATGGAACAGGCCATTTGGGAATACATGAAAAAGGAGAAGTTTTTAGGCATGATTATTCCCAAGGAGTATGGGGGGCTTGGTTTTTCCGCCTTAGCGCATTCTGAAGTGATACACAAACTTTCTTCGCGTTCCTTGACGGCAACCATCACCGTGATGGTGCCTAACTCTCTCGGGCCTGCCGAGTTGTTAGTTCATTATGGAACAGATGAGCAGAAAAAACGTTACCTTCCAAGATTAGCCACAGGTGAAGAGATTCCGGCATTTGCACTTACTGAACCCGGGGCGGGATCTGATGCGGGCTCTATACAAGCTACAGGGGAGCTTTTTCGCGGAGAAGACGGTGAACTGTACATTCGTTTAAACTGGAATAAGCGCTGGATTACTTTAGCCGCCATCTCTACCGTTTTGGGGGTGGCTTTTCGTCTGCGTGATCCTAAAAACCTTCTGGGACGAGGAGAAGATGTCGGAATTACCTGTGCTTTGATTCCTAGTAACACTCCCGGTGTTGTCTTGGGGCGTCGTCATGATCCTTTAGGAGTACCTTTTTATAACTGTCCCACTCAAGGAAAAGACGTTGTAGTTAAAGCCCAAGAAGCCATCATTGGCGGACTCGAGTGGGCGGGTAAAGGTTGGCAAATGCTTATGGAGAGTCTTGCCGCCGGCCGTGGAATCAGTTTACCCGCTCAGGCCACGGGAGGTTCCAAGCTTGCTTGCATGGTAACCAGTGCTCATGCCGTAAATCGTAAGCAGTTTGGAGTCAATATCGGCCAGTTCGAAGGTGTCAAAGAGCCTCTGTCGCGTATCGCTGCTCATACTTATATGCTTGAGGCTATGCGACGCTATACCTGTGGAGCCCTTGATCAGGGGATCAAACCTCCTGTGATCACGGCGATGATGAAGTATCATGCTACCGAAGCTGGGCGTCGTGTGATCAACGATGCGATGGATGTGATGGGCGGAGCAGGTATTTCTTTAGGGCCAAGAAATGTTCTGGCTGAGATTTACACGGCCACACCCATCGGTATCACCGTGGAGGGAGCCAACATTATGACTCGCACCCTGATTATTTTTGGGCAGGGGGCCTTACGAGCTCATCCCTATGCTTATCTCGAAGTGAAGGCCATCGCCGAGAAGGATGTAGCTCTCTTCGATCGCGCTTTTTGGGGACACATTGGTCACGTGGTCAGAAACACCTTCCGCTCGATTTTGCTCTCGTTAACACGTGGTTACTTAGCCTCAGCTCCGGTAAGTGGCCCGTTGAAACCCTATGTTCGTCGTTTGTCCTGGGCTTCGGCAAGTTTTGCTATCTTGGCTGATTTAGCTATGGGTACACTGGGAGGAAGTCTCAAGTTTCGTGAATATCTGACTGGTCGCTTTGCTGATATTTTGTCACATCTATTCATGGCCACCGCTACTTTGCGACGCTTTATTGCTGAAGGGGAGCCTGAAAAAGATTTAGCTGTGGTGAAGATGAGTTTGAAATGGAATCTTTTTGAAATTCAAAAAGCCTTTGATGGCATTTTTGATAACATGTACGGAGTGGAACAAAAAAGTCTATTCGGTAAAATCTTGTTTGGTAGTTTGCACTTTTTGTTCAAGGAGGTGCTTGGTGCTTGGTCGCGGATCAACTCTTTGGGCTCACAAGCCACCGATCACTTGAAATCTGTAGTGGTGGATAAAATGTTGTATGATGAGGAGTTTCGTAACCACTTGGTTTCTGGCATTTATACACCACAGGATGCTAAGGACCCCGTAGGGCGCTTGAATCACGCGCGGGCCTTGTCATTGAAGGCCATGGATATTGATAAAAAGATCTATTCGGCTCGTCGTAAGGGAGTGTTACCACGAGTGAAGGGCGAAGCTCTGTATCAAGCCGCTTTAGAAAAAGGAGTTGTGACTCAGGCTGAGCTTGATGTGTTGAAGCAAGCCGAATTGGCTCGCTGGGATGCTATCCAGGTGGACGATTACGATGAGCACTCTTTCAAGCATGGGGTGTGGATAAGTTAAACAGTGCCAAGGGGCCTGTTATGAAAGTCGGTGGAATCCACCGCAAAAAAAAGGAGGTTATATGAAAATCATACCATCACTCTTAGTTATAAGTTTTTTGTTACCGCTGGGGTTTGCTGAGGCCAAGGGAGGGAAAAAGAAACACGAAGCTCATCAGGGGCCTTGTGCACAAATCGTACAAGCCTGCCGAGCTGCCGGATTTAAAAAAGGAAAACTCGAGCCCAAGCGACTTTACAAACACTGTGTGGAACCCCTTTTGAGCGGTCAAAGTGTTGAGGGTGTTAGCGTAAGTGCAGATGTTATTGAGGCTTGTCGCGCCAAAAAGGGTGTCGTCAAGTCTGAAGCTCAAGAATAAGTTTGACGTTCTAAACGAATGTGTCACATGGAAAGTTATCGGTTAAATGAGACGGGCCCCATCGGCTAAGATAGGGACGAAATTTCCATATTTCTTTTACGCCTTCTTTCAAGACAACATGATACTTGGCTTTAGGCGAGATGATTTTTTACTTCTTTTTCACTTGAGAAATCTAAGTCAGGATAGAAACTAGCAGAGTAACAGAGTAGCATAGTTTAGGATATTGAGACGGAGGGATATGTATTATGGGGCGATGGAATCTTTCTAGCATTTCGTTCATGATGGGGTATTTGACGACCTTAGGTCTGTTGTTGTTCAAGCCATCTCTTGGATGGGCTCAAGCACGAAGCAGCCACTCCCTAGGATTTCAATTAGCTTTGACGGGCCCCTCGCAGGATGATGTCAATAGTTGGGTTAACTCTTTGAACCAGGTCGGTACCAAAGAAATGGGTGCTGGTTACGAATTTTTATTCGATTACCAGTACCGCTTTCAGCGCACGATGTTTGCCGTCTTGTTTCGTCCCTCTTACCTCATTCAAGATGCCAGTGGTGGGGGAGTTAAAACCTCTTTACGTTCGTTCCAATTATTTCCCATGTTTAGACTTTACCCTCTGGAAAATAGTTTTATTCAGTTTTTCATGCAAGTGGGTGTTGGATATGGAAGTGCCGATTTAAAATTAGAAAATGCCGGAGCCTCAGGTAACTACAGCGGCAGTGCTTTTGGTGCATTGGCTGGCTTGGGAGTGAATTTCTGCTTTACACCCAGCCATTGCGTGAGCGTGGAAGGTAACTTGCGATACCTTCCCATGCCTCGCATTACAGGAAGTGCGAGTGGAGCCTTGGGCGGTAATATCACCCAAGTCAACGGAGAGCTTGAACAAAACAACCGCGATCTGGGTATCACCCTTTCTGGCGTTCAGGGTCTCGTGGGTTACCGCCTGAACTTCTAAGCCCTTTGCAGCTTTAGCCATGAGGGAGGCGTGTTCTGGATCGAAACGAAGAAGCCCAGGGGTTGCCCTTTCTCGACCAAGTATATCTATCGCTTCTAGGCGGCCTTGTTCAAATTATTGGGAGCGTAAGGAGGCGAATGCGATAGCCTTCAGTATATTAGTGAATCAAATAATCAGGTCCGCCTGATCAATATCGAGTAGAGCATAAAATAAAAAAGGCACTGGGTTTCCAGTGCCTTTTTTGCTAATTTGATACCCTGAAATTACTTCAACATATTTTTGAATTCAGCACCGGGGCGGAACTTAGGAGCCCAAGTAGCAGGGATTTTGATTTCTTTACCAGTTTGAGGGTTGCGGCCAGTGCGAGCCTTTCTTTTTGTTTTTGTGAAAGTGCCAAAGCCTACCAATTTTACATCATCGCCTTTTTTCACGCTTTTTTTGATGATATCGAAGCACTCGTTCAAAACGTGCTCACATTGAGATTTGGGTAAGTTAGTGCTAGCGGCGATTTTTTCGATAAGCTCTTGCTTGTTCATGCTCACTCCTTTTTGTTGTTGGTGTTATTTGTGACTTCCGGTCACACTTGATATTGCAAGAGAGTTTTTGATAAAGGTCAAAAGCTTTTTTCTTTGCCGCACTCTTTCATATTTTGGAGGTAGCACTAGCCTAAAAGGCTTACCAAGAGCCGCTCCACTGGTAACAGGTCTCCAGAGTAAGCCCCTGCTCCTCAAGAGAGGAGACACGTTGAATAGAAAGTAGGCGGCGCTGGCCAGTGGAGTCTCTTCCCACTTGAATCACATAGTGAATACACATATGAATCAAACGGCGAATCGCCTCTAGGCTCCACTGCGGAGCTCCCATCTGAATGAGCATCTCTAGTCGGATCAGGGCCTGAGTAGCACTTCCCGCATGTAAGGAGCCACCACTTCCCTCATGGCCAGTGGAAAGGGCTAAAAGAAAATCCTTAGCCTCACTTCCACGCATTTCTCCCATGATGATGCGGTCAGGCCGCATCCTCAGCGCATTTTTTAATAGAGCGGTTTGATCGTAGTCGCGTAGCTCTCCCGTGAGAGAGTGACGAGTGAGCATCCGAAACGATACAGGATTGGGCACTGGTAACTCCATGGTATCTTCAATAATGCAGACTCGTTGTTCTTTCGGGATCAGATTCATTAAGGCAGAAAGTAGGGTAGTTTTACCGCTACCAGTGCCTCCAATCACTAAAAAGTTACTGCGCCCCAAAATGATTTGTCTAAGGGTTTGTGCGGCCTCCTCTGTACACCAGCCGCGCGCGACAAAGGTATCTAACTCCTGTTGTGTAAAGCTCAGGCGGCGCAGACTCAAGTGCGGAGCCGCTAGTGTTAACTCTTTACCAACGTAGTGTAAGCGAAAGTCGCGGATTCGACCTTCGGCAACAGGGCAGTCTTTACTGACCACTTTCTCGGCTTCTACTAAGAGGCGGTCAAGAAAGTTTTGGTAACTCAGTTCAGAGATAAATTGATCTTCCCAGCGGTGGAGGACTCCTTTTTTCTCAAACCAGATGGAGTCATGGGCGTTAACTAAGATCTCGCTGACCTCAGGATCTGCGGCTAGAGCAGCCAAGGGGCCCCATCCGGTAAACTCCTCTTGTAAACGCCTTTTTTCCTCCTCGGGTAAAGGGGCAGACTCTGTCTCTAAGACTTGTTCTACAAGACTTAGACGATCTTGCTCAATTTGGTTTTGGAACGAATAGATGACTCGCTCGTCTTGTTTTAACTTCTCTTCAATACTTTGGGCGCGTTCAAAAAGTCTGGCTAACATCCCATCCTCCTTTTTATAGATCTAAAACTTCAGGTTTAAGTAAAATCACGAGCTCGGATTGATTTTTGCGAAAGTCCTCGCTGCTCAGTAATCTGCCGATGATGGGTAAATCTATAAGTC
>CAZZMS010000023.1:0-9177 GCA_964655485.1 uncultured Pseudobdellovibrionaceae bacterium | reverse complement strand
AAACGACGTAAGTCGTTGTTTTGATCCAATTTCCCACGAAAATCCAAACCCCTCGTCCAAGCAAAAATCGACGCAATCGGATTGGTGCTGGTTTTTTTACCTTGCTGGTGCAAGCGATAATGCCGGGTCACAGTACCATGCGCAGCCTCGGACTCCATGACTTGTCCATCAGGAGTGAGTAACACCGAGGTCATAAGACCCAAGGACCCAAAGCCTTGGGCTACTGTGTCTGATTGTACATCTCCATCATAGTTCTTACACGCCCAAACAAACTCCCCGTGCATTTTAAGGCTGCTGGCGACCATATCGTCAATTAAGCGATGCTCGTAGCTGATTCCCGCAGCTTCAAATTGAGTTTTGTACTCTTTCTCGTAAATTGACTGAAAAACGTCTTTAAATAAACCATCGTACTGCTTCAAGATGGTGTTTTTTGTCGAAAAATACAGAGGCCATTTTTTCATCAGAGCATACTGAAAACAGCTACGTGCAAAACCCTCGATGGACTTTAAAGTGTTAAACATCCCCATGCCTACGCCAGCACCGTCAAAAGCATGAATCTCCCATTCTTGAGGGGTGCTGCCATCCTTGGGCTCAAAACGAAGTTTCAAAGTCCCCGGACGATCAATTTTGATGTCGGTCGCGCGATATTGATCCCCAAAAGCGTGCCGACCAATCACAATAGGATGAGTCCAGTTGGGAATGAGACGCGGAATGTTTTTACATATAATAGGTTCGCGAAATACGGTTCCATCAAGAATGTTACGGATAGTCCCATTCGGGGATTTCCACATTTTTTTCAGATGGAACTCTTTAACCCGCGCTTCATCTGGGGTAATCGTGGCACACTTGACCCCTACCCCGTATTTCTTGATCGCGTGAGCGGCATCTACCGTAACTTGGTCCTCCGTGCGATCACGGTTTTCAATTCCTAAGTCAAAATACTTTAAGTCGATCTCGAGATAGGGTAGGATGAGTTTTTCCTTGATGAAAGCCCACATGATGCGGGTCATTTCATCTCCGTCAAGTTCCACTACGGGATTTTTTACGACGATTTTTTTGAACATAATGTTACCTCGCGGCTCTCGCTTTAACCATATCCCACAAATAACTCATTAGTAAGTCACATGATGAGCCAGGGACTCGTGCATACGTGGATCTTTAATCGCTACCAAAGAGTGACTTTGATAGAAACGGAGTAAAGCGAGAGTAAAAACACCCACCATAAATAAAATCCCACCCAGCTCGTAGAAACCAAATACGAGTTGATGCTCGTTAAAGTTTGGCGCCACTAACCAAAAAATATCAAGATATTGAGAGGCTATGACAATCAGACTTACAGCCGCCACATGAGACTCATTGCGCTTCCAACCTCTGGGTAACAAGGCTAAAAAGGGAATGATAAACTTAAACACCAACAAGGCCAAAGATACGGTCATCCAACCACCTTGCGCACGGATAAGGAAAAACTCAGTCTCCTCGGGGATATTGGCATACCAAATTAACATGAACTGAGAGAAAGCAATGTAGGCCCAGAATACAGAAAAACCCTTCAAAAACTTTGCCACATCATGGATATGATCGGCTCCATAGTAACCCGTGATGTAACCACGATTTTTCATGTAGATCATGATCAAAATTAAAAGTGCCAAAGCCGCCTGAAAACTACCTGCAAAAATATAGATAGCAAAAATAGTGGAGTACCAAGTAGGCATAAGCGACATCACTAAATCTACGCAGAAGAAAGAAAAACTTAGTGCAAACAGCGGTGCCCATATCACGGAAAGGGTCAGGTTTTTGTGCGTGAGGGCTTCATCTCCCGAGATATCTTGCGCCAAGGAGTTACCCACAATTTTTTTAGCAAAAAACCACATAAGACCAGCAAAAATGATCAAGCGGACCGCCATAAAAGGCACATTCAGGTAGCCCAATTTGGCTTTTACCAGAGCATGAGCCTCAATATATTCTGGATTCGCCCAAGGAAAGAGATGTCCCACTCCAGCTAGGGTGAGAAGACTGCCGATCAAAAGGACTGGGAAAAACGCGCTGAATCCCTCAGCTAGGCGACGAATGGAGGCACTCCATCCCGCTTTAGCAATATGCTGGATGGCCACAAAGAAGAACCCCCCTACACTGATTCCACTCACGGTAACAAAAGCCGTTAACCACGAGGCCCAAGTTCGCTCGGGATTTTGAATCAATCCTACGAGCAAAATTAAAAGCCCCACGGCCGTGCTACCTACGGCGAAGGTTTTTAAACCCTGACTTGGTTTAAAAGGGTAAACTTGTGTTTGAGGCGCTGCCTGTGCTTGTGCCATACAATCTTCTCCTCACAAAACGCATCACCGAGCTTACTTCTCTTTTTGCTGCAAGTAACGAATGTAGTTTACGACTTGCCAACGATAATTTTCTGGAATGTGGCTTGCGTACGCTCCCATGACCCCTTGGCCTGCAGAAATGACGTGGTAAATTTGCGCATCTTTCCACGAACGAATTTTATCAGACAAAAGTGAAGGGATAGGCAGAGGATACTTTTCTTTAATGGGCCCATCGCCTTTAGCCTTTTCGCCGTGGCAAACCATGCAGTTGGTATTGTAGTACTTCTGCCCGATTAAAAGAACCTCTGAGCTTAGATCCCCTTCAAACGGATTCTTCAGTTTTTCCAGGGCTAGCTGGATGTTACTAGCATAAGGATAAGGATTTTTACCTACCGGCTTGGTGTGCTCCGGGGGCTGGCGAGAGCTGATATGATCTGGAAAAAAGTCATCGTACTTTTGGGCCTTCACGGCGGGTTGGTCCATCATGTCTTGAATCAGCTCGACGTTGGGCTGATTCCCTTTAGGACCACATCCCCAGCTCAGAGTTACGAAACTAACTAATACAAAAAATCTGTAAAATATCGCTTTCATACTAAAACTCCGCTTCTTTGATCTCTTGAGCCCCAAGGGATTGAAATAATTCCCTCAAGCGTTGCTCTTCAAAGCCTGATTGGGACTTGGGAACAAAGATCGCAAATTTGTGACTCGTGAGATCGGGATCAATAACAGGGGGATCCACCTTAGGCAGTCCACAGGCCACAAAGAGTGCTCCAACGCTAGAAAGAGCCGCAAATAAAATCGTTAGTTCGAACATCACAGGCACAAACGCAGGAAGTGAGAAAAAGGGCTTACCACCCACGTTGATGGGCCAGTTTACCGCCGAGGTCCACCAGGTAAACCATGTTCCAAAGGAAAGTCCTGTCAATCCGGCACCAAAGGCTACATAAGGAATCCAGGACCGCTTGATACCACACGCTTCTTCCATTCCATGCACAGGGAAAGGACTGATGGCTTCAAAACGCTTGATTCCCAGGTGTCGCACTCGCTCAGCCGCTTTAAGTAAAGCTTCCTCATTTTCAAAAATAGCTGCTAAGCCTTTTTCATACTTAGCCATGGTGCCCCTCCCCCTTTTTGTAACCTACAAACAGTACAGGTTTCATTTCAGCAATCGAAATCGCTGGCACTCCTTTGAGGTAAAGCAAGAACAGTGTCAGGAACATACCGAAAGAGCCCGCTAAAATAGCACTATCGTAAAAACTCCATGCATACATTCCCCAGTTGGCTGGTAGGAAGTCTCGGTGCAAGGAGGTCACTGTGATCACGAAACGCTCGAACCACATTCCGATATTCACGAAAATAGAAACAACGAACATCACCGGGATAGAGCGACGCATTTTTTTCCACCAAAATACCTGTGGGATAACCACGTTGCATACAATCATGACCCAATACGACCATGCGTAGGGACCAAAGGCGCGGTTAATAAAAGTGAAACGCTCATACTCGTTACCAGAGTACCAAGCGACAAAAAACTCAGAGCCATAGGCGTAACCCACCATCAAGCCAGTGGTCATGATGATTTTGTTCATAACCTCCATGTGGTCCAAAGTGATGTAATCTTTGAACTGGGGAAAGCCGATGCGCACCAGGGTCATCAAGGTCACCACCATGGCGAAACCTGAAAAAATCGCTCCGGCGACGAAGTAAGGGGGAAAAATCGTGGTATGCCAACCTGGTAATCCCGCTACAGCGAAGTCAAAGGATACGATGGTGTGCACCGACAATACAAGCGGAGTCGATAAACCAGCCAACAAGAGATAGACCATCTCGTAGTGAGACCAGTTTTTCGCTGTTCCCCGCCAGCCTAAAGATAGGGCTCCATATATTATGCGACGTAATTTAGTTTTAGCTCGATCACGAATGGTTGCAAAATCCGGCACAAGCCCCACGTACCAAAACACCAATGATACCGTAGCGTAGGTCGAAACAGCAAAAACGTCCCAAAGAAGAGGAGAGCGAAAGTTCACCCACAAAGGCCCCCTTTGGTTAGGATAGGGAAACAACCAAAAATCCAACCAAGGTCGCCCGGTGTGCATGAGTGGAAACAAACCGGCCGTGGCGACGGCAAAGACTGTCATAGCCTCAGCGGTACGCGCTACTGAGGTCCGCCATTTTTGACGGAACAGAAATAAAATCGCAGAAATCAAAGTCCCTGCGTGACCGATACCCACCCAAAATACGAAGGTCACAATCATTGTACCCCAGGCGATGGGATGGTTCACACCCAAAAGCCCCATTCCGTTGGCAATTACGATTCCAATGATCGTGATATAAAACAAAAAGAGAGTACCAGCACCCGATATGAGCGCAAGCCAACCCTTCGATGGAGGGGTGTTCAGTGGCTTTAATACGTCTTCGGTTACATCCTTGTAAGTTTTGGGAGTAGCTACCAGAGGATTTCGCTCAAGCATAAAGACTCCTGATTAGTGGTGAGACGAGGGCCTTTGCATATCATCGTTGTTACGAATCTTGGTCAGGTAACGTACACTGGGGGCCGCATTCCACTCTTCCAACAGAGCATAGGCACGAGGCTCTTTTTGGAAGATTTGGGCCACTTGGCTCTTGGGATCGTTGAGATCTCCAAATACGATAGCTCCAGTAGGACAGCTTTGTTGGCAAGCCGTCTTGATGTCGCCATCTTTTAAGCTACGCCCTTGAGTTTTGGCCTCAATGCGCTTGGCCTTAATGCGATGAACGCAAAAGGTGCATTTTTCCATGACCCCACGGGATCGCACGGTCACATCGGGATTGAGAGCCAGATGCAAGGGCTTTTCGATGTTTTTAGTATAGTTAAACCAGTTGAAACGACGAACTTTATAAGGACAGTTATTCGAGCAATAACGAGTCCCTACACAGCGGTTGTAAACCATATCGTTAAGTCCCTCGTCACTGTGGACAGTGGCCAAAACAGGACATACCGTCTCACAAGGGGCATTGTCACAGTGTTGGCACATCACCGGCTGGAATACTGTTTCCGCCTCGGAGGGATGCCCCACGTAGTAACGATCCACCCGAATCCAATGCATCTCGCGACCTTGCAAGACATACTTTTTCCCTACAACCGGGATATTATTTTCTGATTGGCAGGCCACCATACAAGCAGAACAACCGGTGCACACGTTGAGATCCACAGCCATTCCCCACTTGTGACCATTATACTGGTGACCAGGCCAAATGGAGAAAACATGATGCTTGTGGATTCCCGCACTGGCCTGAGAATCGTATTGCTTTTTGCTAGCTTCAATAACAATTTGACGCCCTTCCATGGCGTGGTGGCTTTGCACACAGGCCAGAGGATATTTTTCTGGTAACACTTTCAAAGTGACCGGCTGAGCGGCAAATTGCCATCCTTTATCTTTAGCGTATTGGGCCAGTGGTAACACGTTTACCCCAACTCCTTTACCCACCTTACCCACCGCAGAGCGTCCGTAACCCAGAGCGACAGCGATCACCTCGTCATGCAGACCTGGCTGAATATGGGCTGGTAACACAACCTTTGCCCCTGAGGGTAAGGATAATTCAAGCTTTTGGCCCTCTTTGATTTTTAATTTCTCTGCCAATCCCAAAGAAACTTGCGCGTAGTTATCCCAAACGATTTTGGTCACTGGGTCAGGAAGTTCATGTAACCAAGCACTATTAAACAAATCACTTCCAGAAAAAGCCACTTTCACGTAAGGCACTAGCTCGATTCCCAAAACCCCAGGCGTATTCGGCAACTGCGCCATAGCTTTCAGATCGAAATCTTTGACTCCCCCCTTGTCCTCCAAGCGACCTTTCTGAACCATGCCTTTTTCCAAGAGTTCCTGCCAAAAGGCCTCTGAAGAACGCCCGTTGCCATATTTAGGTAACACTTGAGAGCTCAAGATTTCGCGCACATAGTCGTAATAGCTCTCTAGCTCCTTGAGACGTTTAGGCCCGACTTCAGCCGCGTAAGCCCAACTCATTAGCACGAACCCGAGATTACGTCCGTCGTATAAAGGACGAATGGTGGGCTGATGGAGATGATAAACCCCGTCCACCAGTTCTAGATCATCCCAGTGCTCTTGCGGATGTAGATCAGGCAATACGTAGTGCGCAAAATTCGAAGTCTCGTTCCACTCGGTTGTGAGGTGAACCAGCAAATCAAGCTTCTTACAAGCCTCTTGAAATCTTGCAGCTAAAGGCCCGTAAAAACAAGGATTTTGGCCATGGATGATCAAGGTTTTTATGGAGCCATTTTCTATTTGCTCGATCAGCTCCACGAAATAGGATTCTTTGGCCTTCTGCTGGAGCAGAGCGTGATTTGTATCGAGAGTTTGCCCGTAGTTACCGAGAGCAAAGTTCAGGAAATTTGTTGCAACTTGCAGGCTTAAAGCTCCCTCGTGAGCAGAGGCCCATCCCCCCGCAACGACTAGGGATTTACCTTGGTTAGAGGCTAAACGCTCTACGAGTTCATTCCATTTCTCTTTGCTGATACCGAGACGAGCAGGAGTATCTGCAAAAGGCGTTAAGAATGCAGCGACCGTGGGGTTACCGGCAAATCGAGTTTGTCGTTTTTCAACAATCAGGCTGTGAGCCAAGCCTAAGACCACGGCTAACTGTTGAGAGGGCTTGATCCGGAAACGTAAATCAGCATTAGCTCCCGTGAGCGAATACTGGGAATCAAAGACCACAAGCTCACTCATTTGCGCAGGATTTTTCCTACCCTTGGCGAACATGGAGTTAAAATGCGTGGGCATGAGCCAAGTTCCCAAAAAGTCGGCATCCACGGAGATGATCAGTTTGGCCTCATCAAAACGGTAAAGCGGCACTAATTCTTGACCAAAGCAGAGTCGATGCGATTCCAAAATCTCCCCATAGTTACCAAACTCCCAAAAGTAGTGCTTGACCCCAAAGGCAGATACAAAATCCTGCACCACCTGGCGTGAGGAGGGACCAGGAAGGTTTCCAGTGAGTATCGCCGCTGCGCCTTTTTTCAAAGCCTGAGAGACTTTCTCATCCACCTCATCCCAAGTGATATCAATGGTATCCCGGTTGGTGCGCTCTTTGTTGAGAAGGTTTTTTTTAGGAGTTTTCACCCGATCTGGATCATAAAGAGATAATAAGTGAGCGTGGGCACGCGCCGAAAGCCCCTGCGCTAAAGGATAAGCCTCCAAGGGCTCATACTTCAGGGGTCGACCTTCTCGAGTTTTTACTAGTAAAGGTAAGCCCTCGCGACCATCAAACCAAGTGGAGGTGTAAAAAGAATCAACCCCGAATGTGACTTCCTCGGGTTGTTTATTATACGGCACAATTTTTTGTACGGGACGGCGGATACACCCAGCCCCCGATAACATCGCCAAAGAGGCTCCCATGAGCTTGAGAAACTCCCGACGGGCTATGGGGGACTCTTTTTCTTCTCCTTCACGCAAAGGGGATGATTGAAACTCATTTTCTACGAATTGCTGGAACTCAGGGGTTTTTAGCCACTCGTCCAGCCCCAGATAATAGTCGGTTTGACGTTGAGGTCTAGTTAGCTGCTCTTGAGACTCTGTGGACATGAGTTTCTCCTTACCCAAAACTTAATGGTGACAAGTCGAACAGTTTAAAGGCGCTTTGTTTTCAGGCTCGCGGTGACAATTCACACACCAGCCCATGGATAGATCAGAGTACTGATAAACTTTTTGCATGGTTTCGATAGGACCGTGACAGGTTTGGCAATTGACACCTTTAGCGATATGGGCGGCGTGATTAAACTTCACATGATCTGGTAACATATGGACCTTCACCCACTCGATGGATCGGCCTGCATCATAGGCTTCTCGCAGTTTCTGGATATGGGGGCTGTCGGTTTTCACCACCAAGTGGCAATTCATGCAAGTGGATAATGCAGGTATGTTACTGTGTGGGCTTCGCTCGACCTGGTTGTGACAATACTGACACTGGATTTGATTTTGTCCCACGTGCAAGGAGTGATCAAATGGGATGGGTTGATCTGGCGAATAACCCTGATTGTAACCAATCCCATATTGAAATTTACACCCCGATAACCACAAGGCAAACAACAGCCCTATACTTTTGCGCATAGTAACCTCGACCAAAGGTGGAATGAAAAGATGTTTTCATTTTTGTGATAAGTTGTTGCAAGAATCAATAAGGATTTTTGCAAACCAAGTGATAGTGACACTGCGTCCAAGTTTTTTAGTGATCTTTTTTTCAAAGCACAAAAATAAAAAAGCCTCCCGCTTACACAGGAGGCTTTTTGGAGTTTCTCAAGCACAACTCTAGTTTTGTTCGCCTACGATACTGAAGGTCTCAGTCCCGGGTAAACGAGGCATTTCCATTTTAGGGAACTCACCGTTTAAAGCCTTCAAGAAGGCCACGATTTTCTTCACTTGATCATCCTTAAGAGTCGTTGAAAGTTTCGCTTCTGCCATGATACGAACGGCCTCTTCCAATTGAGTGACCTTACCATTGTGAAAGTAAGGAGCGGTTAAAGCCACGTTACGTAAAGTGGGAACACGAAACTTGTTTTTGTCATTTTCGTCCTTGGTCACCTCAAATCGTCCCAAATCTTTAGAGAGCTCGTATTTTTTATCGTATTTTTCCCAGTAGGCTTTTGTGGGGTTAGCTGGTAGTTTTTGGTAAAATCCCGTTCCTAAAGGTAACATAGGTCCAGCAAAGTTCGGTCCCATATGACAACTGAAGCAGCCCAAAGCTTTCATGGTCTCAAAACCCTGAACTTCAATATCTGAAAGAGCCTTTTTGTCTCCGGCCATCCAACGATTGAAACGTGAAGGCGACACTAAAGTTCGCTCAAAACTAGCGATGGCTTTAGCTACGT
>CAZZMS010000022.1:0-4154 GCA_964655485.1 uncultured Pseudobdellovibrionaceae bacterium | reverse complement strand
GATGGTGGGCGGCATGAACAGCGAGTGCAGAAGTTGGGACTTCTAAAAACATAAAAACCCGTTTCGTGGGATGTTCCCGCTTGGTAACAAATACTTTGGACTAGAGGTGAGATGGAGCCGAGGATTTAACAACACTCAGGGAGGTGCTTGATATGAGACATTTACAAACTAAGGATCCAGCGATTTTTGCCAGCATTCAAAAAGAAGCTCTTCGCCAAGAAGAAGGCTTGGAAATGATCGCAAGCGAGAATTACGCAAGCCTTGCCGTGATGGAAGCTCAGGGCTCTCTGCTCACCAACAAGTATGCCGAAGGTTACCCGGGGAAGCGTTACTACGGTGGATGTGAGTTTGTGGATGAAGTAGAGACTCTTGCCATTGAGCGCGCTTGCAAACTTTATGACTGTGCCTTTGCGAATGTGCAACCTCATTCGGGGAGTAACGCGAATTTAGCAGTGTTTTTGGCTTTGTTAAAACCGGGGGATCGCGTTTTGGGAATGAATTTGAGCCACGGAGGACACCTCACACACGGTTCTCCGGTCAACATCTCAGGGGCGTGGTTTGAGGCTCATCACTACGGGGTGGATCCCGAAACCGAGTTACTCAACTACGATCAGATGGAGGCCATGGCTTATGAGCTGCGCCCTAAGTTGATTATTGCCGGTTACAGCAGTTACCCGCGCTGGGTGGATTGGGCGAGATTCCGTCAAGTAGCTGACGCCGTAGGGGCTTATTTGCTGGTGGATATGGCTCACATCGCAGGCATTGTGGCGGCCAAACATTGTGAATCTCCTTTGCCGCATGCTCACGTGGTCACAACGACTACGCACAAAACCCTGCGCGGGCCACGCGGGGGAATGATTCTCAGTCAATCGGAGGAGCTTGGAAAAGCCTTGAACTCCAAGGTTTTTCCGGGCTTGCAGGGTGGGCCCTTGGAGCACGTGATTGCGGCGAAGGCTGTGGCCTTTCATGAGGCCTTGCAACCGGAGTTTGTGACTTATATCGATCAGGTGCTGAAGAACGCTAAAGCCCTAGCTGCGGGTTTAAAAGATCAGGGGCTGCGCTTGGTCACCGGAGGTACGGAAAATCACATGGTGGTGGTGGACTTAAGCGATGAGCCACTCACGGGTAAAGAGGCGCAGGAGCTCTTAGGACAGGCGGGGATCACGGTGAATAAAAACACCGTTCCGCGGGAGAAGCGCTCTCCCTTTGTGACAAGTGGCGTGCGCTTGGGTACTCCCGCCCTCACCACGCGAGGGATGGGCGAAAAAGAAATGCTTCAGATTGCCACTTGGATTGGCGAGCTCATTCGTAGTCCCAATCGCGAAACTAAAGCCAAGGCCATCCATGAACAAGTTAAAGCCCTGTGCCAGCGTTTTCCGATTTATCAAGAAGTGCGGTAAGTGGCAGAAGCTGATGTATTTGTTGATGTTCTAAAACGCACACCCGCGTTGCGTTTTACAGTCTCTGGTAACACAATAATTTCCGGGATTTTGATAAAAATCCCTCAAAAAGAAAAAATCCCGGAACCTAGGGGGAGGGGGAAGGTCCCGGGATTTTGAGGGGGAGGATGTCTTTAGAGTTGCAAGACTTGGCCCGTCTTGGAGAAATTTTATGGACTTTGAGCTGTCAAAAGTCGAGACACCGAGCGGCCTTCGGCGTTACTGAAGCCCCCTTCTGAATAACTCCTCACGCTCATCAGTTCTTTGATAGATCGAAGTGCCGCCTAGGGTGTGGAACCAAGGATTGGGCTTTTTCTTTCGCCCGGAGGCCTCTGCACCATGGATGGCCAAGGGCGAAAGCCCTTTGCAGCTGAGCCATGGATGGCGTGCCCCGGGTCGAAAGGAAAAAGCCCAAGTCGGGAAAACTATAAAATAGTAGGCTTTATGGACCAAGAAGGCCTTTTTCGGTCACAATCCCGGTAATGAGCTCATGCGGAGTCACGTCGAAAGCGGGATTATACACAGGTGGAGACCATGTGGCAGAGCTGCCTTGCCAAAATCCCAGGATTTCCTCTGCACGACGTTCTTCGATGGGAATCTCCCTGCCTTGTTCCAGCTCATCATCAAAAGTTGTGGAGGGGGCAACCACATAAAACGGAATACCGTGGTGCTTAGCCAACACCGCTAAGGCATAGGTACCAATTTTGTTGGCCACATCAAGTTTTTTGGTTATGCGATCGGCCCCCACGAAAACCTTATTCACTCGTCCCTGCTGCATCAAAAAAGCCGCGGTGTTATCCAGAATCAAATGATGGGGAATCCCCTCTCTAGCGAGTTCCCAAGTGGTGAGTCTTGCTCCCTGCCCCAGGGGCCGCGTTTCACAGGCATACACGTGAATGTTTTTTCCTTGTTGATGCGCTTTTTTGGTCACACCCAAGGCTGTTCCAGCCCCTGCGGTAGCTAAAGAGCCGGTGTTGCAGTAAGTGAGAATTTGGTCGCCCGGCTCTACCAGCGTGTTACCCCATTCGGCCATGCGTTCGCATAATTGCACATCTTCTAAAAATAAGTTGATGGCTTGTTGTAAAGCCGCTTGGACCCCTGCCCTCTGCCAAGCTTGGTAACAGGTGTCGAGATTATTCATGAGGTTGATGGCCGTAGGACGACTTTCACGTAGTCTTTGGTAACACTCCGCGATCGTACGTTCATGGGATTGAGACTGTAACCAGTGGGTCCAAAACAAAGAGGCGCTAATGCCAATCAGTGGGGCCCCTCGCACGCGCAGACTTTTGATGGCTTCGATCATCCGTTCGGGAATGCTCATGTGGAGCCATCGCTCCGTGTGCGGTAACAAGGTTTGATCCAAAAGCTCTAGGCCTGTTTCTCTCGAAAAACGTAAGGATAAACTGGATAATTCCATCCTGTGGGGATTGCCCCCAGATTTTGAAAAAATCAAGTGCTTAAGCGGCGAAAGAAGACGAAAGCTAGACAAGTGCCAAGATATTTTGCAGGGTACGCTTATGAGTTCGCCGGATGATATCGCTTTGGGGCTTAAGGCTAATCTTCGTCCTTTTGTCATTCTTGTCATTGTCAATGCCTTCGTGGGTGCGATGATTGGGCTTGAGCGAAGCCTGTTACCCGAGATTGCCGAGAAGGATTTTGGTTTGCACGCCAAGGTGGCGATGTTTTCGTTTATCGCCGTATTCGGTGTCACGAAGTCGGTAACCAATTACTTCACGGGGCTTTTGGCGGATCGCCTTGGGCGAAAACCTCTGCTCATGGGAGGCTGGTTACTAGCAGTACCTATTCCTTGGTTATTGGCGTACTCGCCCAGCTGGTCAGGGATTTTGTTGGCCAATGCCCTGTTGGGAGTCAGCCAAGGACTGTGTTGGTCCACCACGGTGATTATGAAAATCGATCTGGTGGGTCCCAAAAATCGCGGTCTAGCCATGGGACTGAACGAGTTTGCAGGTTACCTCGCTGTAGCGAGTTCAGCCTATCTGACCGCATGGATCGCCCAGCAGTGGAGTTACCGCCCCGAGCCCTTTTATTTGGGTCTCATTTACGTAGCGGCAGGCCTTGTCTTGTCTCGATGGTTTGTGCCTGAGACCAAAAAATTTGTGGCCTTGGAGCAAAATCAAAAGCAATCGGCATCTTGGCCCTCCGGATCAGAAAAACCGGAGGATATTGCATTTCCCCCGAAAGCTCTCCCATCGGCCGGATGGATCTTCCAGCAAGCTAGTTGGAAGCATCCCCAGTTGTCGGCGATCACTTGGGCTGGTTTTGTGAATAACTTAAACGACGGCATGGCTTGGGGCTTATTTCCCTTACTTTATGCCGCTTTGGGATTTGAACGTCATACCATGGGCTGGCTTGTGGCGTTGTATCCTGCGACCTGGGGTGTGTTTCAGGTGGTCACCGGTCTTGGATCGGATCTGTGGGGGCGGAAAAAACTTATCGTGGGTGGGATGTTATTACAGGCTCTGGCCCTCGTAGGGGTGGCGAGTGCCTCTCAAGTATGGACCCAGGCGATGAGCCAAGTTCTTTTAGGTTTAGGAACAGCTATGGTGTATCCCACTTTTTTAGCGGCCATAGGCGATGTGGCCGAACCCCAATGGCGGGCAGCAGCTGTGGGGGTGTATAGGCTGTGGCGAGATTTTGGTTATGTGGTGGGAGCTTTGTTATCGGGTTGGCTGGCCGATGTGTGGGGACTTGGCG
>CAZZMS010000021.1:0-20749 GCA_964655485.1 uncultured Pseudobdellovibrionaceae bacterium | reverse complement strand
GTCGTCACGCGCGGATCAAGACCAGTGTCGCAGGCCCCCCCGACTTTTTCCCAAATGTGTTGGCAAAAAATTCGAAACCAAAGACCAGAAAATAGCTTCAACACGCAAAACTAGTCCAAAGTGGCGTCAATTTTTTGTCAGCCCTTTCGATAACTCCCTGTGAAGACAACACAAAAAACACGGTGAAGGAATCACCCAAGATTGCTGGTCACAATCTTGTGCATCATGAGGGAGGAGAAAAGTATGTTGGCACACAAGGATGAGTTTTAAATTAGCCGTACAAAAGGGATTTTTGCTACCCCTGCTTTCCGATGGGTCCGGGGGCTAGCGAGAAGCCATGACCCATCGACAACTTAAAGACCAATCAAATCATTCACGAAAAACAAAAAAGGAGTTTTTTATGGGCATGAGAGTAACAACTAACTTAGCAGCTATTAATGCACAACGAAACTTAGTAGGAAGTCAACGAGCAATCAACCGCAGTATGGCGCAACTGGCTTCTGGTTCGCGAATCAATATCGCCGCTGATGACGCTGCCGGACTGGCGATCTCCGAGCGTTTGAAGGCGGGGATTCGCTCCGCTCGTCAAGCTACGCGCAATGCGAATGACGGAATCTCTATGGTGCAAACGGCCGAGGGGGGTCTTAATGAGATTGGTAACATCATCACCCGCCTACGTGAATTAGGCATCCAAGCCGCCAGTGATACCGTCGGTGAAACCGAGCGCCAGTTCATCAACAAAGAGGTCGAACAGCTCAAAAACGAGATTCAAAGGATCGCAGTAACCACCAAGTGGGGTACAACGAGTCTCCTCGACGGCTCTACACCGGTATTTGAGTTCCAAGTGGGACTTTATAATGATCCTGAGCAAGATCGTATCGTGTTTAACAGCCGAGATAATAACGCTCAATTAGACAGCTTGGGGCTTGCCGGTATCGACTACACCTCAAAAGAAGGTGCACAACAGGCGCTGAGTGCTCTGGATTCCGCTCAAAACATGGTTAACGGATTCCGCGCCAATTTAGGTGCTTTACAAAACCGCTTGACCTCCACGGTGGACAACCTGGGCGTTCTTGAAGAGAATATGTCGGCCGCTAACTCACGCATCCGTGATACCGACGTAGCCATGGCCTCAAGTGAAATGACTCGCAATAACATTCTCTTACAGGCCGGCACAGCCACTTTAGCACAAGCAAACCAAATTAACCAACTGGCCCTCAAGCTGATTGGCTAAGGGTTAGTTTCAGCACGCAGGGGGATCCTTAGGGGTCTCCCTGCATATTTTGTTGACAGTTTTAATGGCATTTCTCACTCAAGCCCAGCTCTGGGGCTTTTATTTTTCAGAAAAATAAAAAGAGATTAGTAACGAAAAAAAAGTTCTCTGAAATCTCACGTCTTCCTCCTTAAAATGAGAAAAATACAGCGAGGAGGAACTATGTTACTCAGGCAAAGGAACTTTCATCTATCCAATAAACAACAATCCTTCAAAACACGCTTTCTGCACTCCTGGAGTCAACTGGTCACCTTGGGAATTTTTGCCCTCACTTTTTTTTCCTGCCAAGGCGGCTTTCAAAATCAGAGCTCGGAATCTATAGACGGCAACGAGGGGGCTTTAGCACAACCCACCCCGCCTGGTAGCGGCTCCGTCTCCGGCATACTGCAACAAAATAAAACGACGCTTGATGGACGAGTGGATGGGGGACAATACGACCAAAAGCTAGTGGTAGAGGTGCTCCCTGAACAACAAGCCATCGCCCTTATTCTTCCCCTGCCCCCGGGATTCTACTTAGGAAGTTTTCCGCTACCTCCTCTGAGAGGAATTGAAATAGTTCCTTCGCAATCCGTAACCCAACCCGAGCTGAAAATTCTTATTCCCATTCGTTATCTCATCAAAGGAAGTGAGTTAGGACGCTATGATCGACTCCCCAACGGTGACCCTCTGCCCGGTATGCCTGCCGGTGAAACCAGAGGTTTCTCCCTGAGCATGCGTGAGCAAAGTGACCATCGCATTCATGTCTACTTTGTCGCCAGTGCCGTAGCGGTTTTCGTGGAAACTCCACGCTTTCAATACCCGGAGGAAATCAAACCCTTCTTGCCAGCCCTCAGTTTCCCCGTGCGTAATCAGAGCCGCACCCAGATTGTCGGACATTTTGCTTTAGTGCCCGACAAAGGAGCTTACGCCAGTGGTGTTTTTGTCGCTTCTCGCTTGCCCCCGGGCTTAGCTTACGAATTAGATCAAATTTTGCGTTACTAACACTGACATCTCTGAAATGAGTTTGTTGTAAAAGGATTGACCCAAGCCTCGATTTGCCGCAACCTTTAGGTATAAAAACCTTTGAGGGGGAAACATGGCTAAAGCAAAAAAAAGTAACAAAAAATCAAGCAAATCCAGCAAAAGCAAAAAGAAAACCGCCAAGACAACGAAAGGGAAAAAAGTCACGGCAAAAAAAGCTGGAGCTACAAAATCCAAAAAAACAAAAGCTGTAAAGAAGGCCACAAAAAAAGCAACAGCAAAAAAAACCACGAAAAAATCGAGCAAAAAAACTCCATCCAAAGCGGCTAAAGCGACTAAGCCCGTAGCGAAAAAATCCATCAAACAAGCATTAAAAGAGGAATCTACCAGCAGGAGCAAACCTGCAACTCTCAACGAAATATTGGAAAGCCCATTGGACGATGAAGCCCTTTACGACGAAGACGAGACCCATGAAGAACTTTTTGATGAAAGTGAAGACATGGAAGAAGTGGAGGAGTGGGGCGAAGATGAGGATTGGGAGTCTGATGAGGATGACATCGACTTCGATGACGAAGACGATCAAGACGATTTAGATTACGGGTCTGATCAAGACGATGAGGATGATGACGACTTCTTGTAAGAAGTCCATCTCCTGATCTGTCGTCCACCAAAAACCCTGAGCTTGACTCAGGGTTTTTTTATTTTTACTGCCTTGAAAATGATTTTACCCCTTAGGCTTTTTATTTTCGCCCCGGTGCACGCCCTCCATGGCTCTGCTTCAAAGGGCTTCAAGCCCTTAGCCATCCATGGGAACTAAAACTCGAACGCAGCTCATTACACCACAGAAACCGCCTTACCCCGACCTATAAAGGATTCCTCATCTCCCCGGCTGTGAAGGGCATATTTATCAAACACTTGATACTCATGTAGTTTATTGTACAGAGTCTTGATCGTAATTCCCAACGCTTGGGCCGCTTGAGTTTTGTTACCACGAAAATGTTCCATGGCCTTAAGGATCCACACCCGCTCGAGATCAGCCAAACTCACCCCTGGATCATACTCTTTAGTAACATCCAAAGAGCGCACGCCCTGCATCGCTGGAGGCAAATCCTCCCTCTCCACCATGGGCCGGTCACATAACACTTGTAATCGCTCACATAAATTCTCTAACTCACGGATGTTCCCTGGCCAATCATAACGCTGGAGGGCCTGAATCGCCTCATCAGAAAAGCCCAACACAGGACGACCATAACTCACTTGGCCTTTTTGCATGAAATGATTAATCAATAAAGGAATATCCTCTTTTCTGCGACGTAAAGGGGGAGTCTCAATAACAATGGTGTTAATTCGATAATACAAATCCTCACGGAACTGACCTTTTTTCACTTCAGTCGCAAGGTCTTTATTGGTGGCCAGGACCACTCTCACATCAGCTTTTAACAAATCTTTGCCCCCTACCCGATAAAACTCACCTTCCTGCAAGAATCTCAACAGCTTGGTTTGCACAGACAAAGAAAGTTCACCAATTTCATCCAAAAACAAAGTCCCTCCGCTAGCCACCTCAGCTAATCCTACTTTCATTTGCGAAGCTCCAGTAAAAGCTCCCTTTTCGTGACCAAACAATTCACTTTCCAATAGGGTGTCTTTCAAAGTAGCACAGTTTAAGGCGACGAAAGGACGATGGGAGCGACCCGATTTTTCATGAATCAAGCGGGCTACAAGCTCTTTCCCTGTACCGGACTCGCCCTGAATCAGCACGGTCGAAAGTGTGGGGGCAATCCGCACAATCGTGTCCACTAGACTACGCATGACATCTGAGCGGTAAACCAGACGATGGTGCAAGGCCATCGCTCCAGGAGCAGATACTTTTTGTTTTTGTTGCTGGGAAACAGGTAGAATCAAAGAGGTCGAGCTGGGGGTTTGCATGGGGAGGGTCTCCTTTCTCTCGTTTAAGTCACCTGGGCTTGCCCTGAGTCCCTCCCCAATAAGTTTCTCCCTCAAGGCTTGCTAACGCATTGTGTTATATCGAACTCATGAAAAAATTGCAAGAAAATTTTTCCACAGCTTTAGATGAAGACAACAATCCCCCACAAAGTCCTTACATTTCAATCACTTATACAGAAACATTCCTACTCGACTTGAAGGCTCGCGGTTATAGCTCGCTGACTCTTCAAGCTTATGCGCAAGACCTGAGAGATTGGATAGAAGCCCTAAAAAAAATCGACTTTGAATACTCTAAACCCTTTCATGCAAAAACACTAGAAGAAAACTCCCAAGCCCTCATTCAAGCTTCTAAGAAAGTCCAAGAACTTTGGGGACGCCAATACAGCAAAAGCTCTTTGCAGCGCAAGGTCGCTACCTGGCGGGCCTTTTTACGCTATCTCGCTAGCCAAGGACTCGTTACCGAAAGTGCTGACCTGAAGCTCTATTTACCGAAGAGAGAAACAAAGTTACCTCGTTACCTCAGTGTCGATGAGGTCATAAGTTGTTTGAGCACTTTGAAAGAAAAAGAGCTTTCATGGCCGCCCAAGCTACTGATGCAGCATTGGGCTTTGTGGGCTTTACTTTATGCTATGGGACTACGCATTAGCGAAGCTCTCAAGCTCCGTTGGCAAGATCTGGATTTCTCCTTGCAACTCGCCCGGGTCCTCGGCAAGGGAGGAAAAACCCGTTTAGTGCCTATTCCGAGCGAGTGGTTAGCTCGCTTGCAAGAGCTCCAACAACACAGCCCAGATCCCCTCCATGTGGTTCCAAGGCCGCTGAGTCCCAGCCAAGCTTGGAGGCTGCTAAGGCAATTAGGCCAAGAATCCGGCTTGCACACGCCGATTCATCCTCACGCCCTCAGGCACTCCTATGCGACCCATCTGTTGCAAGGGGGCATGGACCTTAGAAAAATTGCGGAACTCCTGGGGCATTCGCATCTAGTGACCACTCAAAAGTACACTCATCTTGATACCCAGCACTTAAGTCGAATCGTGGATCAAACACACCCGCTGAGTCAAAAAAAAGTATCTTAACAGGGCGGCCCCAGTCTCATTCATTCTTCCTTTTCAAATAGAGCGGCGTGACTTGGCAAAGCCTCGCCCCTCTCTAAAGATAAGGCTTCCATTGCCAAGGAGATCCTATGAACAAACATCACGTTCGCGTATTCCCCTCTAAAGAAAAGTTACCCAGAGAAAATCAACTCGCATGGAAACTGGCTGAAAGCTCCCTCGATCAGGCCCCAATTCTACCCGAAGTGACCGATATGGTGATCAACCGTATAATCGATAATGCGGCAGTGGCCATCGCCGCTATCAATCGTCATCCCGTCCAAAGTGCCAGGGCTATGGCCATGGCACATCCGCGTGGCAAAGGGGCTCGGGTTTTTGGTCTTCCCAACACCCAAGGCTTCAGCGCTGAGTGGGCGGCGTGGGCGAATGGCACGGCAGTAAGAGAGCTTGATTATCATGACACCTTCCTAGCGGCCGATTACTCTCACCCAGCTGACAACATCCCACCCGTTTTGGCTGTGGCTCAACAAACAGGACAAAACGGGCAAGCCCTGCTACGAGGCCTGGTGGCGGCATACGAAGTCCACGTCAATCTCGTCAAAGCCATTTGCTTGCACAAACACAAGAAAGATCACATCGCTCACCTGGCTCCCGCCGCGGCGGCAGGGATTGGAGCCATGCTGAACCTTCCCGTGGAAACCCTATATCAGGCCATCAACCAAGCGGTGCATGTGGCTTTCACCACTCGTCAAAGCCGTAAAGGTGAGATTTCCTCTTGGAAGGCCTATGCCCCAGCTCATGCGGGAAAATTGGCCATTGAAGCCGTGGACCGCTGTATGCGCGGAGAAGGGGCGCCTTCACCCATTTATGAGGGTGAAGACAGTGTGATTGCCTGGATGCTGGATGGCCCCAAAGGAGAATACTGGGTTCCCATTCCTGAAAAAGGAGAAAGTAAGAAAGCGATCCTAGAAACTTACACAAAAGAGCACTCTGCTGAGTATCAATCCCAAGCTTTGATCGATTTGGCTTTCCGTATGCGTGAAAAAATTAAGGATTTTGAAGCCATAGAGGAAATCATCATTCACACCTCACACCACACGCATTACGTGATCGGCACCGGAAGCAATGATCCGCAAAAATTTGATCCCAAGGCTTCGCGTGAAACTCTGGATCACTCCATCATGTATATTTTCGCCGTAGCCTTAGAAGATGGTCGTTGGCACCATGTGGATTCCTACACCCCTGAGCGCGCCTCCCGACCCGCGACTGTACGCTTGTGGCAAAAAATCAAAACCGTTGAAGATCCCAAGTGGACCGAAATGTATCACAATCCTGATCCCGATAAAAAACGCTTTGGTGGTCGTGTGGAAATTGTATTCAAAGATGGTTCCCGTCTGGTGGATGAATTAGGTGTGGCAAACGCCCATCCGGCAGGAGCTAGGCCCTTCCGCCGCCCTGACTACATTCGAAAGTTCGACACTTTGACCTCAGGCCTTATTAGTCCTCAGGAAAGGGATCGCTTCTTGAACTTAGTTCAAAGGTTACCGGAGTTAACCGCCGATGAGGTGAGTGAACTCAATGTAGTTCTTGCGCCTGAGAAGCTTGTACACAATACGAAACCCGGCATTTTCTAGTTACTATGTTACTGCAAAAAGCTTCTCCTTATGAAAAACGACAAAAACTGCGCGAGCTTCTAAGCACCCAGGCTCGCGCTTTGCAGTTCCCAGGGGCGATCAGTGGGCTTACAGCCCTGCAAATTGAGTCCATGGGATTTGAAGGTGTTTACATCTCAGGCTCAGTGCTATCGAATGATTTAGGTTACCCGGATCTAGGCCTTACCACTCTCACGGAAGTGGCCAATCGTGGTCGCCAAATCGCCAGAGCCACTCAGTTACCTGCCATCATCGATGCAGATACCGGCTTTGGTGAAGTGCTCAACGTGGCTAGGACCATCCAAGAATTGATAGAAATGGGACTTGCGGGTTGTCACTTAGAGGATCAAACCTTGCCTAAGCGCTGTGGGCATCTCGATGGCAAGTCTCTGGTTAGTACCGAAGATATGGTGCGGAAAATTAAGATCGCCGCCGAAATGAAACGAGATCTCGATCCCAACTTCCTTTTAATCGCGAGAACTGACGCCCGGGCGAGTGAAGGACTGCCAGGGGCAATCCGGCGGGCCGAGGCTTATTTAAAAGCTGGGGCAGATATGATTTTCCCTGAAGCCCTCACCAGCCTAGAAGAGTTTCACGAGTTTAAAAAACAAACAGGGGCCCTGGTGTTAGCTAATATGACGGAGTTCGGTAAATCTCCCTTGTGGTCCCTCGAGGAGCTGACTCAGGCCGGAGCCAATATCGTCATCTATCCCGTAAGTCTTCTACGAGTGAGCATGAAGGCCACGGAGATGTTACTTGCCGACATCAAGAAGAAAGGCCATCAACGGGACCAACTTCCCCACATGCAAACTCGTGCTGAATTATACGATCTCACAGCCTACGCCGCGTACAACCAATGGGACCAAAATATTTTTAACTTCACTCTCAACCCTAGTAACAAGGAGTAATCCATGAACCAAACGATCAATCCTGAGTATGTGCCTGAACCAGAAAAAATGAATGTTAAAAAAGGGCTCGAGGGAGCTGTCGTTGATACGACCAGTATCTCAAAGGTCACTCCTGAAACCAACTCCCTGATTTATCGGGGTTACCCTGTACAGGAACTTGCCGATCACTGCCGCTTTGAGGAAGTCGCTTACTTACTCTATAACGGGGAGTTACCCACAGCTAGCCATCATAAAGAGTTTGATATATTGGAGCGCAACTACCGTGAGGTCTCAGCAGCCAACATGAAAGTGGTGGAGCTGCTACCTAAAAATTGCCACCCCATGGATTCTATTCGCACGGCGGTGAGCTTTTTAGGCACCGAAGACGATAGAATCTGGGATAAGGCGACCAACAAGGATAAAGCCATTCGACTTCTGGCGAAGATCCCCACCCTCATTGCGGCCGACTATCGATATAAGAAGGGATTGAAACCCATATCTCCCGATAAGGGGCTTTCCATCGCTGAAAACTTTTTTTGGATGTGTTTTGGTGAGGTCCCCCATGCTGAGGTAGTAAAGGCTTTTGATGCTTCTTTGACCCTTTATGCTGAACATAGCTTCAATGCTTCCACCTTCACCACTCGGGTCATCACCTCTACAGAGTCAGATTTATATTCTGCGACGGTCGGTGGGATTGGCGCGCTTAAGGGCCCCCTACATGGCGGAGCCAATGAGGCTGTCATGCACATGATGTTAGAAATTGGCTCACCAGAAAAAGCGGAAGCTTGGATCAGACAAGCTTTAGCGGAGAAACGCAAAATTATGGGTTTTGGTCATCGGGTTTACAAATACGGTGATAGTCGAGTGCCCACCATGAAAAAATATGCGCAAAAGATGGCTGAAATCACGGGTGGTCAAAAATGGATGCAGATTTATGACATTCTCGAGCGCGTGATGGTGGAAACTAAAAAAATCCATCCGAATCTGGATTTTCCCGCTGGTCCTGCCTACTACATGATGGGCTTTGATATTCCATTCTTCACCCCTATTTTTGTTATGGCTCGCACCACAGGTTGGTCTGCTCATATCATGGAGCAAGCCCAAAATAACCGCATCATTCGTCCTCTATCGGAATATGTGGGTTCTCCCGAAAGGCATTGGATCCCCATGAATCAAAGAGGCTAAGGGACGCAGGGCCTCCGCATAAAAAAATTAAGGAGGCCCGCCCTTTGGATCCCAAGAAATCATCCCCTTCAAAACAAAAATGGTCTTTAGAGGGACTTTTTTTGTTTCTTAATGAAACAATCCAAGCGGGGGAAGGCTCGCCCCAGAAAACTCCATCTCTCCTTCGCCTCTCAAGTCTATCTTTTTGATTTTGGTCCACTTTTTTGGGATCTCATCTCTGCCGCGAAAATCTCCAGCTCACCACCTCATCTCATCATATCTCTATCAAGTTCGCCTTGAATCTTGGCCGCAGTTATGCAGTAGAGGGCGATGGTCATTTCCCACGCTTGGGTAACAAGGGGCTTCATCCATGTTCAACCAGATCTATCCTGGTCATTTTGAACGCGAGAGCTTACGCGATAAAATCCTAACAAGACGGTTTAAGTCCATAAGTGCAGTGGCCCTTGTAAGCTTCCAACTTTTCCTGTCACCGGCCAGTGGGGCAAAGCTCAGTCCTCAGCGGTGTGGCTTGACCTTCATAGATAACCTTGCTCACCTCAGCGAGGAGGAGATCCGACAACTTACTCGCTCTATTCTGGTCCAACGAAAGAGAGTTCTTGATTTTGATGGTTTGGCTGAAAACGCCATTCTCCTGCGAGTAAGAAAACAAGTTTATGAGCGCGTGTTTGAAATTTGCCAAAAGCCCTCAGCTTGCACCTCGGAAAACATCGTACGCATAGTGGATCAATCCCTCACTGAGACCATCTCAAAAACTCATGAATTCAAACTCGAGTGGAAAAAGTTCCGTGGTAACATTATGCTGGTAAGCCTTGCTGTGGGGGTGGCCGTGGGTAGCCAAATGACGAAATCGCACCTACCAGCCGAAGCCCGTTTTCTAGCCGAGTTTGTCACCATCGCTAGCTCCATAGCTATTTATAAGCTTGGTGGTCCGCTATGGGATTATATGTCGGGCCTACTCAGCCGGGGAGCTTTCCGCCTGAGCCAAGGACAAGAGTTCAAACCACAAATGGTCGAAATGGGGCATTTATGGGATCAATACGAAAGACTGCAGTCATCACTTACCCCAGCTCAACAAACGGCCGCTGGTCGTGAGTTATCCCTGCTCATAAATCTAGAAGGAGTTATTATCGCCGCCGCTGAAGGGCTTCGACCCCAAAATAACTACACACCAGCCGATCTTAACATGGCGGCAGCTCGCATCGCCGGTTTACTCATCAAAGCTCGTCGTTACTATCCCGAAGTCGATTTAAAGCAAGACCGCGATATCTTACGTACATGGGAAATGCTTTTTTTAGACCAGATCCATATGAAATCTGAAGACTATCAACAACTGCGCGAACTCGTGCTGGAGAAGTTACGCATTTACGATCCCGCTGACACCGATCACCCTCATCGTTACCAAGAGTATGAATCCATTGTTAGACACTGGTTTGATCGCCGGAAGGCTCGTTAAATTTCTGAGAAGGACCTGCTTATATGCCAAGCAAAGAGAGCAAACTCTTCTTTGAAACTAGAAAATCTTTGGCCAGGCTCAAACTGCTGAGCCGCAATGATTTTTTAAGCGCTCTTCTCATTCTATCGATTCTCACCTCCTCGACCGCTCAGGCAGAAAGCCGTGTCACCTGGCCCATCGGGCAATGTCGCTATGTTTTCGTAGAAAATTTAGGCCACCTACCCAAAGAAGAGCTCGATTCTATTACCCGCCGAATTTTAATTCATAAACGCTCACAAGGAGAGTTTGACGGTCTACTCGAAAGAGCTCAACTCCTTGTGGCACGAACGAAAATCTATGAGCGAGTCGAAGAACTTTGTCGTTCTGCAGGCCAGTGCACCCAAACCAACATCGCACGGATCATCGATAGTGAAATTATGCACTTGGCACAAACGCGGGATAATTTCAGTCAAGGCTTAAAAAAGCTCCGCGGGGCTAGCATTTTAATTGCCTCCATAGTGAGTGTCGCGGTAGCAAGCCAGTTTGCCAAAAGTCATCTTCCCGCGGATGTGCGCTTTATCGCCGAAATAGTCACAATTGCGAGCTCCATTGCCATCTATCGCTTGGGTGCTCCCATTTGGGATTACTTTGCAGGGGTTTTTTATCGGGGAGCCTTCCGTTTGACTGAAGGAAAAAGCTTTAGTCGCAGTAATGACGAAATGACCCACCTCTGGGAGAGACATCAGTACTTACAAACGAAGTTCACCGTGTTTCAACAAATGGAATCAAATCGCTTACAGAGCCTACTGACCAACTTGGAAACTGTCCTCAACGCTTCCGCTGAGGCCATCACATCAAAACCCTTTGATGAAGCCTCAGAAAGAGCCGCCATTCGTATTGCCGCTTTGATCGTGAAAGCGCGTCGCTTGTTCCCTGAAATTGATATGACTCAAGACGCTGATATCAGACGTACTTGGCAGATGCTTCTTCTGGATCAATCCAAACTGACCAGCGAGCAAAAGAAAATTCTCCATGAAAAAATCAAGGCTAAAATCAAAGTGAATGATCCGCAGGCCAGTCAAGGGGAAGCCCAAGGTTATTATCAAAGGCTTCTTGATCAATGGTTTTTCTCCGTGGAGTAAGCCTCCCCCAGGCCCTTTACTCGCCACGCCTTGAGCCTCTATCTTTCCCCCTCTAGAATCAGGCGGTTTCAAAAAAAGGGGGTGGTATGCTGACCAAAGACTCCATACAGACTTACGAAAATTTTCTGCACTCCGTGGGTCTTAATCAGGCCCCTCACTTTCATGTGGTGTTGGGTTCGGGCTTTGGTGAAGCTTTACGATTCTTGTCAGCCACCTCTTGGCAACTTGTGGGGGAAATTCCCTTTACCGCTTTGCCAGGCCTAAAACCCTCAGGAGTTCAAGATCATAAGGGGAGTTACCAAGTTTATCGCCATGTTAGCCAAGGATGGACCATACAATTTCAACTGGGACGAATCCACGGCTATGAGGGACACACCCCCCAACAAGTGGTAAGTCCCGTAATGTTACCACGACAAGCGGGAGTTAAAAACTTTATTCTTACAAACGCAGCCGGAGGCCTCCTGCGCGAGCAACAACCCGGCGGTGCTATGGTGATTTCTGACCATGTGAATCTCACCGGTTTGAATCCCCTAGCGGGAGATAACCCGGTAGACGTATGGGGACGCCCCTTGGGCCCTCGCTTTCCTGATCTCGGTAACCTTTACCACTTATCTTGGCGACAAAAGTTAAAACAACAACTGGAGGCTCAAAATTTAAACGTTACCGAGGGAGTGTATTTGGGACTGCTTGGCCCTAGTTTTGAAACTCACGCCGAGGTCAAGCTTTTCGCCTCTTGGGGTATGGGAGCCGTGGGGATGTCCACGGTATGGGAAGCTATAGCTCTTCGTCATAGCGGTGCTACACTCGCGGGTGTGTCCTTAATCAGTAACTTGGGAGCAGGGCTTAGCCCACAGGCCTTGGATCATGAGGCCATTGTGACCACCTGCCGCAGCTCTGCTGGGCAAATTGTCAAGGCGATAGTAAACACAATTGAACATTTACTGCAATAAGAGGGCTTATGATTTTTGACCTGGGAATTCGCGCGGGCTTTTTGATTCCCATGACCGAAATGGGATTGATTTACCACGACTATTTTATTGGCGTAAGCGGTACTAAAATTTCTCTCGTGGCTCCATTTGAAAATGGGCACCAAATGCGCTGCAAAAAATTTCTGGATCGCTCGGAACATATCGTGCTACCGGGCTTGATCAATGCCCACACCCATTTAGCCATGACTCTGTTTCGCTCCATCGAGGATGATCTGAAGTTACAAGATTGGCTCTTTCAAGTGATCTTTCCCTTGGAGAAAGAGTTCGTAAATAATGACTTTGTACGATTAGGCACAGAGCTCGCAGCCCTTGAGTGCACCCGGTTTGGGGTCACTACTGTCGCTGATATGTATTTTCATCCCGAAAGTGCTCTGCGTGTGTGGGACCGAGAGGGCTTACGAGGTTTTTTCCCTCAGCCCTTAATTAGCTTCCCCTCGCCAGAATCCCCCGAAGGGCACAATGATCCGCTGTTTGAAAAATTTCTCGCTCTAAACGAAAAATACAAAGATCACCCGCGACTCAAAACAGGGCTTGCGCCTCATGCTCCTTACACTTGCGGCATCGAATTACTCCAGAAGGTCCAGCGTTACCAAGAGCAATGGGGCTGCACAGTTTCCATTCACTTGGCTGAAACCAAAACGGAAGTGGAAGACATTCAAAAGCGTTATCAAAAAACGCCAACTCAACATCTTTATGATCTGGGGTTACTGAATAACAAAACTATTCTTGCGCACGTGGTTCATACCTCCCCGTCGGATCGCACTCTGCTTAGAGCTAGTCAAGCCCACGTCGTCCACAATCCCGATAGTAACTTTAAACTCGGCTCAGGCATCGCCCCTGTGACCGACTACATGGAACAAGGAATCCACGTGGCCTTGGGCACCGATGGAGCCGCCAGTAACAACACCCTCTGCATGATTCAAGCCATGAACCTGATGGCCAAGGCGCAAAAAGTATTTGCCGATGATGTCAGCCGTTTCAAAACTTGGATGGCCTTGTGGGCGGCCACACGCGGTGGAGCCAAAGCTCTCGGGTGGGACGATCAAATTGGGCAAATCAAAGAGGGTTTTGAGGCGGATTTGATCGCAATTGCACTCAATGAGCCCCATATGCATCCTATCGATGATCCTGTCAGCCATATGGTTTTTTGTGCTCAAGGTTTAGACGTACACACCACCATTGTAGCAGGTCGGGTGTTAATGTCCTCCCAAGCCGTGAAAGGAAAATACGTTCAAGACGTCTACCGCCGCGCCCACAATATTCGATCGGCTATGCGTCGCTACCTTAACGACATGAAAGGCTCCACCCTATGAAGCTGGGTCTGGCTTGCCAATCCATAATTCGTATAGGGCAAACCCTACATCAAAAAGGCTGGCTCGCCTCTGCCGATGGTAACATCAGCTACCGTATCGATCAGGAGCAAATACTCATCACCCCCTCGGGGGCTCACAAGGGCTTTTTGAGGGCACATGACCTCTGTTTAATCAATCACCACGGCGAGACCGTGAGTGGTGGTAAGCCTTCCAGTGAAAGCCTCATGCATCTCACGATTTACCAAAATGTACCGCAAGCCAAAGCCGTTGTGCATGCCCATCCCCCTTTAGCGATTGCCTGGTCTATCGCATTTCCGGAAGCACAAAAGTTACCCGTAGGAGCTATGAGTGAACTCATCCTAGCGGCGGGGGATATCCCTATCGCTCCTTATGCCCGACCTGGCACTCAAGCCATGGGTGAAGTTCTAAAACCTCTGCTGCCTCAACATCGCATTATCATTCTCTCACGACACGGGGCTCTGGCTTGGGGCGAAGACTTAGAGGAGGCTTATCGCGGCATAGAGCGGCTTGAGCATGCTGTAAGCATTCTCTGGTCCGCTCATTCCCTGGGGCGAATCAGTAGCCTTTCGGAGGAGGAAACCCTGGCTCTGCGCGAACTTAGGGAGAAAATAGGGCCGCGTATTCTTTGACATAACTCTTTGCGTTATTTTAAGGCTTTTGTAGCCGCTGATCCTAAGGGACGATTATACCAAGGCGCATGACAAGAAAGAAATTTGCCAACCAAGGGACGATAGCTCAAAAACCCGCAAAGGGGATTTTTCAGTCGATTCTTTTATTCCTTGCCCCTCTCATTTCCTGCCCTCTTCGAGCAGGCCTGGAAGATATTCACTCGACTTGGGTGTCTGTGGAGGGAAGAAAAGTTTTTTTGCAACAACACACTCCCCAACCAGAGACTCCAGAGAAAGCCTTCTACTATCTCATGCCCGGAGCCAATCGCGGCTGGTTCCACCAAGACCCCTGGCTCCTTCATTGGACTGAGCAGGAGCAAGCGCATTGGTTGTCTTTTCATTGGAGCTTGCAACTTTTCTCTGTCGCACAATATGGCGAATCGGAGCGTCCTCCCTTCATCGAATCTCCCATAAAGTCTCTAAACTCTCTCGCTCAAGAGACTCTCTCGACTAGTAACACTATAGGGCAAAACTACTCTCGACGTTACTTAATCACACTATCTTATTCCGGCTTACTCTCTCCCCTACTTCGACCTTTTTTTGATTGTGTGCTGGATACCGCTCCTATGGTTGATGCAGAAAGCCTCTATCCCGATTTTCATCGTTACCGGCGTTGGCTAGAGATGAGCTTTGTGGGTAACCCTTGGCTGAAAGAGCTTTGGATTCGCCCCCATTTGGATCAGTTTTATCTTCGCCATTGGCAGCCGCGGGTTAAGCAATGGATTGAGGAATACAAACTCCCCAGGTTCCATGAGTCAGCCATGGTTCAGGGTTACGTAATCCTGTCGCGCCTCATTGAGGATCAAAGCTGGTCGCGGCTACATAAAACGCAAAGACCATCACCACGCTCTTTTTATTTTCTGGCATTGGCAGAAAAGGAAAATCCAGCCCTCCTCAAAGCCCAATTAGAGGAGGTGAGTAAAATATGGAGCAAGCCCCATCCTAAAACGCTGATCCATTGGGTCAAAGAGGCCACTCATGCCATTCCTTCCTCCCAGCCACTGATTTACCAAAAATTATTGAAAAACATGGATCAGCTTTGCCAAAAAGATACATCTCTAGCTCAGACCCCTCAGGTATGGCTTTGGGATCCCCAGCAACCTGAGTCTCCTGAGGTTTTACAAGGAGCCCATGCCAGGGATTGGCTGCAAGATCGGCTTCGACAAACTCGCTAAATTCAGGGCTCATGAAGAAGCTTTTCACTCATCCTTGGTTTTTTTCTTTTTCTGTTTTTTTCATTCTTTGGCTGCTTCTAGCGAGTGCCATAGATCTGGGAGCAGACGAAGCTCATTACGTTCTTTATGGGATGCACCCAGATTGGAGCTACTTTGACCATCCCCCTCTCGTTGGCTGGATCCAATCTCTTTTTGTCAAGTTGGGGTTCTGGCTTGGGATAAGTGCTCACTCACCCGTTCATCGTATTTGGTTCAGGTTACCATCTTTACTCAGCTTTATCTGGGTCTTATTTGAATGTTACCACCTGCGGATCAAGGCTTTTTCCCTCTGGAGTTTTAGTCTTGCCATCGTTCCAGGCGTGATGAGTCTTTTTTTCCTTCCCGACACTATTTTACTTCCGCTTTGTTTACGATTGATCCGGATATCTGCAGAAAACCCGGCATGGACGGCTCGCCGAATCATTCTCATTGGCTTACTTTTGGGCCTCTGCGGGCTCAGCAAGTACACGGCCATCTTAGTGTTACCAGCATTCTTATACGTCGCTTGGCATAAATTAAAATCCCTACCTCTGCGCCAGCAAATCTTCACGATACTTTCCCTCGCGGGAATCTCTTTGGTAACCATTAGCCCTGTGTTACTATGGAACGCTACTCACGATTGGATAAGTTTGAAATATCAATGGTCGCATATCTTAGGAGAAACACAGTGGTCTTGGACTTATCTAGGAGCAAGCCTCCTTAGCCAGTGGATGGGTTACGGGCTCATCTTGATCCCTATGTTACTTTTACTGGCTCTCAAATGGATTCAGAACACTTTCCTCTCTCCTATTTTGCCACGCTTATCTTTTCGACTCAAATCCCAAAACCCTTCACCACAGCTCTCTTACAAAGAAGACCTCGTCCAGGCAGATCAAGCCATGAATACCTTGCCAGATGATTTAGGGATCGCCCAAAGAGCTCTTCTCATTTTGGGTTTGACGGTGCTCATTTTTTTTCTCAAATCCTCCCCTTATACCTTTACCTTATTACACTGGACCCTCGTGGGCTGGTGGGCTTTATGGCTGTCTTTACATGATAAAATACCCGTCCTAGTTTATCGTGTTCAGCTCTACACCTATGGGATGATTTGGACTTTGGTGACTATTCTTTTATACCTTCCCCTCAAGCTTCCTGAGCTGAACCTGCGAGAGGTCAGGGGTTGGCCCCTTCTTATGAGTGAGATTAACTCTCAATTAAGTACCACGGACTGCCTGCTTATCAGTAACTGGTCTTACGCAAGTCGTGCCCTCTTTTACGCCCCCTCCAGTTTACAATCTCGAATTTTCGTCGCCGACGAGCGAAAAGATCAATTTGACCTGTGGGAACAAAAGCGAAGCCATATCATCTGCCAAAAAAAGTATGCCTTAATTTTCTCTAGCGACTCGAAGTCTTTTGAGACCATGGGATCGCATGGTCTTTGTCCACTCATAGTGGAGGGAACTCCCCCCAAGCCTCGCACAGTAGAAGCCCCCGAGCAAAACTGGTCACACAGTTATTCCTTAGTACGATGCAAACCTTAAGATTGAGACTTTTCCATCAACGCTTTCACTTCAAGCCGCAAAGCCTTGAGTAGCTCAATGCTTTCGTTCACCAACTCGTGCACACGCGCGGCTTCGCCTGCCCACTCATGACTTGCGGATAAGGTGGCCACCTTTTTTGATTTCATTTGCAAAATCGCCATTTTATTCGAAAGATCATGAACCCATTCGTTAGCTGGCTTTCTTTTGCTGCTGTCCTGCCCTTCCAAGCTTACCTCCCTGAGTCCATACATTTAGGCCTTGGATCATCTCGTCTTCCGAAAACGGCTTGTTTAAAACACCATCAAATCCAGCAAGTAAGTCAATATTGACCTCTCCTGTCATAAGCACCAAAGCTCCCTGGTAACCGAGATCGCGTAGCTGGGCTCCCAAGTTGACCCCATTCAGGCCCGGCATTTTGTAATCCGTAAGAATCAAATCAAAACTGGTGTTTTGTTTCAAAGTTACGAGTAACTGATCAGGTTTATCAAAACAGCTAATTTGAGACTTTGGTAACACGGATCGTAAAATCTCGCCCATGGCTTCTAATAGCTCCCTTTCATCGTCAACTACGGCAATGCTTAAATTAAGCCTGCTCCACGCTTCTTTTGTCGATGCCGATTCTTTACCTTGCGCAAAACTCGATGAACTTTGGGAATCCTCCCCACTTTTGGCCTGAAGCATATGCGCCTGCGCATTTCGCCCATCCAGAATGAGCCGAAACGTCGTTCCCTCCCCCTCGCGACTCTCCAGCTCCAACCGGGCTTTATGTTCTTGTACTATGGTCTGCACCAGCGCTAAACCTAAACCCGTCCCCTTCCCAGCAGGCTTAGTCGTAAAGAAGGGATCGAAGATTTTCTTCTGAACGGCCTCGGGAATACCACCGGCCAGATCTTTTACTTCCACAATGAATTGTTGCGAGCCTATTCCCGGACGAAGGCGTACATGAATATCACGCGAACGACCACGACCTTCAAGAATCGCATCTCGAGCGTTATTTAAAAGATTGATTAACACTTGTTGCCAACGCCCCAGGTGTCCTCTGGACTCCCAACCCTGATCAATTTCTGCAAGAATCCGCACCCCATCGGCATGATACAACTCACTTAGAGTCTCAACCACTTCACAGACCATCTGGGAAAAAGAAAACCAATCCTGACTGACTTTTTCGCTACGGCTCAAATTTCTCAAGCCTTGCACAATCGCTTTGATCCGCCCAGCAGCTTTTTCCATTTTGCCTAGACGATTGATAAGTTCACCAGGTTCAGGCCCCATGAGATTTTTTTCCAGCTGTGAGCGCAACAAACTGATTTGACCGGTAATAATCGCCAAGGGATTATTAATCTCATGCCCAACCCCTGAAGCCAGTTCGCCGATGGCCGCCAATCGCGACTGATGTGACAACAAGGATCTCTGTTGCTGAACTTCACGTGATAATTCAGCACTTCTGATCAGCTGCCCAATATGATCAAACAGCTCTTGGTAAATATCGATGAGCTCTTGGTAAAATCCCCCCTCCCGATTGGCCACACCTATCATGGCAATCATTTCTCCGGCATGATAGATCGGGATCCCCCAAAAACTGTGCAGAGACGGATGACCGGGCGGGAGCCCCCCTCTGGCGGGATGGGTTGCAGGCTCGTTCGTCATAAGGTGCTGACCATCACGAAGCACCTGGCCAAAAAGTGTATTTAAGTTACGAAACTCCATCCCTTGGCTTTTGTAACGTTCAAACAAAGCTCGGCTAGCCTCATCCCACGAAATATCAGTTAAGGCATAAGTTTTTAAATACGGCTGGCCAGTTTGTGTGTCCCGCTTCACCAAACCAATAAAACCAAAAGGACAATGCAATTCTTCCAGTAACAATTGCAGTAACCAATTAAAAAAATGGGCTTCCCCTTGTTCTTGATGAAGAGACGAAATGTATTCCTGACTCATTCTCGCCCGCAGCGCTGAAAGTCGCTCTTGATAAATGATATGAGTCACATCCAAAGCCATGGAGTAAGCTCGCCCCTCCGAACGATCGAAAACAAATTCCCAATCTAGATATATCAGTCCGCCATTTTTCTTTTTATAGGCATTACGCACGCGTCCCATAAAATTTTCACCGCGTATGACAGGCAAAGCCTCGTCACGCACTTTATCTCGATACTCAGGCAAAACGAACTCACGAAAACTTTTGCCTAGCATTTCTTTTTCAATATCGTAACCCAAGGCAGACCAAGTCTCGTTCAAGTATAAAAAACGTCCCTCAGCATCAGAGATCGCAAAGTAAATATTTTTTGTTTGAGAAAAAAAGTCCTTTAGCCCCATCCATTGGGAAACCAGTTGTGAAGTTGTATTCATAACCTCAGCTTAGAAGAGGCCCTTCTGGGACACAAGCTGACCCCCTCGACTAAATACTAGGAAGAACTCCCTTTGTATGGGCCGAGGCTGAAAAACGGGAGGCGAGTCCTGATTTCAGTTGCTCAAAAATACCGTCAAATCCACCGTTACTCATCACCACAATGAGATCCCCTGCATGGGACTGGCTAACCAGAAATTGTGCAAGCTCCGGTGTCGATGAAAAGTAAAAAGCTTTTTTCCCTTTTTTTTGCAGATCTTCCACCAACCTTTGTGAAGAAAAACGCTGCTCGGCAGGGATTTTTGACTGATCAAAAGCTTCTTTAACGCAAATCCCATCAGCTTGGAGAAACGAGTGAACGTAATCTTGTTGAAAAACGGCGCGACGACTAGTAGCCGAACGGGGCTCAAAAGCCACCCAAATACGACCGGCCTCGCTGAATCGCTGACGTAAGGCTTTTAAGGTCTCAGAAACTGCGGTCGGATGGTGAGCAAAATCTTCCACCAAAGTTACTCCGCCAAAAACACCTAGGACATCAGAACGGCGTCTTACTCCCTGGAAGGAAAGCATAGCTTTCATCACGACCTGCGGAGTTAAGCCTAGGACCTTGGTGGCCAAGATCCACACCGCCGCCACATTTCGTGCATTATGCTCGCCCCACAAAGAGCACTCCACCCGATCCACTCGCCCTTCGCGGTCTACCAAGGCAAATGAAACTCCACTCCCCTGATGTGTGATATTTTGCATTCTGAAACTACAGGCCTCACCCTGCCCGTAAGTTAACCAGCTCACCTGCGGGTACCTTGCCATGAGTTCTCGGATATTAGGATCGTCACCGTAGGCTACAATCTGTCCTCCCTGACGCAAGACCTGTGGTAGTTTAGCAAAAGCCATCTTCACCGCCTGTAAGTCGGAGTATATGTCGGCATGATCAAACTCCACACTTGTCAAAATGGCATGCGCCGGAGCATAGTGAGTAAACTTCGGCACTTTATCAAAAAAAGCCGTGTCGTACTCATCACCTTCAATGACAAAATCTTCGCTGTCCTTATGGTAACGAAAGGAATTTCCAAAATTCTTAGCAATACCCCCGATCAAAAAACCAGGATTCCGGCCACAGACATCTAATACCCAAGCCAATAGAGAGGTTGTCGTGGTT
>CAZZMS010000020.1:0-14756 GCA_964655485.1 uncultured Pseudobdellovibrionaceae bacterium | reverse complement strand
AGATATGATGGAGACTTTTTGGATCGGCTGGTTCTAGTCGGCTGTGGCAGCCGCGCACGACCCAAGGTTTTTCCCACCAAGGATCTTTTGGGGTGCCAAAGATCAAGGAGAGAAAAGAATCCGAGTGGAGTTCGGTTTTGTGAATCCATATTTTCGTGAGTTGCATTTTTCTAGAGAAATCCTTGTCCCAAGCTAAAGGACTTTCAGGATCCGATGGGTTCGATCTTCGGACAGCGATTTTTAAGCTTATTTTCTCCGGCCAGGGAATGGGCTGAATAGTGATAGTGTAGATGGCTTTCCAGCTTTTTGATAGCAGGTCGTGAAATGTGCTTAATTTGTAGAGCCACCAGACGCTCAAGGCATTGAGTGCCAGATTTTGAGCTTGCACCAAAACTTTAATCATTGAATCCAAAAGCCTTAGCATCATTATGGCTGGTCCTGAAAAGTACGGAATCACGGCAGCTGCTCGCAAAATCCAACGAAGAAATTGCATAATAATTAGGGGGTCATTGGTTTTCATGAGGAGCTCGAGGTGTGATTTGAGTTCTTTGTGAATACTCTGAGATTGCGTTCGGCATTGTTGTTGAGTCCAGCGAACCGATTGAATAGATTGGTAATGTCCCATCCACAAGATAACCGCAGCCGCTAGCAAGGGAAGAAGGAAGAGGGCCCCTACAAGGACGCCCCCTCTTTCTCGGGATGTGTTGTTAAGCTTTCGAGGCGGTATCATGCAAAAACCTATTCCGGCGGAGAGTTTAGAGACGTGGTTTGAACGAGCTATCTAAAATGTGTTCCAACTTATTAACGTCTTTTTAATTTCGCGCGCTCCCTTTGTAGCTCAGCGATAGCCGCATCTAGTTCTGGATTTCTGATTCCTTGGGATTTGTTGTATTCTTGTATGTCCAGTGCGAGCTCAGCCATTTGGTCGACCCAATTTTCCAAAGCATCAATGCTATGAGGTCCGGACAGCATCAGTTGAGCCATGCGCTCTTGAAGTTCCTGCTCACTCAAGATTTTTTTAGGTTTGGGGGATGCAAATGCAGATGTCGAGGCTAGTGTCCAAACTTTACTGGGCATTACGCTGGTGACTAGCCAGCGGCGAAGGGTGAAGGTTTTAAGGTCGATCCTTCTTTTTGTTTTACTGTAGAGCTTTTGGCATTGTTCTTCGGGTGTGTAGCTGGCTTCGCAAAACTTTTTTTCTTCTTCTAGCCAGGCGTGATTCCAATGATTCCAAAATTTAACTCCGGCAAGAAAAATCGCCGATGTGGCAGCTATCAACAAAGGGATAGTCCAAACAGATTCAAATAAGGCGGTTCCACGACATGACCATGGGGAGTAGACTTTCAAAAAACCAAGAGATGGCTTGGACTTGCGAAGTTTAACACAGAGTTGTGACATAAGGGGACTCCTTTGGCGGATTGGGTTCTGAGTGGATGATATGCCTTGTTAGGGGAGGGGATTTGACCTAGTCTTGAAAAACCTGATTGATGTCTTTTCTTTCTGTTAGCCCTTGTGGTTTTTGGGGGGCAGAAATGCCGCGCATGTTAGCGCCAAGGGATCCAGAAATCTGGGCCAATTTATAACGGATGTTTTGTCCTAAAAACTGTACGGCCATAATTGAGCCCGCTGCGATAAGAGCAACAATGAGGATGTATTCTACCAAGCCTTGTCCTCTTTGGTGATGAGGCGGGAAACCAGTTGCTTTTTTGTTTTGTTGATTTTGGGGGATGACTTTCAAGTTCATAAAAACCTCCTGATAGCCTGCCTTAAAAGCAAGCCTCGAGGTGCTCAGGCCACGGGGGGCTTGGATTAAGGAATTAAAAATGGCCGACATTTCCGGACAAGGACGGACAAGCCATTCCCCTTATGCAAACTGCGCAGATAGAAAAAGGTGAGTGTAGAATGGTGAAGAGGAACTAGAAGTAAGATTAAATGCCCCACAGACTTGCGCCTAAAACGGCGGCACCGAGAGCAATGCGATAATAACCAAAATGATAGAGTCCGTAGCGGGCGACAATCGTAGTGAGGAGCTTAATGGCTCCGACGGCAAAAAGGAAACTGAGTAGGGTGCCCAAGGCCAAGGAAGACCATTGATTAGGAGTCACTTGGGGTAGGATCTTGATCGTCTTGTACAAAGAGGCAGCGCCAAGGGTGGGTAAGCCCAAAAGAAAAGAGTATTCAGTGGCACTTTTCTTGTCCATCCCCAGCCACAATCCGCCCAAGATGGCGGCAGCCGAGCGAGAAGTGCCGGGAATTAAAGCGAGGCTTTGAATGACGCCGATGAAAAAAGCCTGTTTGAAAGAAAGTTCTTGAATAGAGATGTGATCTCGACTTGTTCTTTTATCAAGCCAGATAAGAAGTATTCCCCCAAGGATTAAAGCGATGGCGACAACACTCACTTGTGACAAAAGGCTGTCCAGCAGGTCTTTTAACAAAAAACCTATGAAACCAGTGGGAAGAAAGCTTGTGAGTAACAAAAGATAAAATCTTTTTTGTATCGGAAAAAAGCGACGCCAATACAAAGTTAAGATCGCTAGAATGGCCCCGCCCTGAATGATTATATTGAAATTCTGAACGAAAGAGTCCTCAATAATCCCCAAGGCCTTGGATAATAAAATGAGATGCCCTGTGGAGGAAATGGGCAAAAACTCGGTGATACCTTCAATGAGGGCTAGAATCAAAACGTGTATCCAGTCCACAAGTTACTCCTTGACAGTTTTTACATAACTTAAGTCAAAAGTCTAAACCGTGGCAAACTTTTAGAATGTGCAATTTGTTACCTATATTCGTGAGAACTCATTGGTATCTTTGACTAAGCATTAAGGGGATTGTCGAAAGAGATTCCTTTATCCTGATTCGGTTGGTAACTTGGCATGAATGGCTAAATCAGTCGTTTTGTTTGTGGTGTGCGCCGCATTCAGGAAGGAATCAAGTTACGTTTTCAAGGTATCCTGGCGAACACTGGACCTTGGTAGAGTTCAGGGCTTGAGGAGTGCTTGAAGCAAAAGAGATGGTTATGAAATGTATTAACGCCACTCTTGACTGAGTTGGTCAAAGAGAAAAGTTCTTTTCAAGCGAAAACAAAATCGCTGGAATGATGGGTAACTTAATAAATGCGCTCATCAAGGATGAGTCGCCAAGATCAAGGAGGAAATATGAGAGTGATAACCCTGCTGAGTTTTTTGTTACTCAGTTTGCAAAGCTTTGCTGGTGAATATTTGGTGAAGCTGCGTACACCTTACGCTTTGTCGTTTTTATCACACGCGGAGGATTATAAGGTTCTAGATTATCACGAGCCCGGACAGCTCATGAAGGTTTATATCGGTGAGGATAAGAAAATATCAGCCACAGCAAAGCTGTTAAGTAATCCGCAAGTGGAGTATATGGTGCCTAACTTTAGGCTCAAGGCCTTTGAAGCTCCGGTGGACGTGCAGGCTTTGGAAGGAACAATATGCGCTTGCGCGGGTGAGAGCTGAAGAGGCGTGGAAGAAGGCTGGTAACCGAGGATCAAAAAAGGTCGTGGTTGCAGTTATTGATACGGGAGTGGATTACCGTCATCCAGATTTAGCTCCGAATATGATTGCGGGTTACGATTTTGCTGGTCGAGACAATGATCCCATGGATGAGACCAGCTTCCAAAATCCTGGCCATGGTACTCATGTCGCGGGAATCGTTGGCGCTGCCGGAGTGCAAGATGGTGGAATTCTAGGGTTGTCACCTGAGGTGAGCATTATGCCCTTAAGGTTTCTGGATAAAAATGGCGGTGGTGATTTGAACAACGGAATCAAAGCTATTGATTACGCCATTGAAAAAAAGGTGGATGTGATTAGTGCCTCTTGGGGTGCAACTGTTCCGCGCAGTACGGCGCAGCCCTTGATTGAAGCCGTGGCTCGTGCTGAAAAGGCGGGTATTGTATTCGTAGTTGCAGCAGCCAACGATGGAAAAAACAATGATAGAACAGATGTGTTTCCGGCTAACGCGAATCTAAGTAATACCATTAGTGTGGCAGCCTCAAACGCACAAGATGCGAAACCGAGCTGGTCTAATTTTGGTCGGGCAATGGTTCATGTGGCCGCTCCGGGAGACGCTATTATTTCAACTTTACCCGGTAACAAGTATGGAAACCTTTCGGGAACCAGTATGGCCACCCCACTTGTTTCTGGCTTGGTGGCTTTGATTAAGGCCCAAAATCCTGAATTGACTCCGGGTGAAATTCGTTCACTCATTCAAGCCACGGGAGCGAAAGTGTCTATTCAAACGGCTTGTGATTGTCGCATTGATGCTTATGAGGCAGTCGCCACGGTTTTAGACCGTAAAATGTTTGTGCATCCGCAGGCGGGAACTTTTGCTAAGGGGCAAACTGTCGCTTTCACCGGGGTTTTCGGTCAGCCACCTTTTCGCTTTGAGTCCTCAAACCCACAGGTGGCGGAAATTGATGCTCAAGGTAATTTAACGACGAAAAATGATGGGGAAACCATTGTGACGGTAACTGAGTCTAAAGGTGGTAAAGCAAGTAGCTATAAGATTCATGTTGGAGGGGCACTTGCCCAAAATCCTGGCAACCCCGGCAATCCCCCAGGTTTACCTGATCCAGGTAACCCCGGAAATCCCGGAAACCCAGGGCTGCCGGGTGAGTGTCCGTTAGGGGACGAAATGTTATGTCAGATTATCTGTCAAGTCGTTTCGGATCTGCCTTGGTGTCAGTAGCACTGAGTGCGTGATGCTCTGATGAAAACCCCTGCTATCAAGCAGGGGTTTTTTCATTCAAGCAAAGTCGAGGCTGATTTATTCTATTCCGACTTAAAATGCACACCTGTGTTGTATTTTGTTATTTCTGGTAACAAAATAATCTCTGGGATTTTGATAAAATTTGTTCAAAAACCGGGAGAAACGATGTGTCTTGAGTGACACCGACTCTGGCTTTTTCTTTTCGCCCGGAGGCCTTAATCCCCATGGATGGCGAAGGGCTTGAAGCCCTTTGAGCTAGTAGGTTCTCATAATTTGTAAAGCCTGCTCCGCAACGGTAACTGGACGAATGTCCACCAGTTGAGGCTGAGAAGAGGTCAGTACGATCACATTCTCGCCTAAAGGGCGCCAGCGGCGCGGGCTTTGGGCGGTGATGTCAGGATACAGTCCGATGGTCCAAGTGCCACAGGCGCTGCTCAGATGAGCAATCCCGGTACTGGGAGCGATGACCACACCGGCTTGGGATAGAACCTCTATCAAATCGCTCAGGGGCCTGCCGATAAAAAAACTCACGCGAGGATGTTTTCCCCAGCTTTCGAGTAAAGGATTTATCCAAGGCGCATCAGCAGGAGTCCCCGTAACGACCACGGGAAAGTGAGGAGCCAGCTGCTCAATCAGCTTGGAATAAGATGTGGGCTGCCAGTTACCGGCCGAACCCTTCATCCCCGGGTGAATAACGATGTATCGCCTAGATTTTAGCTGGGTGCTCCCCTCCAGGGAAGGGGGTGTGTTTGTCTGCGGAAGAATGGGAATCGGAGGAGTTTTGCTCGCGTGAGATTCGTAGGTCTTGGTGAACTCAAGGGGATTGGGGGGACTTATGTGCTTGATTCTGGTTGCAAGGGCCTGAAAGAAAAATGTGGCCAATTCCTGGTTATACTCAGCTTCGTGTCGTTGGGAACGGGAGCGCTTTTGGCGCAGCCCGTGGGTTAAAAATACATAACTCCACCACTGACTTTTTCGCCCGACTCGAAGGGGAATTCCTGCCATCCAAGCAGCGAGACTCAGCCACCAGGGAGCAAAAAAAATACAGATAGCAGAAAACTGTTCTCTTTTAAAAATTGAGTAACAAGCCTTGAATTTCTCCCATGCACTAGTCTTGCTGGATATGGATAGGACTCGACTAGTCAAGGAGGGCGCATAAGCCCAAAGTTCATTCCAGGGAGAGTGTACGAGCCAGTAAAGTTGCACCGTGTGGGATACGGTCAGTCGCTCCGAAGGTAGAGTGCAAAGAAGATCCCCGAGGCCATCCAGGCGAATCCAAGCGATCTTTAAGGGATTATTTTCTTCATTCATGGAGCCCTCTCTAAAGTTGGAATAAAAAACGATCGAGGCTTTTTACAAAAATCCAAGCGAGAAGCAGGGCTGTAATCATGTTGGCTAGGCTAAAAAAAGAAAACTCGAGAATCATCCAATACTTTTTCCACGGAGCTGGTGTCCCAAGAGCGCGAAATAAAAACCACTCGTTTTGGCGCTCGCTATAGCTGATGTAAAAAAGATAGCCTAGTACGAGAATAAAAAATAGCCCCTGCACTCCCGAGCTGATACCTAAGGACCATTGGAAAATCTCCGTTAATCGAGCCAAATCCTTACGGGCCTGTTTTAAATCGATAATACTCACATCCGGAAATTTTTGGGCAAGATGGTTTTGTAAATCATGGGTCTCGCCGCTGGCTTTTCTGATGGCTAAAATCCACGTTTTGGGGGCCTCGTCAATATAACCACTATGAGTCTGTACAAAAAAATTGGGTAACAGGCTATTCCATTGAACTTTGCGAATCTGCCAAATAAAGCCCTTTATATTGAATCCCTGAATATCTAACTCGAGCTCATCCCCCAACTGTAGTCCTAAACGGGATGCAAATCGCTTTTCTATCGATAAAGGCATATGCGACTTGTAGGCCTCGGGTATGGCTATTTCGCGCTCTACCCTCTCACTCGGGGTCAGCTGATCCCGGATGCTAATGTTGAGGGCGCGCGAGCGAAAACGGAACTCGTTTTCCTCCTCCCGTGTTTGCGGGGCAACGTCCTCCGGTTTTTGCCAAGCTTGACCATTGTGATTGATGATTCGTCCGCGAATAAGTGGTGATGGAGCGAGGGCTTCTGCGCCCATCTGTTGAATGGTTTGCAACATCTCGTCTTTATCATGATTAGAAACATCAAAGGCAAAAAGCTGCGGAGAGGATTGAGGGTTTCCTATAATCCATTCGTTTAATGGCCCTTGAATCAATACCACCAAAGAGATTTGAAAGAGAACAAAAGAAAAAGTCAGGCTTTGTCCCAGAGTTTTAGGCCATGCTCGATACAGACGGGTGAGGACAAGGCGAGTGAGTCCTCGGATACTCTTTCCTCTTAGAATGGCCAAGGTAACAGGTCGTAAGACTAATAGGGGAAAAATTCCTAACAGGAGCCAGGTCACGGCCACAGAAATAATCAGCCACTTAGACGGGAATAGCAAAAAGGCGATACCTAGCAAGATCATCCCTTGAAGCAGTAAAAAAAGCAGGAGGTGTAAGCGTTTAGGAGCTTTTTCATAAAGAATCGCACTTGCCATGCTTTTTAGGGCCTGAGATAAGTCCAAATGCAGGCTGGGTAACAGAGTGAGAAAGGTTACCAATAAGCCGACCAAGGCGAACAAAGCCAATCCGAGAAGCCACAATTGTGAAGGAACATACCACTCCCAAGAGTTACTTAGAAAACGGCGAAGCAGAGTGGTGATTCCGCCGCAGAGTAGTAGGACGAGCAGAAGATCGCCTAATTCTTTCGAAAATTGTTTTGAGAAATGTAACCACGCTAGCTTAGCGCGCGCAGTGCCCAAAACATTCAATAAAAGTTGCTGGGCGATGCTTGCTTGAAACTCGTGACGGAGGCGGACATGGCCCAGGAGCAACCACGAGATAAGGCTTACAAAACTAAAAAGGGAGAGGATATCTAAAACCCACTTCAGAGGTCTGACCAAGGACTCGCTAAAGTCTTCTGGAGTTAAGACCTGGGTTTGAGTGTCTAGCCGGTAACGATCCTTCAGCATTTTTGCGGCTTGCTCTATGGTGTCTGGATTTTCAAAGCGTAGGTACAAAACGTGAGTAAAAGTCGCAAAGCGACTAACGGCCTGAGACTTAAAAGCCGACAGGGGGACAATCACCTTGTATGCCAGAGAGCCTAGCCGAAACGAACCCAAAGCCCCAGTACCCAAAGTTTCACGAATAGTGAATCTTTGATCTAAAAGTTCAAACGGAGAGCTCAATCCGTAAAGGCTTACCAAGGATTCATCAACCATGGCCTCCTGAGAACCGAGTCTGAACTGAATAGGTTGTTCCTGAGGGTCATTTAGTGGTCCACGGAGGGGGAAGTTTTCAGCCACGGCCCAAACTTGTACGAGTCTAGTGGAGTCGGTATTCCACCGGATGGTGGAAAAAAACTCTGCAGCTTCACTCCAGGAGCTGGCCCCCGTTTGTTGGACAAGAGATTGCAGTTCTTCCTCAGGGATCCAGCTGCGCCGAGTAACGGCGAGATCCGCATAAAGTCTTTCGGCCCATTTTTGTCTGAAAAAATCCTCTAAAGTCCATCGAATACTTGGAGTGAGGCAAAAAAGTAAAAGAGCCAGAAAACCCAGAGCTCGTGCACGATGCGAAGAAGAGAGTTGCTGATGAACTTTTTTAACGAGTTTCATGGCTTATGATTTGTCCTTGTTTGAGGCGGAAGACACTCTCACAGTGACTGGCGATATCTGGATCATGACTGATGAGAAACAAGGTGGATTGGTTTTCTTTTACCAGTTCAGTGAGGAGATTGATAGCAACCAGAGCGTTGTCCTCATCGAGTTGTGCCGTTGGCTCGTCGGCTAAGACGAGTTGTGGTTTTCGTATCATCGCTCGAGCGATGGCTAGACGTTGTGATTCTCCGCCGCTCAAGGTAGCGGCCAGTTGCTCTCGCTTATCCCATAAGCCGAGACGTCGGAGCATGAGTTCCCCCTGCTCTCGAGCTGAGGAGCTGATGGTCTTTTCATGAATTTCAATCGGTAACATAAGGTTTTCCCAAACCGTGAGGTAGGGGACGAGTAAGTGATTTTGAAAAACGATTCCTAAATGCTGCCCCCTCAGGCGAGTTTTTTCATCATCGCTCATTTCATGCCAAGGCCATTGCTCTAGCCACACCTCCCCAGATTGAATGGGATGCAACCCTGCTAAAATATGAAACAGAGTCGTCTTGCCGCTACCCGAAGGCCCCATCAAGGCATAGGTTTTGTCCCTCTCGAGCTGTAGATTTATGTCTTTCAAAACGGTTACTGAGCCACCGGGTGTGAGATACCGATGCGACAGATGTTTGATTGTGACCTTCATAAATGGATCCGCCTCGCTTTCATGTACTTGTGTGGGGCTAGGGTGGAGTCGTTTATCTGGGTCTCACTGCGATTTTCTCGTTTGTTTCTGCCAAGTCTTTAGGTGTTTGCTAACGTAGGGATAGATTAAATCAGCGATCTTCGTGTGTCCTTCTTCGTTGGGGTGGATCATATCGTTTAGGTTTAATTTCTTATCCAAAGCTACCCCCTCAAGCAAAAAAGGAAGGAAATCTAGGTTGTTTTGCCGTGCCAGCTCGGCGAAGGCTTCCTCGAATTGTTGGCGGTATTTGGGGTCGTAATTAGTGGGAAGACGCATTCCTATCAGAAGGAGGGGAACCTTAGCGTTTTGGGCGAGATCAATGCCCGCTTGAAGATGTTTTTTCATTTGAGCGACTGGTAATCCGCGTAGGCCATCGTTGGCTCCCAAAGCGAGAATGATAAGATGGAGCTGTCTTTTTTTAAGCTGCCACTGAATTTGTTCCGCAGCTATTTTCGAGGTAGCACCTGAAACCCCTGCGTTGATGACTTGAACGGAGGGTTCAATACTTCTAAGCTTTTGTTCGAGCTGTGCGGGATAAGCCTTGTCCTTGGGGATGGAGTAACCCTCGGTGAGGGAGTCGCCAACGATCAGTATCGTGTAGGCGGACGAAGAGCTCGCTTGCGCCAAGCTTGTTTGCGCCTTGGCGAGAGCATGAACTCCCACGAGTAGACCAAGGGTTAGCGTAAAGGTGGAGATGTTTTTGCCGAGGGAATTCATCCTGCTAGACCACATGGAAGAAGCCTACTGAAGTTCTTGCTCCGGCGTCAAACAGGACAGGTGACTCTGGTTTTTGTTGAAGACCAAGACAAGCCTAGTTAAGCTAAGAACCTGTTACCTGACAAAGGGGAAAGTATGTCTGAAAATAAAATCAAAGAAATTCGTCCACTCAAAGACTTGGCCACCATTGTTTCTTTGAGCAAGCGGCGAGGTTTTGTTTTTCCAAGTTCCGAGATTTACGGGGGTTTGAACTCCACATGGGATTATGGCCCGCTAGGTTCACAAATGAAATGGAACGTGAAACAGTCATGGTGGAAGGCCATGACTCGCCGACCCGATATGGTAGGTCTGGATGCCGCAATTTTGATGCATCCCACCGTTTGGAAAGCCTCTGGGCACGTCGATGGTTTTTCTGATCCCTTAGTGGATTGTAAAGATTGTAAAACACGCTTCCGAGCGGATAATACCCCAAGTTATCTCGAGGAAAAAAAATGTCCTCATTGTGGGTCTAAAAATCTTTCCGAGCCTAGACAGTTTAATTTGATGTTTAAAACTTTCATGGGGCCTGTAGAGGATGAGGCTCATGTTGTTTACCTTCGTCCTGAAACCGCACAGGGTCACTATGTGAACTTTCTTAATTGTCAGCAGTCGGCGCGGATGAAGATTCCCTTTGGGATCGCGGCCATTGGAAAGTCTTTTCGTAACGAAATCACTCCGGGTAACTTTATTTTTCGTACTCGGGAGTTTGAGCAAATGGAGATGCAATTTTTTGTTCGTCCTGGATCGGATCAGGAGTGGTTTGAGATTTGGAAAAAAGTTCGCTTGGATTATTACAAAAAATTTGGACTCAACATGGACCGGCTGCGGATGCATGAGCACGGGCCGGGGGAGTTAGCTCACTATGCAAAAGCAGCGGTAGATATTCAATATCTTTTCCCTATGGGCTGGAGCGAGTTGGAAGGAATTCATAATAGATCAGATTTTGATCTCACTCAGCACATGAAGTTTTCCGGAAAATCTCTGGAGTATTTTGATGATGCCACTAAAGAAAAATACATTCCTTATGTGATCGAGACGGCGGTGGGCTGTGATCGTTTGTTTCTCGCCTTCTTATGCGATGCCTACCGCGAAGAAGTACTGCTTGACGAACAAGGGCAAGAGGATGTTCGCGTGGTGTTAGGCTTGCATCCTGCGATTGCCCCCGTGAAGGCGGCGGTGTTGCCTTTGGTGAAAAAAGATCCCGTGGGGCCATATGCTGAAGCCCTTTATCGCGAATTGCTTGAGGAGTTTGATGTACAATTTGACGAAGCGGGTTCCATTGGTAAGCGTTACCGTCGTCAAGATGAGATCGGTACCCCCTTCTGTATCACTGTGGATTATCAAAGCGTGGAAGATAAGACCGTGACTGTGCGTTACCGCGACTCCATGAAGCAAGATCGTATTTCAGCTTTTGAGTTGAGTCAGTTTCTCCGTCAGCACTTAAAATAAGATGCCTGTATTCGTCGGTGCGGAGCTCGTTCTAGAGATAAAAGATTGGGCTCCCCCGCAAGGGGCCCTTGGATTTTGGGGCGATGTAGCTATTTTTGTTCCCTACGTTATTCCGGGTGAGCTTGTAAAAGTCCAGGTGGCTCAACGCAAGAAAAACTGGGCGCTGGCCGTTCTTGTAGAGATCCTCAAACCATCCGCAGAAAGGCAGAAAGCCATCTGTCCCCACTTCACGGAATGTGGGGGCTGTGATTACCAGATGCTCAGTTACTCAAAGCAGTTAGCGATTAAAAAGGACTTTGTCCTCAAGCAGGCGTCTCGCATCGGAGTGAGTTCAGCGGCTTTACAATCTTTTGCTGTGGAGGGAGTGCGCGCTAGTCCAAGCCCTTTGGGTTACCGTAGGAGAGTCCGAGGACAGATTCGAAGCGGAGAGTTTTTTTTAAGTAAAAAAAACTCTCATGAGCGTGTGCGGATTCAGGAGTGCTTTTTACTGCATCCGCGTGTGGCTCGGGCCATTCAAGAGACTCGAGATTTTCTACCTGATGGGTTCTATGAATGGGATCTTGTAGATACTGGAGATGGTGCAAGTTGGATAAACTTATCAAAACCAGGTTCCCGGGTTGCAAGAGTTTCTCCTAAAACAGGTGTTTCATTTCCACTCTACTGGCCTGATCAAGCTACGCCTGAGGTGATTGTGCGTCCCTATTCTGCCGTCAAGGATTTATCCTTTTCACAAGTGAATCCGCTCGTGAATCAAGCCGTGCTGGAGGAGCTACGACGTATCACGCACGACGTGGCTATGCATTCGTCTAAAGAGGAGGTTTTAGCTTTAGAGCTTTACGCCGGAGCCGGCAATCTTACGGCGGCTCTTGTGCAGGCTTTTGATGAAGCTCCTCAGCCGGGAGCGAGGATTCAGGTGACAGCGATCGAGGAGAACCCACATTCGGTAAAATCGGGGCGGGCGCGATTTTCTCCGGAGCGGGTGCGGTGGATTCAAAGCCCTGTGGAGGAATGGTTGAAAAGACAGATCCAAAAACAGGACGGGGTATTCGATCTGTTGTTGGTAGATCCGCCACGCGCGGGTTTAAGTCTTGTGGTGATTGATTTTTTATTGGGCGATGTGGCTCTTCCTTGGGTGATTTACATGAGTTGTGATCTGATGACCTGGGCGCGTGATGTACAGAGACTTTCTCATGTTTATGAAGTGGTTCGCCTGCACGGCTTTGATATGTTCCCGCAGACCCATCATTTGGAAATTTTAAGCCTTCTGCGTCGAAAAAGGGGTGTGTAACAGGAAAAAAACAGGACCCCTTTGCCGCTTTTTGCTAGTGGTAGAATTTATGGAGGGGAGGTTTTATGTCGCAGTCGTCAGGAATGGAGTCGATGTTGGCAAAGCATGCTCAGCCTGTTAAGCGGGCGTCATCTTTAGCGAATTTTGTTACTCTTCCACCACAAGAGTTATCACGTGAAGTTCATGATAATGGAACCATGACGCGTCTTGCGGATCCCACAGGTTTAAGAGCCTTGGTGTTACTTATGGATATGAGTGCCGCTTTCGGTGGAGCGGCTTCGCACTTTGGAGGCCCCTCGGCATTTGCCGAATTGGTATCTGCAGTTTACGGATTCATGCAAAAAGAATCCGAAGCTTTAGGGTCTCCTTGGTATGAGTTATTTGAGTTGGTCAATGATGCCGGTCACTGCGAAAATGTGCACTATGCGGTTCGGGCTTGTTACCAAATGGGGATTGCCTCTTTTGATGAGTTGTTGAAGTTTCGTTCTCTGGGGAGTCCTCTTACGGGGCACGGGGAGGCTCACCTGTTTCCTGAAGGAGTGAGAGTGAGTAACGGTCCTTTGGGCTCGGCGTTTGTGCAGAGCCAAGGTTTAGCCATGGGAGCTGCTTTGTCTGGTGACTTTCGTACCACAACCCTATGTTTTGTTTCCGACGGAGCTTTGATGGAGGGCGAAGCCCGAGAGGCCTTAGCCTCTATTCCGGGACTGGCGCATAAAAAGCGGGTAGCTCCCTATGTCGTGATCTTAAGCGATAATAACACGAAACTATCAGGTCGCATTGACGAGGACAGCTTTTCCATGCAGCCCAGCTTCCAGAGTCTTGAGGCTTTGGGTTGGCATGTGATTCGTCTTGAAGAGGCGCACAACCTACAAAAGTGTTGGGACACTCTGAAGACTGCTATTCACACAGCGAGACAAAACCCGCTAAAGCCTGTCTGTATTTGGGCAAAGACCATTAAGGGTTATGGGCTTAAAAAATCTGAGCAGAGTCCATCCGGAGGTCATGGTTTTTCGGTAAAAAATCTTGAAGAGCTTAAAGCTGCCTTGATCGAATTATACGGCTCTTGGGAGCGGGTACCTTCTCTGATTCAGCGTCTTTACTCTCAGTTACCAGATTGGGAACAAGCGACTAAAGCGACCAAGCAAAAACGTAAGGAGTCTTGGGCCTGGCCTGCCGGTGTTGCCACAGATGCTAGCTTGGTCAAAATGCAAGAAGGGGTAAGCCAAGCTTTAATTGAGTCCCTTGAGTCAGGTTACCCTGTGGTTAGTGTGACCAGTGACCTTCCGGGTAGCACTGGTGTAGCGGAGTTTAGAAAGAAATTTCCGGAAAGAAGTATCGATGTAGGGGTGGCTGAGGCGAACATGGTTTCCGTGGCCTCGGGCATGGCCTTGCGAGGTTGGATTCCGGTGGTGGATACCTTTGCTCAGTTTGCCACAACCAAGGGGGCCTTGCCGCTTTTGATGAGCTCCTTATCGCAAAGTGGGGTTATTGGAGTTTTTTCTCATGTGGGCTTTCAGGATGCGGCAGATGGGGCGTCTCATCAGTCTCTAAACTACCTGGCGTTTACTCTTGGGATTCCAGGAGTAGAGGTGTTCAGTGTGTCGTGTGCGCGTGAGGCCTATTGGTTACTAAAAAAAATTGTCTCGGAGTTTGCTGAGGCGCTAAAGACGGCTCAAGGGCGACGATCATACATCGTGTTTCTGGGGCGAGAGAACTTTCCTAGGGCCTACTTAAGCGACAAAGACTATCAGTCCTTAGCCTTGCGCTCAAATCATGTGGTGTATCAGAGCTCTAAATCGGCTCAAGTCCTAGTTGTTGCCAGCGGAACTATGTTACCGCGAGCTTTAGAGGCCGCTTGGAAAATCGAGTCGCAAGGTGGTGGGGTCGTGGTGGTGCATCCTACGTATCTTAATCAACCTGATGAGCAGCTGCTCGGTCCTTGGCTGAGACAGGTGAATTATCGGGTGATTTTTGCTGAAGATCATCAAGTGACCCACGGTCTAGGAGAGCACTGGCTTGTTCAGTGGGTGCAATCCGGGTTGCCGATTAAATCCCGAATTGTCGGTGTGTCCAAAAAGTTTGGTTGTTCAGCTTATGAGTCTTGGGAATTGCATGAGCATTATGGTAACGACGCTCAGGCC
>CAZZMS010000019.1:0-13103 GCA_964655485.1 uncultured Pseudobdellovibrionaceae bacterium | reverse complement strand
CGGGCGATGCAAAGGTTCAATTTGTTGGCGACCTTGTGTCGGGGCTCGATTGAGGTCCATCATTCCATGCTTTACACTTTGGGATTCTTATTTTTGTTTGCCATTGGTCGAGTCACCGGAATCAGGCTTGCAACTATCGGTCTTGATGTGCACTTCCATGATACCTACTTTGTAGTAGCACACGTTCTCTATGTGATGGTGGGGGGGACCTTAATGGCTTTGATGGCAGGTCTTTATTATTGGTTGCCAAAAATGTTTGGGTATATGTACTCAAAAACGGCAGCTAACTTATCTTTTGTGTTCACCTTTATCGGCTTTAACGTGACCTTCTTCCCGCAGTTTATACTGGGAGCGATGGGAATGCCTCGCCGCTATGCGGATTACATTCAACCTTATACAGATTTGAACCGAATCTCTACCGTAGGATCCTGGCTTATTGGTATCGGCTTTTTGATTTCGCTTTACACGATTTTGAAAATGTTCATCGATAAAGAGCCAGCACCCGCTAATCCTTGGGGAGTGAAGGGGCTGGAGTGGGAAATTAGCTCGCCTCCCATACAACACAATTTCGAAAAAGATCCGGTGGTTACAGAACCGCCTTATCATTATGTGTAGTTTTTAACTTTTAGGACGAGGGGGCGAGATGGGATCATCACAAGTTGCACATAAAGAGCATCACTTTGGCCACCACTACCGGTCGGCACTGCATGAGTTTATTTCGGCGAAGGAAGGCATTTGGGTCTTCATGGTAACCGAGATTTTGATGTTTGGTGGTTTATTTGTGGCCTTCTTTATTTACCACGCCCTCAAGCCTGCTGTTTTTAGTGAAGGGGCCAGCTATTTAGATTGGCGTCTCGGAGCCTTGAACACATTTGTACTCATCTTAAGTTCGTGGACCATGGCTTTGTCTATTCATCAGATTCAAAAAGGAGAAAACACAAAGGCCACTCGTTCCTTACTGATTACATTAGCCTGTGGTGCGATGTTTATGGTGGTGAAGTACTTTGAGTACACCCATAAAATTCACATGGGTTTGTTACCAGGAAAGTACTTTTTCTTTGAGGGCGCAAAAAACCCTGAGCTTCCTTTATATTTTGGATTTTACTACAGCATGACAGGACTTCACGGTATCCACGTATTGACCGGTATGGCCTTGATCACATGGGTACTCATTCGTCACTTAAGGGGTGAATTTAACGAACACTACTACACAGCGGTGGAGGGTGTAGGAATCTTTTGGCACATCGTAGATTTAGTGTGGATTTTCTTATTTCCTTTACTGTATTTGATTGAATAGGTCGGTCGTTGATTTCAGATGGTGCAGTTAGCGCAGGGGTCCTGGGTTTTGAAACGCTAAGGTTAGGTAGAAACAGGGATGTAAAGCTAGCAAGGGTAGTCAAAAGTTCAAAGGTGTGACTAAGGAGGAGCTAATGGGAACCAATCATCATGAGGAACGCGTAGAGGGTGGACACTTCATCGTGCCGGCGAAAGTGCTGAGGAATGTGGCCTTATCCTTGTTCGGCCTAACGGTTCTCACCGTTTTTACAGCTAAGTTTGTGCACCTTGGGGTGTTCGCTGGCTTGGTGGCCTTTGGTATAGCCTTCGTTAAAGCTTGGCTTGTGATGAGTTATTTCATGGGATTAGCATATGATAGCAAGACCAATCGACTGATTTTTTCCATGGGATTTATCTTTTTGGCCCTGTTAGCTTTCTTTTCGGTACTGGACATTTGGACTCGTGTGACTCAGGGCTCGGCTTTGTAAGTCCTGCGCCTTAAAGCTAGTTCCTTGACTTCCTTGACCTTTGGCAGGACAAATCTCTCGCCTATGAAGGTGAATTGGGATGTTTGGGGTTTAGTGGCTTCGCTGCTTTGTTTGGCTCACTGTTTATTGTTACCTTTCGCTTTTTCATTGTTACCCTTATTGGCCCAGTATTATCTCACTAGCCCGTGGGCTCACGTATTATTGATTATTTTGGCCCTAATTCCAGCATGGCAAATCATTAAGGAACCTTACGCCTACTACCCCAAAAGTCGATTTGTGAGGGGCCTAGCGATTTTCAGTGTAATGACTCTAGTCTTGATCCTTGTTCTACGATTACTCGTGAGTTTTACGAAATCGAATATTCACCTTCGCTTGGCTCTCAATTACGAAGTTCACTTGATGACATTAGCCAGTATTTGTCTTGTTTTGGCTCATCTTATTCGTTACCGCTATCGTCAAAGCTGCTTTAGAGCATAATGCAACACTTGGTTGCATCTGTTATTCGTCTTGGCATTTTCATTTTATTTGCAATTTCCAGAAGACAGTTATTAAATGAGGGCATATCAACAAGGAGGGTGAGTTATGCAAAGACGTGATTTTTTTAAAAAGTTAGGTTTAGCCACTTTAGCTGTGGTAACCAGTCAGAATCTTTTTGCGCAGACTCGCAAGAAAAAAGAAGAGGCTGCTGCCGGGGGGGATTTACCTTTAGTAACTCCAGGGCAAGGGATGGCGGCTAGTGTGAACTATGTGCACAACGGTGCTGATATTAAAGATGCAAAACTCAAAATGGATCGGCAAGGTGTGAAATTCCAGGATCAAAAGTGTGCTAACTGTATGCTGTATTCCAAACATGGTACTCAGGGTGGAGTAGAGGTTGGTAAGTGCCAGTTGTTCCCTAACCAAGTGGTGAAAGCTACTGGCTGGTGCACCTCCTGGGCTAAAAAAGCTTAGTCGAAAAGAAATTTTTGGTAACAAAAAAAGCCGTCTGTTAAAAGATAGACGGCTTTTTTATTTGTTATAGTTTGTCGATGCTGATTTATCCACGAACCTTGAAATCCACACCAGATTTGAATTTTATTGTTTCTGGTAACAAAACAATCTGTGGAACTTTGAGGACATTTTGTTTAAAAGCCTAGAAAAACGATGTGTTGTAAATGATACCCCCTTAGGCATTTTCTTTCGCCCGGAGGCTTTGCAGGATCTAAAACTGTGCTTGGATCCCGAGTCGAAACTGAAGACTGTTACGATCAGAGATAAAGGGGTTGTCAGCACTTCGCCAGATCACCTCGCCAAAAAATGAGAAGGGTTGATAGCTGTAGCGCAGCTGAGCCTTCAAGTCCAAGTAATTGGGGCTATTAGACTCTCCCACACTATTGTAGGCCACTAGCCACTCACTTCGCCACTCCTGGGTCCATAAGGTGTCATATTGAACCGCAAATCGGCTTTTTTGTACATCAAGACCGTACCAATTATTTATCGATTCATAGCTCATGGTAAAAAGTTGCCATTGTAGATACACGCGAGTGAGACTTGTGTTTCTTTTTTTTTCAGAAAAATACTCTCGCTGTTGGTAACTCACGCCTAAGTGAATATTTTGATCAATGTTTCCGATGATGCCGATAAAAGGCTGTAAGGTAAGATGGGAGCTTTCTCCTGAGAAATAAACATTATGTCCGCGCAAGCCAATTAAGAATTGATCGTTTTGATAGCCTAGGTGGGTTTCTAAAGCCATGTTTTGCGAGGTTTGTGAATAACCATCCTCAATCAGGTCGTTGGCGACCTCAGCTTTCACAAAAGAATGGGATTTTCCATCTGTGACCTTTGCTGGATCTGAGGATTGCCCATAGGCGATGGATGTAAGAGCAAAACAAAATACTAAACAAGAGCTACGAATGGCCCACATATTCTATGATTAGGATAGGTATCTGCTTGGTGAAGAGCAAATGATTTGTTACCCTGTGCTTATGGATTGGGAAAATACCTATTGGGTGGCTTTTGATACAGAAACGAGCGGGGCATATCCTGTCGGCTCAGAGGTGGTCGAGTTCGGGCTGGTGAAATACAAAGGCACGAATATGGTGGATCAATACCAAGTACTCCTGCGCCCGAGGCGTCCCATTCCTCCTGATGTTGTGGCTATTCATGGTATCACGAACGAGCAATTGGCAGATCAGCCCATGGCTAGTGAAAAAGCTTCGGAGATTCGATCTTGGTTCGAGGGTGCAACTTTCGCTGTGGCTCACCATGCGCCGTTTGATATGGGTTTTATGGCGTGGATGTTTGAATCTCAGGGGGTATCTCTGCCTTCGACTCCGGTATTGTGCACAAGTTTACTAGCGCGTAAATTGGTACAAGGCACGGTAAATCATAAGTTACAGACTCTAGCGGTTCATTTTGGAATCCCTTCGGGGCAAGCTCACCGTGCTTTGGATGACGCTAGGGTCTGTGCTGAATTGTTCATTCATTTGAGCCGCCACCACCCAGCTGCCGCCTTGGTAGAATGGGAAAAGTTGCAGGGGCACAGGTTACTATGGAGTCTCTTCAGTCTCAAACAGCACCCCCACCCCAGCCTACCTATTCTTGTGGATGCCATTCAAAAAGAGCAAGGGGTCAAGATTTGGTATCAAAAGGGTAGCTTAAAACATGAACCTTTTGTTATGAAGCCTTTGGGAGTTGTGTTGACTCCTCTGGATGGGGATTATGTTCCTGGTTACACGGCATTTGATGGGAAACGTCGGCGCTATCAGTTGGAGTTTCTCCAGTGGGCTGAGCTTTCCCCATTTTCTCCCGTAATTGGTTAATCACAACTTCCAGATGTTTGAACTCATCATGCGCGCGCAATTTGAAGGTTGGCATCGCCTCTGGAGTGTTCATCAGTTGATTTAGGTAACGCTCTAGCGCGTAAATAGGCCCCGCAATACGATGAGATATAATTTTACCGACAACAAATAGTCCGATGGAGATGCCCAGTACGATGAGAATGAAGGTTTCGAAAAAAGGATCAAGAAAGCGTCCCAAGACATGCTTATTGTTACCAATAACTTCAATGAGAGTGACTCGCAAGTAGGTATAACTAAAAATGCTGATAATAGTAGATGTTAAAAAACCCACTAACAAGAGAGATACACAGTATTTTAATTGGAACTTTAAATTTATCCAATACCTCTTTCGGGAGTTGTTTTCAGGCCAAAATAATTGACCCTCGGTTAAAATAGAATAAGCAATCATAAAATAGCCAAACCACTGCAAGGCATCGGCGACGTTAAAAATAGGGCTCGCCCACTTACCCCACTTGAAGTAGATAAAATCCACCACTTGTCCATACATGATGCGATCGGTGACGTTACCAATGATCCCTCCGACCAACATCGACATTCCGCCCCTTAGCACTAAGCTCTTAAAGGGGATAAGATATTGAAGAAAAAAATAGATGGCCAAAATAAAAGCACCCGCGGTGGATAAACTCACGACTCGCAAAAAAGGGGGAAGATCGGAAAAAAGTCCCAACATCGCTCCAGGATTATAATGAAGCTGAAACTGAACGAGCCCCCAGTCAATGTTGCCGACAAGCTTCTGTCCCCACATTTTGGTGCTGCGATCCAGAGTCCACGTAGAGATAAAAGGAAGAATAACCAACAACCATTCCAATCGATTCATGGTAATGAATGGATCGGATCATAAAAGGATTCTTTGTAGGGCTAGCTCCTCCTATTTATGCTTTAGTCCAAAGGACTTTATGGTAACTAGACCAAGGACTTATAATTTTTTGACTGGGTTCCCCAACTGCTCTTTGGTCGAGTATATTTATAGGGATGATATCTAAATGGATTCGCCCTCCTGGGATGGCTTGTCTATTGGTCTTGCTTGCATTCAGTGCTAAAGCTTTAGAACCGAAAGACATAGAAAAAGAGTTCAAGGCCCTGATGAGTCAAAAAGAAAGCTTGGGTGTTTGGATTGGCCCCTCCTCTAGCCCTTGGTGGTTTCATGGGGCGGATCAGCTTTTAGTGCCAGCCTCGGCGACCAAACTCATTACCGGAGCGGCTTTGTTACATGAGCTTGGTCCGACGTGGACATTCAAGAACCAGATCTGTTTGGCGAAAGCAAGTGATCTAAAAGTGACAGGGAAAGAGGCTTTTGTTTTTAAGGCGGTTGGGGATCCCAGCTTTGTGAGTGAGTCCATGTGGGCTTTAGTGAATCAGGCCAGGCAGAGAGGGCTTTCGCGAGTTGAAGGATCGGTGGTTGTAGATGTGAGCTTATTTGACGAGGTTTATTTTGATGAGTCTCGTTTGTCCAAGCGAGTGAGCCGCGCTTATGATGCCCCTGTGAGCAGTGCTTCTTTTAATTGGAACTCCGTGAATGTACGAGTCAAGGCTTCAGACAAGCCCTCGCGAGTGGATGTTTCTATAGATCCTTTCTCGGATTTTTTTGTTATTAAAAATCAGGTCAAGCTGGGTAACAAAGATGAATTATGGGCTGAAGTGACCGAAGAAAATGAAAAAGCTCAAAAAATATCTTTAGTGATTAGCGGTACAGTTAGGGCCAAGACAGGAGAAAAAACCATTTATGCTCCAGTCAAGAATCCGCCTTTGTGGTTGGGCCTAAATTTAAAAGCCATGTTGAACCAGCAAGGTGTTGTGGTGCATGGACCAGTTATAGTGAAAAATTTATCTACGAGCTTAGCTTGCGAGGCCTTAGCCGAATGGGATAGTCGGCCTATTTGGCATATGGTGCAAGATATGAATAAGTTTTCAAATAATTTTGTCGCTGAAATGTTGGTAAAGAGCCTCTCAGCCCGGTATCAGCAACCAGCCTCTTTATCCCATGGTATGCACCTCATAAGACAATGGTTAAAGACTCTTGGATTTCAAGAATCTCAGGACTTTGTTTTGGTGAATCCCTCAGGATTGACCCGCGATAATTTGATGACCGTCAAATTTTTCATTCGTCTCCTAGAGCGGATACAAAGTAACATAAAATACGGTCCTGAATTTTTATCTTCTCTGCCACTGGCAGGAGTCGATGGAACCTTAAAGCGGAGAATGTCTAGTATCTCGGGGCAGGTGCGAGCGAAAACAGGTTATCTTAGTGGTGTCGTGAGTCTTGTTGGATATTTCCAAAAGAAATCTCAGGTGGAATATGTGCCTTTTGCGTTTATCTACAACGGGCATCAGGAGGAAAAAGCTAAGGATGTATTTGATCGAGTCCTCGAAAAGCTGGTGGAGGAGTAGAGCTGGTGAAATTTTTTATGACCCATTTATTGTTTAGCTTTGCTGTGAGTTTTGGCTACCCTACTGTGGTTCGTGCTGCTGAGGACCTTGTAGAGTCTCAGGATCCTTCATTTCAAGAGGATACTGATGAGACTCAAGATAGCGAAACCTATTACGAGACTAAAGATCCCTTCTCATCTCTGCTACGACTTACGTCGTGGCGTCAGCCTGACTATGAGCCTCATCCCGAGTTTAGAATTGATGATTCGCAAAAGGAGGCTGTTCAGTTTTGGCGGTATGTTTACTCTGAACTGCCTGGCGATAAGGGGGTAATCCATGACGCTGAGGATTTGCGGATTATCTATATGACGATAGACTTTTCAGATATTAATAGGCGTTCAGATATTCATCGATTTCGCAAAGAGCATCTCCGTATACAACGAATTAAGCAGCGCAAGTATGAGGTGGCGCAAGCCCTGCGGCAGATTTTGACAAAAAAAGTGAATAGTGAGTTAGCCCATGAAATTTCCAGAAAGTATAGTGATTGGATAAAAAAGCGTTCGATAAATGATTTGGTGAAGAATATCCGTTTTCAATTGGGGCAGAAGGATAAAATTGTCAAAGCGATATTTTACTCCGGACTTTACCTTCGCGATTTTGAAAAGATTTTTTCTTCTGAGGGTTTACCTCTAGAGTTGGTGCGATTACCCTTTGTGGAAAGCTCATACAATCCCCTAGCTCAATCGCGTGTAGGCGCTAGTGGACTTTGGCAAATCATGCCTTTTGTGCCCACCGCGAAGGAAAGGCGCTTTCTAAGTGTGGATTTAAGAAACTTTCCTCCTCAGGCCACCCGAATGGCCGCTCGGTTGTTAAGAAACAACTATAACCAACTTAAAAGCTGGCCTTTGGCGGTAACCGCTTACAACCATGGTGCTGGTGGGATCGAAAGACTTACTAAAATTTGTCGTTCGCGCAAGCTGTCCGATTTGTCTGATCGAAAGCTTTGTCGTGGGAAGCGGTTAGGTTTTGCCTCTCGGAATTTTTGGCCGAGTTTTATGGCTATTTTGGAAATTGAAAAACAGGCGACCTTTTTTCTAGGACCAGTCTATTTGGCTGATCCACCAAAGTCCTCAGTGGTTTATTTGGAAAAAAAACTTTACGTTTCTGATGCCATGAGCCGGTTTCAAGGACCAGCGGCCTTGTTTGATCTTTTAAATCCACATCTCACTTGGAGAGCCAGAAGAGGCTGGATCCCTTTGGAAAAAGGAGTGCCTTTGGTATTGCTGCAAGGAAAATAAGATGGGTGGTAACATAATAAAGGACGCTCACTTTAATGTTGGACAGATGGAATGGCTGAAGCAATTTTTTTCTAAATCGAAAATATCCTTTCAGCCATTGACTCCCGATGCTTCAAAGCGCCGTTATTATCGTGTTTTGACTGGCAATGAGGAAAGCTTCGTTGTGTGTGTGGAAGAGGCTTTCTCACCCTGGCGACACCCCTTTCTTGTGCAACGCCACTTGTGGTGTCAGCATCAGTTGCCAGTTCCAAAAGTCATCGCGTTTTCAGGGCCTCTTGGATTGACCCTTTTGCAAGATCTAGGGGACGTAAGTCTTCAGGGCCTTTGGGCAGAGGCTGGGGCTATATTATGGGGAAGTAACCCTGCAACTTTTTTTTATCCGGCGCCACTCATCCCTCGGGCTCAACGTGTGAGTGTTACTCAAAAAATTATAGAAGACTTATGTCGCATTCAGTCCTTGCCCATGGCCTTTTTTGAGCAAAGATTTGATCGTGGAAAGTTGGGATTTGAGTGGGGATGGACTTTTAAGTACTTAATTCAGCCTTTGCTAAGCTACGTTCAGGTCAAAAGTGAGGTGCGGGAGAAAATTTTCCGCTACTGGTCCCAATGGACCTACGACATCTCCTTGTATCTTGAGAGGAATATAGCCGTTCCGTGCCATCGTGACTTGCACTCGCGCAATATTATGATGTTTGATGGTCAACATTACTTCATTGACTTCCAAGATGCTCGTTTGGGGACGATTTATTACGACGTAACGAGTTTTGTTTTCGATGCCTATTTGAACTATGATCCTATATGGGAGCAACAAGTGATTGATTGTTACCATACTCTTTCAGTTCACAAATGGGATGAGCGATTATTCGGCGCTCAGGCTATGCAACGTTTATTCAAAGCTGCCGGTAGTTTTGCTAGCTTTTTTGTGAGGCAGAATGATAAGCGATATTTGGGTTACCTTCCTCAAACATTACAGCTGCTAAAAATGTTCGCCTATGAGCGAGGATATGGAGGGAGCCTCAGCAAAGAATTCCTCCCGCTGATTGAGGATTTGATGGACTACTGGTCCATAGAGCTTGAATAATCTAGGAGAAATCACCATGGGCACAGGCTATTTACACTCAATAGTGGGGGGAGCGCGAATTCCCGTTTTTTTTCTCGCGGCGGGCTTGGGCACGCGGTTACGTCCTCTCACGGAGTCCTTGCCCAAGCCTTTAGTGCCCTTCTTGGGTATTCCTCTTTTGATCCATGCCTATGGCTTTTTGCGCGAACAAGTGGAGCTTGGTCCGCTTTATATCAACACGCATTACCAAGCGGATAAGTTGGAGCTGTGGCTGAGGCAAAATCAGCTCCGGATCTTTGGCCAAGAGTTTTACGTCTCAAGAGAAGAAAATCTGCTTGGGGGAGGCGGAGCTCTCATCCCGCTAAAATCTCAGCTTGAGCCACATGAGGATTTCATATTGATGAATGCTGACGAGGTGATTTTTTATAGTGATGAATCTTCACGTTGGTTGGAGACATTCTATCAACAACACAAAAGAAATAACGCAATCGCTTCGTTGCTGGTCATTAAGCACCCTTTGGCAGGGAATGTCTATGGTGCCATTTGGACGAATATATCAGATAGATCGGTAGTAGCTGTTGGTAAAGAATGCCCCAATCAGTCAGGTGTTGAGCCATGGCACTATCTTGGGATTATGTTGTTAAGTTATCGCATTCTTGATTATCTCCCTTACAACAAGCAATCTTTTGATTTATTGCGGGAGGTTCTTATGCCGCTTTTGCGCGTAGATCCACTGAGCGTGAATATCTACCCTGAGAATCTGCACTGGTTTGAAACTGGTATTCTCGATTCATTTAAAATAAGTGAGGAGAAAATATTACAAATGCGCGTTTCGAATCCAAGCATCAGCAGACAGATGGAGTTCAGAAATAATCTCCTGAACAGGCGCTAGACCCATGAAGCTTGTTATAAAGCAATCAATTTATTTATGGTCCAGCTTAGGGCTCATTGCCGAGAATTTCGTTAAACGTCTTGTAGACGCCCCTCAAGATGGTGTTGATATTTCTCTCTCTCCACTACATCCATGGCCCCAGCTCAGGGCTGAGCTTGAGGTAGGTCTTGCCTCAGCGCGTCCGCGATATGATGAGGTGATAATAGTAGTGTTTGAGCTTTCCTTGGTGGATGTCCTGGCTCAGGTCCTTATGACAGCATCTGAGATTATGAAAGTTTCAGTATTAATTTTGGGGAACGCGGTTTTACAAATACGATCTATAGGTGAATTTTTCCAAAACCTCGAAGTATCTGTGAAAAATCGTATTTATGTATATGCATTATGTGTTGATTTCGCTCAGCTGTTTGCTGAAACAATTTCTCATCCCGTTTTTATATTTAAGCCACAGATCCATCGTCATTTTAACTACCTGACGCAAGGGGAAAAAAAGCATCGAATTGTCTCAGCAGGGCGGCTTGCTCCAGGGAAAAATTATTTGCGCAGCCTTGAGGTCATTGAAAGAGTATTAACTACTGATGGTGAGGCCAGTGCCATTTTTATTGGTGATTGGGACTATCATAATCAGGGATTATTTTTCGATGAAAAGACTCGTTACCAGGAGCGAGTTAGAGACTACATGCACTTTGCCCAGGCCATTCAAAGGATGAAATATGCGTTTAATGATAGATTTATCGTAAGTTCATTCTTAGATCCCTTTGAGTTGGATGTTACTTTAGCTCAGTCAAAAGTTTTTATTTCGCTCAGTGAATTTGATTTTGAGGATTTTAATATAACGGCTCATCAAGCAGCACTTGCAGGTTGTGATTTAGCCTTATCTTTTTTTGGAGGTCATAAAGATCTTAAGCGACTTGCGAACAGAGTTTTATTTTATGATAATACCAAGTCGATCGATTTATTCGTCGGAGGGATTTTAGATCTTCTCAAGACCAATAAAGTTTGGGAAACACAGACTCTAACTAAGGTAAGTGATTATTTTAGCAACAATTGGCCACCTTGCCTCCCCCAAGGACGCCCGATTACAAATCTAGAACAGCTTCTTGCAAGGCTGCGAATCGAGGGGGGGTATGGCTAGAACGATGATTCATGATCTAGAAACGTTGATCGCCCGTCGAATGCGCCTGCAGTGGCTATTGTTAAGCACTGTGGAGTGGCCATTGCCTACCGGGGGGCGTCCAATAGCAAGCTTTTCTTGGCTAGTATATAAGCAATTTGCTGGCGAGTCCTTTGGAAATCGCGTTTATTTCCCTTGTAGCGATTTGACGCTTCCCTCAGGGTATAGCTGCATAAGATTCAAAGAAAATGTGGATCTCAAAGATCTTCAAACACTGGTGGTGATCTATTCAAACAATATTTGGACCAGCGATCGTAGGGTCATCAGATGGTACGTGAGACAGATGGCGGGCCTGGATCAGCTTTGGGAAAAAATTATTTTTGTTAAAATAGATTGTCCTGCAGTCGAAACCGCTGTTTCTACGGATTTCGTATTGACTCAATTAGGAGCTTTGTTTGGACTAAATGCCAATCTTGTCACTGTGGATTGGTCGTTATTTTTAAAAATTCCCATATATCGAGAGCGTCTGGGTTTTCTGAGTTTAATTAACCCTGTCATTAGCCCCTATAATTATTATTGTGATTACATACAGTTTCATGGCGGGGTGTTCTTGAATCAATACTTACATGCTAATTCTGATTGGTTCAGTGCTTTGGAGGAGTTAGATAAATTCTATCCTCGAACAAATTTATTAGTTGGGAAATTAATCAGGAGGTCCCCTGAGCTAGAGGAAAATAGTGAAGTATTTGAAAAGGAATCGCTGTTCATTAAAACTCAGTTAGTTACCCGGCGGTTATTTGGTGATGATCTGTGATTGTGTGACTCCAGGGCTTACCATATGACCGCTGGTAAAAAGCTCCTTTAAATCATTCTCGCGAAATCCGGAGCGAGTGTAATCCCCTTCAAACCCAGCCGGTATCTTGAGCTTTCCTACGATAAAGGTGAGAAATCGCAGATACTCTTTTTCGCCCCGTAGGGTAACAAAAAAGGGTCGAGCGAGATCCGAGTAAGGATCGACTAAAGTTCCAATATTAAAGCGTTGATTGAAGATCGAATAAGTTTCAACAAATTCCACTTCTCCTTTTTGCTCTTGGCACAGGAGTAACCCACTTTGCGCATAGTGTTCTTTTTCGCTGGCCGTAAGTTCTGGATTTAGCTTTTGAAACCAGTAGGAAGGACGTTCCCCAAGCCAGGTGGATTCAGGGGCGAATAATGTTGGATTGAGACGAATAGACAAACAACGGGTAGCTTTTGGACTACGAATACGTGCGTAAAGATTTTCGCTGATCAAGGTAATTCCGCTAGAAATCGCTTCGAACATATTATGAGCTTCGGCATTAGCCCAGGCTCGGCTAACCGAAAATCTCACTCCAGTGCTCGCATTGACCAGATTGAGTCCTGGAATCTCTGGCATTTTAAGACCTAGGTTGGCGTCCCAGTTAATCATTTTGGTCACGGTATCTGAAATAGATCGGTTGGCACTAAAGTTTTGTCCCACCCCGATTTCTCTAAATTGCGCACTTTGAACTTTTACTAATTGGGGTTGCTCGGCGAACAAGAGAGATTGAACATCAAAAAAGCGACTAAAGCCCTCTTTACGGATTTGGCTTTGACAGCGGTGAATAGCTCCGGCCAATTCCGATAAGGAATGGAAATGAAAAATTCCTGATTTTTTGTTGGGTAATGGTTTAGTTGCAATTTGTCCTAACCAAAAGCGGCACAAGGCCACTGTGTGAGAGGGCTTGATTTCAAAGCCTTTTGTGTTGTTGAAC
>CAZZMS010000018.1:0-6664 GCA_964655485.1 uncultured Pseudobdellovibrionaceae bacterium | reverse complement strand
TTTCCAAAGCTCATGGCTTTGCCGCCACCTACTTGCATCTGCCGAAAAAGAAATATGAACATTCCAAAAATCAAAAGAGCGGGTAACCAGTTGATAAGGAAACTTGCAAACATTCCGGCACTTTCACTTTTCTCGTAGTTTGGAATGAGCCCATGCTCTTTTAGAAAACGAAAGCCCTCATCCGAGGTGTTACCTAAAATGCGAAAAACTCTTCCTTTATATTTGTTTTCAAATTCTGGCTTTAATTCGCCCTTGATCTCACCCGTCTCTGGATTGAAGGTCACCGATGCCACTTCTCCGGCCACCACGGCTTCAGTAAATTTCGCATAATTAAAGTCACGCACCATGGTTTCTTGACGGACCTCCCAAGCCTGAAAAACAAACAAAGCAATAAGGACGAGAAAAAACCACAAGGCTAAGGTTTTTTGAGCATTCTTCATAGGCATTCCTTTCGCCGTATTTTTCCTAGTTTAAGGCAAAGCCCTGCGACACTCAACCCTGGGCCGTCTTTCTTGCATAAAGCCAAGGGCCTCGCCCCCCCCACAGAAGATCTGCCACTCGCGTCTGTTTGAGATCTTCATCTCGGGACTGCCACAATTTGATCACCTCATCCACATGGCCTTTGGTATAGTTGTATTTCGTCAAACGATGTAAGATATAGGCTACCATGTTTTGCTGAGAATCAAGCCGCTGTCTGAGCCACCAACTCCGAGGAATAACTACCGCCCCATCCTGCGTGAAGCGCAACCACTTCACGTAAGGTCGTTCGACCGAAACACTGCTCGTAGCAATCTGCGTAAGCGATCGCGCTAAGGCTGCTTTAGCGCCAGGTCTTTTCCTCTCAAGCCGAGCTAACCATTCATGACGAATCCAATTTCTCAAGTAATGCAGATTCGAGTTACTCGGGTCCTCAACATAGGCTAAAGAGCGACTTTCCAGATAAGCCTCAATTTCACCGCGAGATACATTAAGAAAAGGACGAAACCTTGGATGAGACAAAGCAGACATAGCCCTAAGTCCCACTCCCCCTGTACCACGAATGAGTCGCATCAATCGTGTTTCCAGGAGATCATCAGCGTGATGAGCTGTTACCAACCATACCGAAGTTGTCACCACCGGTGCCACAAATGATGCCTGAGTTAGCAACACCTGTTTTAATCTTGTTTGTATTTCAAAGTACCATTTTTGAGCGACAGCATTTCGAAACTCCCGCATCTCTCCCTCGGCACGCAGTTCCCGCGGACTAGTGGCCTCAAGGAATGGGACTTGCGCCTCCAAAGCCAGCTGGGCACAAAAATCCCTCGCCTCCTGCCGATACGATTGGTTACCCCCATGGTGTACGTGGGCTAAATAAAGGCTCCAACGAAAAGCTAACTGCAAAGCTCTTAGAACCTGCCATAAGGCCACAGAATCTTTGCCGCCACTCACCAGCACAATCATGTGGGCCCCATGCAGAGCACTCTCTTTGTGAAATTCTCGCCAAATTTTATGCTCCAGAGCTAACCATTTTTTTTTTGAAGATCTCGAAGATTGTTGAATGTCCATCGTTACTAAATTAGCGATAACGCCCCACCCGTTCTCTCAAAAACGCAACTTGTCATAAGTAGACCGCCACGCCATTGATGTTTTGACCTTAAAAACGCTCTTAGAAACAATAGCTAAAGTGAAATTTCAACCTCAACTTCTTCACTCATTTTTGCAAATTGAAACCTACTTCGCTATAACCACTTACAGCTTAAGCTCATGGGGTTTTTATCGCTTTTTTCTACGCAACATTTCGGCAGAACGTCACAAGCGATTGGGTGATCAGCTGCTTAATTTACTGCGTTGGTGGACATTCTTCAGCGTCTTTTTCTTGGCCTACTGGGCGGTTCATGAAGCCCAACAAGTGACAAGCTATTTGAATGGCATTAGCCCCTATTTGGGAGTTGTGGCTTTTATAGCTGGTAGCATTTTATTCATCAAAACGTCTAAGCTATTGTTACTTGAGTATCTCTTCTTCAATCACCTCAAAGAAGGTGTCCCTCTGCTACTCGTAAATATTTTCACTTTAATCTTAAGCTTTGCCTATGTACTTTGGGCTCTCTCTTATTTTCTGGGAATAGACATCGCACCACTTCTTGCGACAAGTGCTGCCCTCTCTTTAGTGCTTGGTCTTGCCCTGCAAGACACTTTAGGAAATCTATTTGCAGGGATTAGCTTGCAGCTCGATAAGGCCTTTGAAATCGGTGATTGGATTGAGGTTTATACCAGCTCCCAGAAAATTACCGGCCAAGTATCAGAAATTACGTGGCGCTCAACCACTTTAGTAGGATGGTTTAATGAAATCATCACCCTACCAAACCGAGTTCTCGCCTCTCATCACATTAACAACTACAAAAAAGGGGAGCTCGCCTTATATCGCAGTCAAAGTTTTCGCCTGCCACATCAAGTCCCGGTGGAGGAAGTAAGACAAATCCTCATTTCCTGTGTGCGTGATCTACCCCAAATTCGCCATGATCTTCCCGTCAATTGCTTAGTCGTAGAAAATCATGACTCTTGGCTGCTTTTTCGCTTGAGCTACGCGATAGAAGACTTTGCTGCGCAATTTCATATCAACCATGAGATCACTCGCCGGGCCCTTAATGCATTAAAACATCACAACATAGCTCTTGCTCATCAGGTTTATCACATTGAACAGGTGTAGTCGCGAAGCTTCAACCACACTTTGGCATCCTCTACGTAAAAACCGATATGGCCCGGTGTTTTCAGTTCCTGAATAGTGCGCCAACTCCACTCCTGATGATTTACGCGTACAGAAATTTTTTGATTCTGCCTTGAAAAAATCAAGCGCAGCCCTCCAAAAAGTGGCCATCTCGCTCCTGAGTAGGTCATATAAAAGTCTTGCTCTTTTTCACCAAAGGCTCGCCCCCACTCCCAGCCGGAAGGCTTCAGTAAAAAATACTGAGTATCTTTTTGACTATTCTGCAAGTTGGCTGAAACACTTAACTGGTGATCGGCGACTACGTCTCCGGGCACCCAACGAAAGTCCCAAAATAACCAGAGGCTTTCCCAGGGGTTGGGTGATTTTGGACGATATTGTTTTAATAAGCGAACCTCCATGTCTAAATAAAAAGTTTTACAAGCCTCTTTGGATAACAAAAGTTTGGAAAAAGTCTCATCTTTTCGGGTTGGAATTTTGGCAGAGTCCAAGATAATAAAGCGATTTTTTTTTAATTCCCCAAGAGAGTTCTGTTGCCACCAAGGATCTTTCTCTTGAGCAGGTGGTCTAGCTCTCCCTTGCACACTAAGGATCAAAAACAAAGCGCTGATTATTAGCGAAGTCCGGCTTGCCACGTCTATCTCAACTTATCGAACCTATGCAGTAGAATGACCAAAATCTGTCGATCCCCCGAGGGGCATCAGCCACTCTATCCATTTACCTAGGACTCACCCCCCGACGCCCTCAACCCACAGACAAACCTTAATTTGTGAAATACTGAAGGATCACGGCTTCGGTTTTAGCTTTACCCACGGGAGAAAAACCATTATCCGTGGGCCCGGCTCGCTTAGGATCAAGACTAATCTCCCAGAAATTAAAACCCTGAAACCAGCTAAATCCGGCACGCCAAAATGACTCAAAATAAGCTTGGTAAGCAGCCGCCTGATGTTCGATCATGGGCTTACCCGAACCCGCATAGGCAAAAGGATCAATAAAACCTTTCTCCACCGAACGAAAACCCAGTTCCTTAAAAATGGCAGGTTTTTCTTGCCCCAAAGTTAGACTAATCTCTGAAAGAATACTATCAATTTGAGTTGCAAAAGCATCGGTACGAATCCGTAAAAACCGCACGAGAGCATCGTATTGAGTTGGCAACTGATCCCTGTGCGAAGCCAAAGAACGGTAAACATCCAAACCGATCGCATCGAGCTCCAACCAAAAGTTTTTCAAATCTTCCCAAATGGCCTTTTCTTTGGGATCCTGTCTTTGCGCTAAATCGACAAGCCGATAACGCCAACGCTCCAATTCGCCGCCAGTCGTATCAAAACCATCCATCGTCACTTTATCATCGGTGAAATTGATATCATACATCAAGCGTACACCGGGTAACTTCGAACGTACATATCGCAGTAAAGCCAACCAGCGCCCTGGAAAACCGTAAGGGTGCTCTTTCCACTGATCCTCGATACCCACAGTCATCGAATAAAGCTCAGCCCCCACAGTAAATTCCTCAACATGCAGAATCTTAGCTAAAGGAATGTAGAGATCGAGATAAACCCTAAAGCTTTCAAACCAACGGTCAGGATCTTGCGGTTGTATGTTACCATGCCACCACACTCGACTCTCCCCGTTTGGGAGTTTCTCTATCCATGGGAACTCACCCTGCGGACCCGTGACGAAAAATATGGGCCTGAATCCTACCGTCATACCCTGACTTTTTATGTACCGCACCAATCGTGAAACTCTCTGGCGTTCTGAGTTTCGCTCAGCTGGGGGAGTAAGAGGCACCACTTCATTCGAGTAAGGACCTCGCATAAGAGCCTTAAAATTTAAAATAATATGATTGGCACCCAGGCGCTTAGCTTGATCCACAGCTGTTTGTGCGGGTAACACCTTCCCAGCGTCGAAGTCATATACAAACTCTCCCTCCTCAATAAGGTTAAAACCTCTCACCAGGATGCCTCTCGCCTCTACAAGCTGACCCGCCCAAAAGATAGCGCACAACAAGGAGACGACTCGCCAAAATTTAAACAAAACCCATTTATGTGAAAAAAAATTTAGCTTCATAAAAGGCTCCCCATTTTCTGGTTATTCCTCTCCGTTGATCCACCCCAAGTCTGATCCTTTTTTCCCATCGCCCATTAACACTCTATTGTTGTTTCATCGGCTGAAGGCGAAACTTACCCGTCGTAATACCCCGTCCACCAACAATCAGAACCGCCTCAATCGATCCATCCTCTAAAATCTTTCCTCGCAATTGTACCCAAGTGTTGTTTTTAATCTCGGCAGTGAGAACAATATCCTTGTTTGCACTTACCAATCCAGATTTGAAATCATACCAGAACATGTGACCATCAAAGTCCATACGCCCAAACACTTGATCACCGATCACTTGCAGCACCAAAGAAGCTTTTAAAGCGGAAGATTGATTAGCCCCCTGAGTATTATATTGAAGGGTTCCGTGAAACTCATGTACACCCTCTTTTAAAAATCGCGAGGGATAGAATTGAACCGATGGATAATCCTCAATTCGCGTCCCTGTAATATCCCGATCATCAAGAAAAGCATAGGAGTTGAGGACTCGAATTTTCGTATCATCAACTTTTCTAATCCTAATGATGTGCGGGTATTCTTTCAGGTCGTTACTATTTTCGGAATACATAGCAACCCACTCTTGGGCTGAGTGATCATAACTCACATGGAAAAATTTTAGCCCAAAAAACTGCCGCTCATCCATCAAGCCAATAGCTAATCGCCCCGTCTCATAACGCGCGATCGACAGACGGTATTTGTTACCTTTACTGCTGGTTAACAAATAGGTTCCCTCACTTAAACTGCTTGTTCTCACCGATACCAAAGCCTCCAAGCGAGCTAACCACTGCTCGTAACGTCTCAACTCAGCATCCAGCATAGTCTCTTTCTTCATAAGTTGAGCGAGATAACGAGCTATCTCAATGTGTTGCGATGACCCTTTCTCTGCCCACAGTCGCTCATCCAAGTACATAAACTTCTGAGCCACAATCTTTTTTTGCCCCCAGCTCATCCTTTCCATCAAATCTTGAGTGTCACCTTGAGGGATACGCCAAGAGAAACGGAGAGCCAATTCCCAAGCTTCAGACCACAAGCTGACGGCCTTCTCTATTAACCACTGTAAAGAATAAAAGCGCTCAATCTTCGTTGATTGATCAAATACCAATTGCACAGCCTGAGTGAGCTTTTCCAAAGAGTCCCCGCCCAGACGGTCCGCTCGCTGGAGTGCTGACTCCCAATCTGTCAACAATTCTGCTAGCGCATTTGGGCTATTTAAGCGGGAGCGCCACAAACTCAGTTGATCAGAGTTCAGTTTTAATTTCAATGCCAAGGTCGCAATATACCCCTGCAAATCCAAGTAACTTTGCACCAAGTCGGTTCTGTGCTGATATTGAACTAGAAGATACTTTTTCATCACCAGATCTGAGGCCTGGAAGGTACGCTCGTACTGGGGTAAGGCTAAAGGTTGAATTCTTTTAACGTTATAAAACGTTAGACTTTGCAATGACCAAAAGTTTTGCTCATCATAGTAGCGCAAATGACGTTCTAGATCCTGATCGCCAATCTCCCAGAGATTAACCCACTTCAGCCCATGACTTGCCATTTTTTGACCCAAATTTTTCACAGCATCCGGATAAAAATCCTGCATTCGCCATCGACCAGCTAAGACCTCCCATTCGTCCATAAGGATAAAATATGACTGAAATGTCTTGGGGTCGCGAATGTTATGCAATTGAGCCTCGATATCGAGTAGTGTATTTACAAAATCATTACGACTCTTTTCGGCTTTTTGCCTTAATTGCTGGGGAGGAGGAAGAGTGAGCTGACTCGCCTCAACAACTACACTGACCAACCCAAGCAACAAAGCTTTTAGTAAGCTCGATGGAGCTACTTGCCTCCTTTTGTTATAGTGGATTCCCCCTCGGTTCCAGC
>CAZZMS010000017.1:0-8773 GCA_964655485.1 uncultured Pseudobdellovibrionaceae bacterium | reverse complement strand
AGCTTGAACAATATCTTAAAGCTCTTCAACAAACTATTTCAGTGGAGGAGGCCTCAAGCGTTACCACTTATCAGCTCATTACACAGATCATAGATTGAAACAAACTTCCCTGCGAAATTGGCAACGACAAGCTCTATCACCCAATCCCTAAAATCAAACTGGCTGTGCCAAAATAAAGTAACAAACCGGTCATATCCACGACGGTCGTAATCAGAGGACTCGCTGCTACCGCGGGATCACCGTGCAGGGCTTGAACAATTAAGGGTAACAGTGCACCAATGACCGTAGAAGTAATCACCTGCAAACATAAAGCTACAGTAATCACAAAAGCCACTCGAGTGAGACTAATCCCTTGGGGTAGCTCTACTCCCGAGGATAAGATCATCACTTTCGCAAAGGCCACCAAGGCCAAAATACCTGCTACCAAAAACGATACCTTGAACTCTTTCCAAATAATTCGCCACCAATCCTTCAGTTCAATTTCTTTGAGAGCGAGAGCACGCACAACGAGAGTGGCAGATTGAGATCCACAGTTACCTCCCGTGTCTGCCACCATGGGCATATAAAATGCCAAAACCATCAAGGCCTCCAGGACCCTTTCAAAGCGATGAATAATAAAACCCGAGATAACTCCCAAAACAGAAAGTATCGTAATCCAAGACACCCTTTTTCGAAAATGCTCCCAAGTCGAAGTCTCAAGATAGTTTTTTTCCCCGGCCTCCTGAGTGATACCCATGAACTTTTGTAAGTCCTCAGTCTCTTCGGCACGCAAAGTTTCAATGGCCACATCGTGCTCAACAATACCTAAAACCTGACCATGCTTATTGGTCACAGGCAAAGCAATGAGATCATACTCCTCCATCCGACGCGCCACAATCTCTCGGTCCGCATCAACTTCCGCTGACACCACGGGAGTCGTCATGATTTCTCCCAAAGTGACATGGCCTGGATGAATCAACAAATCCCTGAAAGAAATGACTCCTTTGAGATACTGATCCTCGTCCACGACATAGATGTAATACAGAGTTTTTTTACGTGGAGTTTCAATTTTAATTTTTTCAAGAACCTTGGCGATAGGAGCGTCTTCGGGAAAGGATAAAAAATCGGAGCTCATGATCCCACCGGCAGATTGCGGGGGATAAGAACTTAAGTGAATCAAGTCGGTGCGAGTTTTTGCGTCCAAATAAGGTAACAAAGCCCGCTGGTCCTCGCTAGACAGCTTTTGAAAAAAATCCACCCGCTCATTCGAGCGCATCGCTCGAAAAACCGGAGCGAAATCACGGTTCGGCCACGATTGAAAAACCTCTAGCTGTTTAGCGTCTGAAAAGTAGGAAAAAACCAAGGCACGTAGAGAGATATCCAGAAGACTTAAGTAATTGATGATCTCTTGCGGCTCCAATTCCTCAATCAAAGCTGCCAGATCTACGGGGTTAAGCTCCTCGGCTAACTCCACAAGTTGTTTTTGATTTCTCTGCTCCATCCACTCACGAAGAGTCTCAAGGCTGGGTACGACTTTCATGACACCCTCCAAGAACATTCCTCTACCTGTAAGCAGAGGAGAACATACCATTTTCAGGATGGATTCGGCCAAAAAAAGCGCAAGGAACGCAGGAAAAGAACCCCTGCCCTATGCCAAGCGAGTAAGGTAACACTTGGGGCCAAATCTTTAGCCAAAGGCTAAAGATTTACGCTCCCAGGGTCAATGCCAAAATAGGGATCAATACAAAAATTTAGGCTGCAAAATGAGCAATTGCTCGTCAGGATACAGGTACGAACGACTATGCTTATTACTTGGTATCACCAGCATCAAGTCCTCTTTCCCTCTTCCTTTGGTCAGAGCAATAGTTTCTCTGCTCGAGGGGCCGATAGCCATCATCTCTGGTAAGTCAGTGAATGATTGGTCTTGAGGATCCAAACTCAAGGATAACCACTCACCGCTTTTGAGACCCAAAACTTCATCCGCCACTAAGGGTAGACCTGAGTAATCTTGTGAAGCCACCTTCATGCGCAGATGACCTAAGGAATCGGTTTTCAAACGATCCACTTCGACTTGCAAAATGGCCAAACTTCCGTATTGAAATATCTCACCTTTTTCGTAAGACACCAATGCGGGCAAGTAGTTCTCCACAACACCATTAAAGAACTGGGCTGCCTGCTCTGCCGAACGCCTAGCCTCGCGCATTTTCTCACCATCAAACAAAGCACTAAGAATGGCTAGAGGGTTTGAATCTACCTTTTCTAAACCAGGCACATTGAAGACCGCCACTAAACCCAACTCCTGGTCGATCACCTCGTCCGCATTGTGATCAAACAGCGCAACAATCTCACATCGCGCCCAATGAGTCACAGGTTGATATAGCTTTACAGCGATCTGTAACAAGCGTCGCCCCTTTTTTTCCAACAAGCGATACCCCACGGATTGAATATCGCAGGATCTTGACAAGGCTCCTCGCACACTGGGGGTCACATCCTCCCCATAAGACTTCCGAGCATCACTGATTAAATGATTGAATAAATACACCTGCGCCGCATGAGTTTTGGATTCATTCATTAGTATGAGATCTGTCGAAGCTCCGTAGAAATCTCGAGCCGAGGATTTTACCTCAAGGCTCTCAGCTTTTGCGGCACTCACAAAGCGAGGGATGAGTAGAAAAGGCACTTTCAACTCGGGAGCTTGCGGATGGGAAATCTGACGGATCACAATCCAACCATCTAGCTCTTCACCCTCACTCACTTTGGAAGCATCAACGTGTAAATCCACAACAAGTTGTGCTTTTTCCTGAGGCCCAATCAGACTTTCTTTCGCCTGTATGCTCAAACCTGCTTTTGCTGTGTTAAGGCTCACACTCACACTTTGCGATTCGGTGGATAGATTACGATAATTCAAACGCAAGCGAATCACTTTTTGTTTTTCCATATCCACAAGCCCCAACGAAAGAGCCGATGGGGTTACCACACCTTGCGCTATTAAGGCTCGATCCACTTGCACCCGGCCTGCTCCCTGCAAGCTCACCAGTTCACGCTCCCGAGTTTGTAACCGATGAATAGGCAAAGCGGTATTCATGAGCAAGGCCTTCAACTCTTCAGCAAGAAGGTTGGGAAACTTTTGCTTAAGGAGAGCCATAGCTCCCGCTACGTGAGGAGATGCCATGGAAGTCCCTGAGAACATGACCCCGCGATCACCAGACCCCATCAAAGCACTCATCACTTCGTAGCCAGGAGCTACAATTTCGGGCTTGATCGTTAGATCATCTGGTCTTGGGCCCTTGGAGGAAAAATCCGTGATCGTATCAATAAGGTCCTTTTGATGATGAACATACTGGTCACTGATAAAGGCCTCCACGCGCTCCCCGCGAGCCAAGGCTTGGATCAAAGACTCCCCGATGGATTGCGGAACCATCAAAACCGGAATAGAGAGGGTCGCCCCATCTCCCCCTCCCATGCGGAAAACTTCCTCATCTGTGTTAACAATCAGCACAGCCACCGCACCCGCATCTGCAGCTACTTTAGCTTTAGTGAAAAAGGGAATATTTCCGCCTCGTTTAGCTAGGGCGATTCGCCCCTTGAGTTTTCCTTCGAGCTCTTCAGAAAGAGGAGGTCGCGCAAAACCCACGTCAATAAGCTCTGCACGTACCTCCTGATCAGCGGAGGGCAAGGGGGCAGAGAAAACCGCCGACTGGGCTTTTAACGTTTTCTTATCTTGTCCCGCAATTTGATAAGCAATACCTGGTGTTTGCCAATTGTGAGGAGAACTATCGATAATGGCTCCAACCGACAAAGCTTCATCAGCCGTAGAGGGGGCCCCCACAATTTGATCCACAGGGCCAGAGTTTCCAGCAGCTGCCACCACAAGCATCTGGCCTTTGCTGACCACGCGACGAATCACTTCCGTGTAGAGGTTATGCGTCCCCCCAAAAATGCCACCCAAGGAAAGATTGACCACGTCCAAGCGATCATCTCTTTTCCCATCGGCATTAGGATCCAAAGCCCACTCCAGGGCGGCAATCACTACGAAATCCATGGTGCCACTTTGACTGAATACCTTAAGAGCATAAAGCTCCGCCTCGGGGGCTACACCAGCATAGGTCTCTGGTCCTTCTAATCCTGCCACCGTGGCGGCTACGTGTGTCCCATGACCAGCCTCATCGATAGGATTAGGATCCGGCTGTGGCAACAGATCCGCAAGTCTTGTCCCTCCGGGGTTGAAACGAGAGCCTACAAAATCATAACCACCCACCACCTTCTTGTTAGGAAAACCAGCATAAGGCTCATCAGGCTTTACCTGAGCGAACTCAGTACCCTCGTGCCCCCCCAGCATCACGTGGGTATAATCAATCCCCGTATCAATGATACCCACCTTAATCGAATGTCCTTTAATCCCCTTCTCATAGGCCTTTTCTGCACCGATGTGTTTCACAGAATTAGCCTCTTTCCAGGGGCTAGATGAATCCATCATGATAACTTTTTTATTTTTGACCACCGGCGGTTTGAAGTAGGAGCCACTGATATAGTCAGCAATATAATGCCGCTTCCTTAAAGTTTCCAAAGCCGAGTACGGTCCAGCCACCGCAAAACCATTGAAAGTATGCCGATATCTGTAAATGATCCTTACCTGCGGAAGATTTTGAGCTAAGTAATCCTCAAATTCTTGCTGCTCTCTCGAGAGAGCCTCAAAAGCCGCACCCTCCAAAAGAGGTGGGTTTTTCAGGGTCACTACACCAATGAACCACTCTTTTTTCTGGGGACGGTTAGTGAATAAGCTTAAATCACCTTCAGTCCACGCGCCCAAAAGGTTTACGGATTTATCAAAAGAAGGGGAGCAGGCCCAGAAAACAAGGCCCATGGCAGGGAAAATCATTCGCACGAAACGGATCTGGATTTTTTGTGCTAGCTTCTTTGCAACCATGCAACCCCCTAAGAGTGTATGAGCCGGACTCGGCTTTGGACCTGAATGGCTAAACTAATTCACACGCCTTGTCCACTAATCTAAACTAATGAATGTCATGACAGCTGGTTATCGCCTTAAATTATGGGTCCTTAGCCTGTTGACCATATCTATCCCTCAAATAATGAATGCCAGCCTGCGTACCTCTACAGCTCTTCAACAAACCACTCAAAAATTCACTAGGCGCTGTATTCCACCGGGCTTCTGCTGGAGAGAGGACCAAAGTAGCCTATGGAAATGGATAGAGGCTCATGGCCAATCAGGGGAGATCCACCACCTCTATACCCCTTTACAAATCCAGTGGCACATTCTACCTTCGAGACACCGGCATGAGTCTCATCCGCAACTTCGGAAGGAGTTTGAACTCTTGGGCCTTGAAGTTTTGGAGATAAAATCTCAAGATCCACTCTTAACTCTAGTAGTTAAGAGTAAAAATCACGGGTCCTCTCTCACTTGGCAACAACGATTGGTAAGCTGTAATGGCCAAACTTTGGTATTAACAGGTCCTGTAAATTCGGCTCCCCCTTGGAACTTTCCCGAGGTTACCTGCCGTGAATAAACCCCTAAAATTTAAACAGCTGAAAATTGTTTTCACCGGGGGGCCCTCGGCCGGCAAAAGTAGTATACTCCATATTTTGGAAAAAAGCTTTTGTCATAAACTACGAGTAGTCCCAGAAGTGGCCACTATTCTGTACTCAGGAGGGTTTCCTCGCTGGAATGACCATTGGAGTAAAGTTCACACCCAACGAGCTATTTTCAAGTTGCAAATTGAACTTGAAGATCTCATGACTAAGCGATATCCCACCCACCACTTACTGCTGGACCGCGGAGCTTTAGATGGATTGGCTTATTGGCCCGGTTCTGAAACAGAGTTTTTTCAAAGCGTTGGTTACACTAAAGAAGAGCTCTATCGTCGCTACGATGCGGTCATTCACTTAGATCCTGCACCACCTGAGGAATTTGATTTAGGTAACCCTGTAAGACGAGAGAGCTTCGAAGAATCTCTGTCTTTGAATGACAAAATAAAAAACATCTGGGCCCAACACGAGCATTACATCCACATCCCCAGCCAAAAAAACTTTTTCGAAAAAGTGACTCAAGTGGAAAAACTCATGGAACAATGGCTTAAGGGGAACGATCCTGCTTCTTTTTGAAAAGCTGAGCTATAATTCCTTTAACCTCTTTGCCGCTATCGCTTGGGGGCATAGTCCCAGCAGCCTTAGTGCCGGATTGTAACTGGATAAGCTCGCGCCGGGCAGGCATGAAGTCACGATCCAGCTGAATAGCTTTTTCCAAGGACTTTGTGGCTAGTTCTTTTTTGCCTGAAACTCTGTAATACACTGCCTGCACAAAAAAATATAAAGCATCGTGCTTCTCCTCGGGGGGTACTCTAAGCCAAGTTTTTTCAAACTCCTTGAGATCTTGCGGACTTGAGGCCGTCGTGATTTTCGCCCAAAGATAGTGAAGTGTCAGCCCAGGAAGTTGTACGCCTTGTTGGATGAAGGGAGACAGCAATTTAAGAGCCTCTGCATTTTTACCGGAGAATAAGGACTTACGAGCCTGCTCAAGAGCAGATAAGGCCTCAGCCAACACGATTTCCCGATTCCTTTTCTCGTCCATAAAATCATTGTGACCACCGGCGGTCTGCTGCGATATTGCTCTCACCCGAGATTTAAAACTTTCAACCTGCTTGATAAAGTCTCCATCGTCGATCGTCTCAAAGGAGCTAGAGAATTGAAAAAGAATTTGTCGGCAGGTAGAAAGCTGTTGTGTGGTAAAACCCAGTTCGCCGACAACTTTATACAAATCACCTCTCTCGAGAGCGCGCATGACCGATTGAAATGTTAGAATCGCTTTAGGATTACCTAGCAAATTGTAACTCTCAAAATAAATAACTCCCTTGATCAAGAGGAAAAATAAATATTTCAAAAGCAGGGGATCCTGATCGGGTCTGTTCCAGACATCGCTAAAGGTTGGGCTGCTTAGCAAGTGTGTCTCAAAACCCTCAAACTGCTGCAAAAGCGGCAAATGACGAATACGCTCCAACTGATAAGTCGCCTTGTCACTTAATCGGATAGCTGCAAAATACCAAGAAGAGAAGCGCATGAAAATCCAGTCATTCGATAATTTAGACAAGATCCAATCATGTAAATACTTATCCAGTAACTCCTCTGATACAAATACATCAGAGGAAGTTAACTCGTCAGGAACAAAATTGAGCTTAAAAAACTCATCTTGAATGGTTTTGGATAAACGCACACTCATTTGTTCGCTCAATGCTAACTGTAGAGCATGGGGGCTAAGCAAATAATTCTGTAGCAAATACTCGCCAAGCTTCATGTCATTCTTTAGCTGAAGCGCACTCTCTAGATCAGCGCTCAGCAAAAACTCATTCTCCACCAAGATCTTTCCCAAATAACTTTGGCTATCGCCAATATCGACATTGATAATACGACCTTGACTGAATGTAATGCCAAATACAGCAGATCCATCACCATAAGGCTGTAAGTTCAGATAACCGCTGAGCTTGGCCTCTGTTATTAATTGATAAGCCAAGGGGAGATCAAAACCATGAATAACCTCGAGGGAGTCAAAAATTTTTTTCACACGTCTCGGCGAACGATCTGAAAAACCAAAAGCGCCATAGATATGATCGCTTTTTTTAAAGTGGATGCTGCTTTCAAAAGCAGGATCTTCGATCTCCTCTGCCTTATTTTTTTTACTAATGATATCAATCTTGAGATATTGCCTAAGAGCCTTTAAATCCACCGGTTTCGTTAAAAAGTAACGAGCCCCAGAATCTTTCAAAGATTGATCGATGAATCCTGCATCAGTAAATATACCGCTCACCAAGATCTTGATTGCTATTTTGGACTTAAAATGCTTAAGCAAATCAACACCGCTCTCACCTGGCAACAAACAATCCACAATCCATGCATCGTAGTCTTTGGATTGAATAAGCTCTCTGGCTCTTACTGCGTCCTCAGCGTGATCAATGCTTATAGATATAGCAGAATCAACAAGCTCCCGCTCCACAAGACGGTAGAAGTCAGGATCATCATCAACGATTAATAAGCGATACGCCATTAGGATCTGCCAATAAACTTAAAGTATTTAGCCTCAATGACATCGATTTCCATAGGGTTACCTTCGTCATCAGTAACATTCTCCGGTACACGGACTGTTTTATCATCAAAGTCTTTACCATACTCGAGTAAAATATTTTTCTCACTGCCAAAGTCCTCGTTATAGAACGGAACATAAAAGGAGCGGACCTTAGCATTCACAGGTAGAAATCCTTGGACCATATTGACCTGATCAATAATAATTTTAGGACAATGATATAGCTCAATTTGAGCTGATCCCATCAGGTTTAACCATTTAATCCACTCTCGAATACCACATGAGTTTATCGATTTGACATGTTCTAAGTCCACCTTCAACGTCTTGACGGCTCCCCAGTCAAGACCCTCGAAACGAAAATCCTCATTGATCATACCACTGATTTTAATCTCGGCATCCGGCATTGGTTTGATCACCTCGATTCCCATGTCTATCTCCTTTTAATAGTTTTAGTTGAATTCTGCATTTAATAAATTCGGATCAATTTTAGCCAATAGCTGATGCACACGCTCGACCACCAATAAAGCTCGCCCTTTATAATAATTTCTTTCGTCTTTCAGTTGCTCCTTCAGCAAAGGCAGGTCTTCAGACAACAAAGACTCTGCTAATACCTCAACGGCGGCGAAACGAACTAATAAAGCAGAATCTTTAACGTAAACACGCGCCAAGAGTTTAGCCTGAGTCAAACTCTCGTTTCGCAGCCTA
>CAZZMS010000016.1:0-7743 GCA_964655485.1 uncultured Pseudobdellovibrionaceae bacterium | reverse complement strand
GAGCTAAAGGTGCAGGTGTATGAAAAATCCATTTCGGGTCCTGCCTTGCCACTGCGAGCCACTGTCAGCGAGGTTCTGCCACCTCTAGGATCAGGGGAACTCACACGCGGAATTTATCTTAGACCCCTCAAGTCCAAGCATCCCATCCTCACTTATCGAGTCGTCACCGCCCAGATTCCCGTATCTCGTCGTCCCCAAGTGATTCGTGTACCCCCGAATGCTGTCGCTTATCATCAAGGTCGCTATTATGTTTTAAAAAAAATGAAAGACTCCTTGCAGCCCGCCACAGTGCTCATCGTGTCAGAAACCTCTGATGAGTTACAAGTTACTCCTTGGCCCCCCGATCAACTGAAAAATGGAGATGAAATCCTTACTCAAAATGCTCTTTTGTTTTTATACGAACTCTTAAGTGAGCTGGGACCAAAGGAATAGTAAGTCTATGGAATCTTTTTTATTATCATTTTTTCGTTTTTCCCGTCAGCAAGCCTTAGCACTAGTAACTCTTATTTTAGGACTGTTTGTGTATTTTGCTTGGGTTGCCTCGAAAACCGAAGTGCAAGCCTTCCCCGAGTTCACCAACGTGCAAGTTCGTATCATCACTCAGTTTCCCGGCAAGGCTCCTGAAGAAGTAGAGCGCTTTGTTACCCGTCCCTTGGAGACTTTAACCAATGGCTTACCCGGCCTCATGGGCTCACGCTCCTTATCTCTTTTCGGCTTGAGTATCATCACTCTCACCTTCAACGATCAAACTCAGGCCGCACAAGCTCGTTTAAACACTCAGATCCGGATTCAAGAGGCGCAACTTCCTCCCGGAGCTGAGGCCAACCTGGAGCCCGACGCCACCCCTTTGGGGGAAATCTATCGCTACGTCATTAAAGGCCCCTTACCAGCTGATGAGCTGCGCCTCATTCAGGATTGGGATGTGCGTCGCGAGTTAAAAAGTGTCCCAGGGGTCGCCGATGTGATTAGTTTCGGGGGCCCATTACGAACAGTTAGCATTCGTCTCGATCCCAAAGAAATGTGGGATTTGAATTTGAGTATTGACGAAGTCTCGAAAAAATTAGCTGAAAACAACCTCAACTCCGGTGGGGGCTTTATTCAGCGGGGACAGCAAGCCTATCTGGTGCGCACTCTAGGATTATACAGTTCTCTGGATAAACTGCGAGAGGCGATCATAGCGAGTCGCGGAGGGGCCCCCATTCGCCTTAAGGATATTGGTGATGTAGAATATGGCTACGTTCCTCGCTTAGGACAGGTGGGCTTGAATGATGAGCCAGATGCGGTTCAAGGTATCGTTTTGATGCGCAGAGGAGAGGATGCAAAAAAAACTGTCAATCGCGTCAAGCAAGCTTTAGTCGAATTATCTCAATCCTTACCTAAAGGTGTTACCATTATCCCCGTCTATGATCGCACGGAGCTGATTGATAAATCTATGCACACTGTGGCTCACAACATAGTGGTGGGCATTTTATTAGTAGCCCTTATTCTGGGGCTGGGCTTGGGTATAAAACAATGGGCGATGACTCTTGCCGTGTTACTCATTATTCCTTTCTCTTTACTTGCTGCCATTTATACCGTTGTCAATTTGGGCTATACTCCCAATCTCATTTCTTTGGGGGCAGTGGATTTTGGAATCATCGTGGAAACAGCAATTTTAGCAGCTGAAACTTTAATTGCTTATGCGGCTCTATCCGGTCAGGAACACCTTAGTGACCAAGAAATGGCGCAACAGTTAAGTCGTGTTTTAGCCCCAGCCCTCATTTGCGCTCTGGTTCTGATTGTGGCCTTCATTCCTATTTTATCTTTAGAGCAAGTTGAAGGACGTATTTTCAAACCCTTAGGTATCACCTTGGTCGGAGCAGTCATTGGGGGACAATTGGGAGCTTTGATCTTCGTTCCGGCTTTTAGCCGCTGGCTCCCCAAAGGTACATCAGCACAGACGAGCACATGGATCCATCACGCAGGACAGGTGTTCATTCAAAAACTTCTGTGGGTCGGACATAAAATTCTTCGCATCCTACCCTGGCCTAAAGTTACTCTCGGTTCTCTTCTTATCGCTTCGACAATCTTACTGGCAGTAAATGCTGGTAAGGAGTTTCTCCCCGAGCTTAACGAGGGTAACATCTATATTCGCATGAGGGCCCCCAGCACGATTGCCCTGGAGGAATCAGCCCAGTTGGCCAATCAGGTGCGCGCCCAGATTGCCCAGTTTCCCGAGGTCATTCACGTTCTATCTCAAGCCGGACGGCCTGACGACGGTACCGAATCTGCTGGCTTTGATAACGTAGAATTTTTGGTCACTCTGAAACCTCTGGAGGTGTGGACCTCGGCTCATAATTTGGCGGAGCTCGTAAGCTTAGTGCAAAAAAAATTAGAGACCCAATTCGTTGGAGTGGAGTTCCAATTTTCTCAGTATATCAAAGATAATATCGATGAAGCGATTAGCGGAGTAACAGCTTTTGAAGCTATTCGCAAAAAAGGCTTTGGGATTCTTCTATCCAACGCGGTAGCTATTTTTGGATTGATTCCGGCAGCCACTTCTCATGGCATCGGAGCTGAGATCTCCCGCCCATTTGCAGTAATGATTGTCGGCGGGCTTTGCAGCTCCTTACTCTTAAGCTTGATACTGTATTCGCCCTTTCTCGATTCACGCCCAAAAGCTTAATTCGTCGATAAAGTCCCCTAAAATCGTGGCTCATATGACCTAGCCATTGATAACAAACCCCTTGAACAAGCTTTGTTACCCTTTTTTCAAATTCATCAAATCAGCAAAAGGGTTATTAAAGGGTGTTTTGTTGGGCTTACCTGCAGACATTCCAGCGGATTTGGCTGCCGGGTTCGTTACTGGGCTTTTCGCTCTCGAGCCTTCGGAACCTTGACGAGGAGACGGGGAACGGGCGGGAAATGGCCTAGCCGTACCTTTTCCTTCTGTTGATGCTGATGTCGCTCGCCCAGAATCTCCATAAGACCTACCCCGATCACCAGTTTGATCTCCATGATTCTGCCTCGCTCGTCTTTCCTCCCGCACACCAGAGCTAGAATCCCTACGATTTCGCTCCGCTCGCTGACCTGAATCCTCGGCACGGGGCGGTCTTTGAGAATAGCCTCCGTCGAAACGACGAGTGCTGCTACGTCCCTCTGAATCCCGCACTGGTTTTTGCACTTGCGTCTTTTCTCCAAGCTTCATGGTTAAAGCCAGCTGACGCTTTTCCAAATCCACACTCAACACTTTAACAGTAACCTGATCTCCCGGCGATACAAAAGCTTTAGGATCTTGTACAAAATCCCAGCTTAGCTCGCTGATATGCACCAAACCATCTTGGTGCACACCAATATCAACGAAGGCCCCAAAGTTCGTCACATTGGTCACAATTCCAGGACATACCATTCCCGGTTGAACGTCTTTTAGTTCAGCAATATCCTCACGAAATTGGAAGGTCTTAAACGGATCTCTGGGGTCACGCCCGGGTTTTTCAAGCTCTTTTACAATATCATCAAAAGTGTACTCACCCAAAACAGGGGCATACTTTTCACGTAAGCTTAATAGCTTCTTTGCTCCCTCACCGAACAGGTCTTTCACCTGCACGCCGAGTTCTTTGGCCATATCCCGCACAGCCTCGTAGCGCTCAGGATGTACCCCGGTAGCATCTAATGCCACCTTCCCCCCCGGAATGCGCAAAAAGCCTGCTGCTTGCTCAAACTGTTTAGGCCCAAAGCGGGGCACCTGCAAAAGCTCACCCCGCTCCTCAAAGAGTTTTTGTTTACGATACTCAATAATATTTTTAGCCAAACTCGGACCAATACCCGAGACATAACTGAGTAACTGAGCACTGGCTGTGTTCAGGTCCACTCCCACGAGATTCACGCAGGATTCCACCACATCATGCAGTCCTTTTTTAAGCCAAGCTTGGTTCACATCATGTTGATACTGGCCCACTCCAATGCTTTTTGGATCAATCTTTACAAGTTCCGACAAAGGATCCTGCAAGCGCCGAGCAATCGAAATAGCACCACGTACCGTTACATCCAAATCGGGGAACTCTTCGCGAGCCACATCGGAGGCCGAATAAACGCTCGCTCCAGACTCATTCACCATGATAACTGGAGTTTGGTAGCCCAATTCTTTCACAAGCCTTCTAAAAAAAATCTCGGTTTCACGTCCATTCGTTCCGTTACCCACAGCAATGGATTCAATTTGTAGTTTAGAGAAAACTTGCGAGAACAACTCCTTAGCTTTTTCCAAAGCCCCATCACCTTCGATATGCACCACCGTGTGCGAGAGGTAATGCCCCCCCCTATCGACCAAGGCTACCTTACAACCGGTTCGAATTCCTGGGTCTACTCCAATGACTACCTTAGGGCCGAAAGGGGATGCGAGTAACACTTTCTTTACGTTGCGCACAAACACTTCGATAGCATGCTTATCCGCCGTCTCTTTCAACAATCGATGCAATTCATTCTTTACCGACGGTATAACATACACCATCAAAGCTTGCTTAGCCGCATCGACGAGGATTTGACCCACTTTACTCGTTTCATCCGTAGTCGCTATTTTCGTATATTCTTGTAAGAGATAAGCTTCATTAGCCTCGAAATCTAAACTGAGCTCCTCTTCCTGCTGCCCCCGTCGCATCGCTAAGTAACGATGGGAGTTTTTCTCGAGCAACAACTCTTTAACGGAGTTTTTAAAATCCGCATACATTTCAAACTTGGAGTGAGCTTTAAAACCTTTTGCACGTTTAGACACCAGCTGCCCGCGCTCCAAGAACTCATCATACACTTTTTTACGTAGTTCCGCATGGTGAGTGAGTTTCTCAATTAGAATATCTTTAGCTCCACTGATAGCTTGATCGTAAGCCACAATGTTGGCTTTTGGGTTCAAAAACTCCTTGGCTTTGACCTCTAAAACCGGCTCCTCTGGCCTTTCTCCATGGGCCACTTGCCATAACCAATCTGCTAAAGGCTCAAGCCCAGCCTCTCGCGCTACGGTCGCTTTGGTTTTTTTCTTTTTCTTGTAAGGACGATAAATCTCTTCCAACTCACCTAAGTCCCAAGCTTTTTCGATGCGCTCCTTGAGCTCATCAGTCAAGTTGCCCTGAGACTCAATTTCTTTCAAAATAAACTCTCGTCTTTTTAAAATTTCTTGAAAGGTTTCATGCGTATCAATCACCGCACGAATTTGGGTTTCATCTAAGTTACCCGTTTTCTCCTTACGATAACGCGCCATAAAAGGGACAGTGGCTCCCTCTTGATGCATCTGTAGAACCGCCTCAGCTGAGCGCACACTGACTCCAGGTACATGAGTCGATAAAAACTTTAACCACTGCTGCGGATCAAAAGTTGCATTCATAAACATCCCCTCCCTCTGTGGCTCGGATCTCCCCTTAATCCCATCGATCATGAAAAGGCTTTGAATGAATACTTAGAAATATCAGAACATCTCATCCCTTTTCGGGACAAGAAAACAGAGATCACCTCGGTTATTTGAGTCGATACATGATGAGTCCATGAGTCGGATCGTAAGGGGAAACTCCCACACTGACACGATCCCCAACGACAACACGAATATTGAATTTACGCATTTTACCACACAACTTGGCTTGAATAACTACATTGTTATCGAGTTGCACTTTGTAAATTCCACCTGCCAGAGCATCGATAATCTTACCTTCAAATTGTGCTAAATCGTCTTTGGCCATGCCGTGACTTCCCTTTGGTTAAAGCTTCAGTTGAGGATTATAGTTACTTATCAAGAGTTTTATCCCCTCGGCAAATAAAACCTGCAAGCGATCATTTTCAATCGATAAGATAAAGCCCCAACCTAGGCTGCGATGCATAATCGGAGTGCGCGCCTCATACTTCTGACTCATGTCGTAATCCCGTGCTGGCAGGTTACCATATTTTTTGTAATAGCTTTGCCACTTCGCATAATCGGAGCCTCCGGAACTTGCTGAGGACTCTGATTTTTTAGGAGCCACTCCCTCGGCTGCATTCGATGAGGCGGATTTGCGCCCTGTAGCCTCCACTCCCGTGGAAGGGGAAGACTCATTAGAGCGATTAGAGGTGCTTTTCTTACTAGAAGAGCCACTGGCAGGTGACTTCTGTAAAATGCCTAGTTTCAACTCACCCTGAGCCTTTGCTTTAGTTTTGGTCTCCTTGGTAACTGAGGCTGGCCGGGAGTTAGATTTAGTCCCAGAAGTTTTGGCTTTCGCAGCTGGCTTGGCGGCCTTACTGGAGCTTTCTTGCTTTTTACTCCCCGAAACGACTTTAGCGACCGGTTTTTTAGCGGAATCACCTAGCTGTTTCTCTGAAGAAGTCTGAGATTTTTTCACTGAATGGGCTTTAGCTCCAGATTTGGCGGATTTCGGGGCCTCCCCGGAGGCTGGCTTTTTTTTCTTAGCCCCAAGATCTTTGAGCTTTTTGACGACTCCCGTTAACAAGGTTTTGGCTTTCGCTGCTGAGCCCTTGCTCGCCGTTTTGGCTGGAGCTTTCTTTTTAGACATGAGGCACCTCACCTTTTTTACAAAATAAAAAGGTTGATCCGCTTTTGATTCATCTTGTTTCATGATGAGGAGAAAGATCAAGAATAAAATGCGATAAACTAAAGGAACTTCTGATGATTTCTCTCTCCGCACAAAGCATCACCGAATCAGCTCCAGAACTAAAGTTATTGAAAAAAGGGGATTTCCAAGAACTGGTAGGTACCCAGCCTTCGGATGCACCCCAGAGCTATCACTTGCATTGGCTGTCCGACCCGAAACGATTAGGGCCTGTGGCTGCATCGAGTGCATGGATCATTGAAGAAAAAACTCTTTCGCATCCTCTGGTGCAACAACTGCTAGACTCCTCGGGCCTTTGGATTTGGAGTACTCCCTCCTTATCCTTGAGTATGGCTCACCTACTCCACTTCTTCGACCAACGAATCCTTTTACACAAACAAGGAGAATTTCGTCTCATCAACAGCAGCTGGATCCATAGCACAGCAGAAATTGACGAGCAGGTGAAAATCCTTCCCGGTAGCGTGATTGGAGCGGGGGTTCGCATTGGCTCCCATTCGGAATTGCGGTCACGTGTGACGATTGAGGATCTTTGCCACATTGGCTCTCAAGTGTTGATTCAATCAGGAAGTGTGATTGGTAGCGACGGGTTTGGTCATGTCCCTTTGAAAGATAAAAACCTCAAAATCCCCCAAATTGGTTCGGTGTTACTTGAGGATCATGTGGAGATCGGAGCCCTCGTCGCCATTGACCGAGCCACTTTAGGACAAACACGGATCGGAGCTCATACCAAACTGGATAATCACATTCATATTGCACATAACACACAGATTGGCGCCCGTGGTCTTTTGGCTGCTGGGTTTATGTGTGCTGGGTCGGTGCGCATTGGTAACGACTTTCGCTGCGGCGGTGACGTGGTCGTCAACTCTCACGTCAGTATTTGCGACGGAGTTACCATCGGCGGACGAAGTGCTGTAACCAAGGACATCACTGAGCCTGGTCACTACGTGGGCTACCCCCTACAGCCTTGGAAAGAGGGCCTACGCACCCTGCAAAATCTCACTCATTTAACCGAAATGCGCAAAGAGTTGGATAAACTCCGTATCAAGACTCGTCCTTGAAAAATCCATTTTTTAGAGTTTTTCCGTCCGTGGGCTGTCTCGTTTCACCCCGGGGCACGCCCTCCTTGGCTCGAGCTGCAAAGGGCTACGCCCTTGGCCACACATGGTGCAGACGCCTCCGGGCG
>CAZZMS010000015.1:0-6054 GCA_964655485.1 uncultured Pseudobdellovibrionaceae bacterium | reverse complement strand
AACCTACATCAGCGGAGGCCATCATGGTGGGGCGTGGAAAGTGGCCTTAGCGGACTTCATGACGGCGATGATGGCTTTTTTCATGGTGATGTGGTTATTGGGGCAAAGCGAAGAAACCAAGAAAAACGTGGCTGAGTATTTCAGCACTCCTTCGATTGTGGAATACAACTACAATAACTTTGGTGCACTTTTAACCTTGGAAAAGTTGTTTCTTGACTTTATCAACTCCCCTCTCGAGGCCGTCGCTAGCTTCATTCGGCCTATGGATAAGTTACCCAACATTTTAGACTTTGGCTCTGAGGCCATTGTGGATAGTTATTTAAGAGACGAGCTGCAAGAACTGGCTGAAAGCGGGCTCTTGCATCGAATTGACGAGGATGGACTCAACTTCGCCCTATTGGATACACATTTTTTTGAAAAAGGGAGCTCGCGATTAGCTCCGCAATTTACCCAAAACAGTGAGAAGCTCAAGGGGATCTTATCAGGCTTGAAAGACGCCATCGTGAACGTGGAGGTTCAGCTCTTTGAAGAGTCCGTACCTGATTCTGATGTGAGACTTGCCAAGCAGGTAGCGGTAGATCGTTTACAAGTGATGGTGAATCGCGTGGAGGGGCTGTTGACGGATCCAACGGTTACGGTAACGGGATCGATAAAGATCTCTAAAAAATCCGGTTACCGCGAGGGAGATAGTCGCCCCCATGGGCTCATCGTGTTTGATATTCGGCAAAAGCCTGTCAAATCAGATGGTACAGAATATAGAAAGATTCAACGTGTTTTTGGGAAATCCCAAAGCCATGACGTATATGAAGATTTCGTGAAAAAAATTACGACTAAGCCTGCGGCTGGAGATGTTCGTTAAGCTGTTGAGTGAGCTTGGCGAAGTATTGTTTTAAGTTGCCATTTTCCTGTTTCAAAATTTCATTTTGCTTAAGGGTTTGTTCCAGACGACTTTGTAGGTCAATACACTCTGCCGATTTTTTATGTAAAGCCATCTGAACTTCGTTCATTTTTTGACTTGCCAGTTCGGCCATGGAACGCAGAACCTGATGTTGCTCCTCAGCGTGCTTTTTGTAATCCTCAATGGAGAGTAACAGCTCGTTTTTTTCTTTCTGGGCCTCAGTGAGCGCCGTCTGTAATTGTTGAATATGCTCCTCGCGCTCGACGAGGGATTGGTTTAAGTTTTCTATTTGTTGTTTTAAATCAGCGATTTCCCGGTCTTTTTGAGATAGTTGAGTTTGGAAGGAATCTTTACTGCGGGTGAGCTCTACGCGCGTTTCATTTTGAATGGCTTGGGCTAACTCGAGCTCGGTTTCCAGTTTTTTGATGTGTTCCTGTAGGGTTTTTGAGTGCGCTTGTTCCTCGCGCAGGTTTTGCTGAGCTTTTAAGCGGACATCCTCGACTTCCAATTGTAACTTAAGATTAAGCTCTAGGGAGCGCGATAAATCAGCACTGAGTTTACTATTCTGCTCACGTTCGGCGGCCAAAGAGGCGGCTAGTTTTTCTAATTCTTGGTACAAGGCGGTTTGTAGACTGTCTCCCGAGTTTTCGGGTTTGAGAGTTTGCAGGACGAAGGACTGGGTTTCACGCAGTTGCTCTTGAAACTTTTGCAAATCGACTTGGCACGCATCCATGTGACCACCTCTTGTTACCATCTTAATTGGGTAACATTTTTTGCGGCAATAAAAAAACGACGAAAGCCTAGTCCACAGGACCTTGGTGGGGTCCATGAGAGCTTAGCCATCTTTTAATCGCCTCTTGAGCGATAGACGACGGGTAACCCTTGGAAAGCAAGAAGCGGAAAGCTTTTTGCTTGAGAGGGGAGGTTTGAAAGGGAGCCTGGGGTTTTCCGCCAGGCGAGGAGTAAGAATGATCTTTGATGTGCTTAAAACGTTTTTCAAGCTCCCTCATGGCTGTTGGTAACCAGCTATCTTCTGAGGTATCTAGACTGGCTCCCTCGACACCATCATCAAATAGGTTTTCTTGGAAGGTGTTGTGAGGGGTATTTCTCGTGGGACCTGATGTAGGATCCGGTAGTCCTCTGGCACGTAACCACGCGCGAATCCATAGTGGACCTTTACCTTTGGCTTGCCAGCTTTGCATCCAGCGTCGGGCCAAGGCATATTCGCTGTGAGCATCATGGGGGATGAGTTTTAATTCCTGAGCGCGGCGAATGGTAGCATCAACTTCGTCCTGATCGTGCCCCTTGCGCAGAAGCTTTTCTCGTAATTCTAAGGGGGAATGATCCCGGCGACTGAGCAAGCGCAGGGCGTAGTTCCAGGCGGATGTTGTGTTTTCTTTATCCCGAAACACGATGGTAGCAGTGTAAGACCTCCCCGCCGGGGGTCAATCCAGGACCGTGGCACAGGGCAAAAGGGGTAAGCTACTGGACCCCTTTTGCCGTTCTAGTAATGGTTTTGGTGCTGCCTGATGCGCCTTTTTGGCCAAGTTTCGATGAGTAGGATTTAGGATTAGTCTGAGCCCACAAAGACTTGTTGGATTTCATGCTGCATTCACGAGATTCTTTGGCCTGCAGGGTGAGGCCAATCATCACCAATGCTGCCATCAAAGTAAAATGCTTTTTCATACCAACCTCCTTTGGTTAGGGTATCTTGGCCATTTAACTTGCCAGCCTTATGCCACCTAGCGCCTGCTTCTTTGCGCTTTTTTGAGTTTTGGGTGTGTCAGTTTGAGACAACTTGCCGCCCACGAGGGCTAAGCCTGTGAGCGGAGCCTCTTTTGCGCACGGCTGTATAAGGATTAGTCACGCTAGGATTTGCATGAAAATGTCATGTTCCAGTTTTATTGGCAGCATAAAGAATACCTTAAATCCAATCAAACTCTAAGGCGAATCTAGCACTAACTTCTCAAAAGCGGTCAGCCCCGCCTTAGCCCCCTCGCCCATGGCGATGATGATTTGTTTATAGGGAACGTTAGTAACATCTCCAGCGGCTAGGATTGTCGGATGAGAGGTTCGGCACTTTTCATCCACCAGAATCTCGCCGTAGGGGCTTGTTTTCACCCACTCTTTTACCAGCTCGGAATTGGGCACTAAGCCTATTTGAATAAACACACCATCGAGAGCGATCTCTCTGCTCTCACCACTTGCACGATCTACATAATGTAATCCCATGATTTTTTTGCCGTCGCCTTTAAGCTCTTTTGTTTGCGCTTGGGTTATGATGGTAACATTGGGCAGAGACTTCAGCTTATCAACCAAGATTTGATCGGCTTTCAGCTGAGCGTTGTATTCGAGTAAGGTCACATGGCCTACGATCCCTGCTAAATCGATAGCAGCTTCGACACCCGAGTTACCACCGCCAATGACCGCCACGTGTTTTCCTTTATAAAAAGGACCGTCGCAATGTGGACAATAAGCCACTCCACGCCCGAGATATTCTTTTTCTCCTGGGACCCCCAGCTGTTTCCATTTCGCCCCCGTACTCAGGATAACTAATCTGGCTTCAAGGGTGTTACCGTTTTCAAGCTCAATACGCCAAGGGGTTTTGGGGTGCGTGGGTTCAAGCGGTAACAAAGCTTTCACGCGTTGGGGATACAGGCGTTCCACGGGATAATGCTCCAGATGCTCCAACAAGGCCCCCGAGAGTTTTGGCCCCTCTGTGTAAGGAATGGAAATCATGTTTTCTATTCCTCGTGTTTCGCTTACTTGCCCGCCTGTTTTGTCAAAAATAATGGCTGTTTTTAATCCCTTTCTTACGGTGTAAATGGCACTGCTTACACCCGATGGACCACCACCAATAACCACGACGTCGAAGCGGCCTAAGTCGCGCTTTTCTTGAGGGGCTTCAGCTTGCTGACCTAAGTTTTGTTCCAATTTGCTGACCATATCCAGAATGTTGGCACGGCCGGCATGAATAATGGTTTGATTCCACACCACAGTGGGAACCCCCATAATACCGAGTTCGTTAAGTTCATTTTGAAAATATTGACCGTCGCGCACCTCGTGGGTGATTGATCCGTTTAATAGGCTGATCAGGTTGAGAGCTTGTACTACGTCTGGACAGTTCTCACAGGTGAGAGACATATAAGTGATTAAGTGGGCTGGCCCCTTGAGGTTTGTAATGCGATTTTTTAAGGAATCATCGGGCATTTTACCTTTGCCGTTGGCATTCAAAATGGCAAGAACTAGTGAGGAGAACTCATGCCCAGTTGGAATTCCCGCGAAACGAATTCCTGAAAAGCCCCGCTCGGTCCAGATTTCAAAATAAGGGGCTTGTGATGGGTAAGGGTGTGGTATGTGACCTTCGGTCACTTTGATATAGGGAGAGCATTCCGTTAGGGGAGTAAGAAAGTCACGAAGATCCGTTTGCTCGGGGTGAGTCGATGCAGCGATTTTAAGCTCTACAGGCTTATCAAGAACTTGAAAGACCTGAGTGAGTTGTTGTTTGAGTTCGTGATCGAGCATACGGGACCTCCTTTTAGTACAAAAGGGGCATGGAGCCCCTTTTGTGGTTGAGCTAGGGCCCCAGAGGATTTTCTCGGGCCCGCTAAACTTGATAATTTAAGTCTTTTCAGTGAGTGAGGATGTTTTAGATCTTTCCAACGAGATCTAATCCGGGTTTCAAAGTCTTGCTACCGGGAGTCCATTTCGCCGGGCAAACTTCGGTGGGATTTTTAGCGGTGTATTGGGCTGCTAGAGTTTTGCGCAGAATTTCGTCAGCATTACGGCCGATGCCATTGTCGTTGACTTCGGCGATTTTAATCAAACCTTCAGGATTCACTAAGAAGGTCCCACGATAGGCTAGACCAGACTTTTCCTCATAAACGCCAAACGCTCGACTGAGGTGTCCCGTGGGGTCAGCGAGCATGGGGAATTTAATTTTTTTAATGGTCTCAGAGGTATCATGCCAAGCTTTGTGAGTAAAGTGTGTGTCTGTGCTTACGGAGTAAACTTCGATCCCATTTTTTTGAAACTCAGGATATTTGTCAGCCATATCTCCTAGTTCAGTGGGGCATACAAAAGTGAAGTCAGCGGGGTAAAAGAAAAAGATGCTCCATTTCCCCATAAGATCTTTGTCGGTTACTGTCTTGAAGTTCTCGTTGTGATAAGCCTGCACTGAGAACTCAGGGATTTTGGTGTTGATGAGTGTTTGCATAGGTCCTCCTTGTTTGGTTTGGGTTTGTTGCTTGCCTCGTGGACTCAGTATAGCGCAAGCTAGCTTAGTGTAAAATTGATAATTTTTATTGACCAATAGATTTTATCTATAAATAGTCAAAAGTATGTCTCGCATCAACTTTAGTCTCACCCAACTGGAATATGCCGTGGCGGTGCAGCGAACGGGTAGTTTTGCCAAAGCTGCTGAAGAGTGTTTTGTGACCCAGCCCACTTTGAGTATGCAAATTCAGAAGCTTGAAGAGGCTTTAGGATGCCCCTTGTTTGATCGTTCCAAAAAGCCCCTCATGCTCACCCCTGAGGGAGAGCAGCTTTTAGAAGCCATGAAGTCCACTTTGGGCGAGGCGCGAAAAATTTCTGACATTTTACAAGAAATTAAAACGGGAGATCTCAGTGGTGAACTCAAGGTGGGAATTATTCCCACAGTCGCTCCCTATCTATTACCGAGGATAATTAAAGACTTGAATGTGGAATTGCCAAAAATGCGTTTTTCTTTTTTTGAGCTACAGACGGCCCAGATTGTTGAGCGCTTAAGGAGTGATCAGTTAGACGTTGGGATTGCGGCTATTCCTATTGACGGAGTGCAATTGGTAACCGATGTGTTGTACACAGAGGCTTTTTTTGTTCTGGCTCACAAAGATCATCCGCTTGCCCGCGTAGATATTATTTCTCCGCGCGCTCTGTCGACCAAGGATTTGTGGTTACTTGAAGAGGGCCATTGTTTGCGGGGGCAGGTGCTAGAAGTCTGCCGCCACAATCAACAAAAAAGTCAGTCGGCACTTTTGGCTGAGGGGGGGCGTAATTTTGAGTTTGAAGGAGGGAGTTTGGACACCTTGGCGGAATTGGTGCGCACATGGGGAGGCTACACTTTGATTCCTGAGTTGGCTGTGGAGCACTTTACTCATCGTTCCGTGGTGGTGCGG
>CAZZMS010000014.1:0-4681 GCA_964655485.1 uncultured Pseudobdellovibrionaceae bacterium | reverse complement strand
TGAATATATTGGTGCTTTTTATCAAAAGCTCTACACCATGGAAAAACAAGCCAAAGCTCAGCAAGGGCCAGCTTTACTCATGCGAGTCCAAGACGCTCTAAGCACTCATCCCCCTTCTCAAGAGAGAATCGCGCAAATCGAAGAGCTCAAACGTCAATCTCCCGCACTTCCTGGGCATCGGATCTCTTCGCAGGATTTTGCGCAGGCCAAAGCAAAAATTACACAGCTTCTTAAAAAAAGAAGCTAGTTACTCCTAATGACCCAGCTGGTATCCGTACTCGCCTTGGTGATGCTGTTTCTATTCGGGCTACAGACTCTCAGTCTGGAGCTTGAAAAGCTGGCGCAAGATCAGCTGCGCTTATGGTTTCAAAAACTTTCGCAACATACCGTTTTATCTTGGCTTCTTGGTTTTGCTAGCACGGTCGTCGTACAATCAAGTAGTGCGATCTCCGTTTTAGCTTTGAGTCTTTTAAACTCAAAGCTTCTCGATTTACGCACAGCCCTGTTGATTCTCATGGGAGCTAATGTGGGTACAGCTTCCACGGCCTTTTTGGTATCCGCTAAAATTCAGCATCTTGGGGATTATCTTATTGTATTGGGGAGCATTCTCAGTTTTCTCAAACTGAAAACCCGGGTTTTAGGCAAAAGTATTTTTTATTTTGGGCTCATCCTTTTTACCCTCGATCAGCTCGCTATGGAGCTAAAAAATCCCAATCAATTCCAATTTTTAGTCGACTACCTTAAAGAGGAAACTTCGGCTTGGCATCTTCTCCTGTGGGGAATTTTGTCGACAATTATTTTTCAATCTTCCAGCGTGGTCACAGGACTTGTGGTTCTCTTGGGGCAACAAGGATTACTGGAGCTCACCCAAGGGCTCTATGTGATTCTCGGAAGTAACATCGGCACGACTTCCACGGGTTTTATCGGCAGTCTGCAACTGGACACACAGGCCAAGCATCTAGCTTTATGGAATACTTTTTTCAACACCTTCACAGCTTTGATTATTTTCCCCACGATCCCCTGGTTTGCCCAGGCTTTGCAAATCATCAATGGAAGTCAACATAAGCTCGGATTACAACTTGCGATGGGCCATCTCGGGTTTAATCTGGTACTAAGCCTTTTTTTCTTCCCCACTTTGGAGTTTTGGCTGCACTTATACTCTAAGTGGATGAATCGCGGGTCATCTTAGAAGGAGAGTTTTTTTTCACTGAAATTTCCATTTTGATATTAAGCTTATGCTCTTCGAGAAAACGCCCCATCTCTTTAGCCCAATCCACTTTTTCTAACTGGCGCGCCACTTCTTGAATGACCTTTTGAGTCAGCTCATCCCGTGATTTACTTAGGCCTTGTACCAAGGGTTGAAATAACTCCTTGGGTAACTTGGCCTCAGCCAGATAGTTTTTTAGAATCTCCTCAGAGAGGGCTGCACCACTTAGACCTGCGGCCAATAATTTTTTTAAAGTCTCTGTGACCTTAGGTCCTTCCTTATTTTCTGACATAAGACTTCACCCTTTCATGGTAGCTTTTCATCATGTCAGGTAAATTGGCCGAAACTACGGCCTTCGAAATCGCAGAGGGCACAAGAAGTTTCATTTCAACTTCAACAAAATAAGTGGCCTTGGTTTTTTTGCCTCCTTCCACAGGCTCTAGCTTCCAGTAACCATTGGACACTTTAAATAAGTCTCCCTCGTGGAGATGCCAACGGATTTCATGCGGGGGATTTTCCTCCATCCACAACTGATACTTGAAGGTTTTAACAACATGAATGGTGTATTCGACTAAAGTTTTATTCCCCTGCTTTTTAAGGACTTTCATCTCTTTCACATCCTTTAAAAATTCAGGATACTTTTCATAATCACTGATGATTTTATAGAACGTTTCCACGGGACAATGAAAAATCTCCTCATGCTTCACCTGAGCCATAAATCACCTCCCTACTTGTTACCCGTTTTTTTACCGAATAAAGCTTCGGCTTGAGCCCAAAGCTCCTGTCGACTTTTTGCCACACTTTCTCCTCCGGTCCCGTTTAAGCGAGGCGAGAAAAAATCACAAAAGTTGGAACGATCTTTTTCTTTAACTCGCTCGGCCGAGGGTTCAGCACATTCATTGTATGAGCGGGGATCATAGTGTTGACACTGCTTACAACTATGCAGATCGGCCCCGCAATGCGGGCACTGATCTCTTCGCCCTATGGACGAAGACCAATTCAAGGATTTACTACAGGACCAACACGCAAAACTCAAAGACATACTTCCATCTTGCCGAAACAAAAGAGCTTTTGTCCATCGCTTTCACCATTTCTAACCAATTATGAGATGATTGGCGGCACGGAGTACGAATCTCTTAAGGCAGAATTTATGGCAATTTTCGCTGAATAATAAGTAAACCACCAAATCCACAAGTTCCCTAAACTCATAAGTAGCACTAAAAACAGGGGGTGAAACCAGGGGGATAAAATCAACAAAATCACGGTAAGATTATAAATCACCCCGGCCCAAAAAGCCCCGTGCATACGCGCACGCCATAACCTGAGGAAATCCAAAAGTTTAGGTAACACGGCTAAATCCGTTTTTGGTAACACAAAGCTGGCGGCAAAAAAACCCAAATTCTCAGGGCCTTCCCTAGGCTGTACCACCACCGCCAAGTCGGCCTCGCGTAAAGCCGGCCAATCATTGATTCCATCCCCCACAAAGACAGTGAAAAAACCCTTCTTCTTTTGCTGCTGCAATATTTGCTTTTTCTGTTCAGGGCTTAGCCCCGTAGACACGTGAAGTCCTAGAACCTGAGCCTGCTTGTGCCATGTTGGGTCAGGATGTGGATCCCCCGAGAGAATATACACCGGTGATAAGGTCCGATGCAATCTATCTATGAGTCCTTGGGCCATGGGATGAAAGTCTTCACGAACTTGGTAACTGAGAATAGTTTGGTTGTTCAGTCTAACATGATCTTGCAGCAGCTGAGTTCTAACTGCATCATCCTGCAACTCTGTTGTCGCTCCTTCCATTTCAGGATCTTGCGCCAAGTTGAAAACCCCTTGCCCGAACCACCACTGTTCATCACCCCTGATAAGCCGCACACCCTGCTGAGGATGAAAAAAGATCTGATAGTTTCCTACACTCTCTGCCGGCACTTCTGCATTCATAGTTTCTTTTGCCTCATGGTTTTGTGCTTCCCACAAGGCCCGCCACAAAGCTTCGGTTTTAGGATGCGGGAAGTGATTTCGCACGAGCTCTAAGATTTGTCTCAGCCGATTTTTTAGCCCCCAAGGCAAACGGCACAATTGATCCTGACTGGCCTCATCCAGACGCAACTCCGTTAACGTTCCTGTTTTGTCAAAAGCCCATAGCACAGCTTGTTTCCCCAAGGATGACAAGCGCGAAATATTCAACAGCCAGCCACGTGTTTTAAGCGTATCAATCAAGCCCCACTGAAACACCGGTTGTACAAACAAAAGAAAACAAGGACAACCCACCAGATACAACAAAGCCCCTTGCAACAGGGATTGTTGCCACGACCGTCCCAAAACACCGTAGGCGAGCAACATCCATACCCCACCCAGCGGTAGTAACACTTGCGCCCAACGATCAACCCATTTTTGCACGTCAAATCCAAACTCGTCGTGGATTTGATATTCCATTTGCGATTGCTCCCAAATACGATCCATCAAGCGCTCGGGGTAGATCGCTTGAACCACTACCTCTATCTCGGTAACACCGAGTACGCGAGAACCTGCATAAACTGTTTCTCCCCGTTTTTTCCAAACAGGTTTAATTTCCCCGGAAGAAAAGACTCATCCACCCAAACACCTTCATGCTCACCACATGATACTAACTCCCCGTCCACAGGGGGCTCTATCCGCAAAACTCCCGAGGTATCTACTTGCAGCCGGAGCCTTCGCCCCACTTTGACTTTCGTGATGGAGGCCTTTTGCCATCCCCCAGCTAACCATAAGTCCACCTCTCCTTGTGGTCTCGTGGGTAACCAAAGCTCCTTCTGTAATTTCGTTCTCAAACGATGTTCTAAGCTTCTTGCGCCCAACACCAAAGCCAAAGCCATGATTGTGGATTCAAAAAACATCCACCGCTGATCGTAAGCCCACGACCACCACGAAAGAAACAACAATAAACTGGTCGAGACAACGATAAGTAAGTCAATGGTCACCCCTTTGAGTTTCATATGCGACCAAGCCATTCTCGTAAAAGGAACAAGACCGATGACACTTCCCACGCTTGCCGCTACACCCGATAAAGTCGCCCAAATATGGACTTTCTCTAAATAATAAGCGATGGAAAAAAACAAAGACCACATGGAAAAAAAACTAGTAATACCTAAATAGATAAGAGGGCTGATCTGATTCCACAGGCTCTGCTCGCTGATCTTATCCCCAGCAGATTCTCCATCCCACAAAGGAGAAACCCGGTAACCTAGGTCTTGGATCCAATCATTCAGTTGATGAAAATCTATCTCTTGACCCGACTGAGTCTCTAATTCCAAAGTGTTCGTTACAAATTGTACTTTTACACGATTTACTTCAGGATGTTCGGAGAGCCTTTTCTCCAAAGCGGAGGCACAAGAAGCACACCACAGGCCGGAGACTTGTAGTTTTTTAGGACTACTTATGGGATTTCATAAGTTCTGCATCATTCAATTTTGATCGCCTCTGATCTTTTTAAACTTTTTC
>CAZZMS010000013.1:0-4831 GCA_964655485.1 uncultured Pseudobdellovibrionaceae bacterium | reverse complement strand
CTCTGGGGTTAATGTTTTCTATGCGCATGCGCTGAAGCAGGGATTTGCCCGGAAGATCCGTGGCCAGAAAGCTAAGACCCGAGCTTGCCCCTTTGTCGGATAAGTTGAAGAGTCTCGTGGTTTTTAGCTCGCGCGCAGAGGAGTGGGTGATGGTGTCCTCCGCATGCAGGCGATATTCATCATCTAAAAATAAGCGTTTTCCAAGGAGGTCACCGGGCATAATCAGTGACTTGTTAAGGTTTTGGAGGTGGTTATCAATCACCTCGACGATGGCACATTGTCGAGATTTTGGTTCTGGAAGCAGATTCGGCTCAAAGGCTTCATGGGCACGGAGATCGTTACTAAAAAGGCGGCGATTTAAAAATTGATCACAGGAGCTCACAGCCGGGATGTGAACGGTGTTGCGGATAGGAGATAACAAAACGGGATCTAAGCTCGGCTCTCCCGTTTTCGCGGTCACATCTTGGCTTTTGGGGAATACATAAACCTCAAAGCGGCCTGGAGAAATGCGGCGCAAGTCAGCAAGTTCAATCCCCAGATTCATTGAGCCTGTGGCGTTTGAGGATTGAGCAGGCTGTCTAGGTTGGGTCTCCGGCGAGTAAGCCTCTTTGTAAGCTTGCTCCACGGCCTTTTGCCAAAAACTCGAGGCTTGCGGCTCTTCCGTGAAACGAGAGGAAGGATGGATACAAGCACTGAGTAGTATAAGGTTCAAGGTTAGGAGCGTGAATAAGGGCCTAATAACTGTCTGCTTTAGAGTCAGTCCTTGAGTGGTTTGCATGAGTGAGTCCCTCCCCCCCCCATTCGTCTAGAACAAGAAAGTGATGAGTGAACTCCCACAGAATAACAGGAAACACCTGGTCGCCTAGTCCAGAGAGGCGTTTTCGAGGGCCAAAGTCTTGGTTATTGTGGGTCTTATAGTGCTATGCATCAATTTTGATTGCCTACTTTATAGGCAAGGCTCTTTTGTAAACTCAATTAATGCATTAGTAAAACTTATAGAGCATGCTCATAGTCTTATTCTTCAGTGGTTTTAGTCCATCAAATGGGTTGAAGATTCCGTTAAGGTTTTAGCCCATTACAGATCTTGCCATGAATTTTTTTTATTCTTTTGATGAAGAAATAGATTTTGCTTGACGCCTTTTTTGATCCTAAAAACTGAAGTTCGCAGGGCCCGTGGCTTTGCAAACAAAAAAGGCTGGCTGTCGGCAATCATAATACGGCAGCCACCTAAGGAGACGCCCATGAGGATGGGTATCGCATCGAAAAAGGGGGTAACGATGCCACAGCTGCAGGGAAGACTTCAACTGTTTAAGGGAGTCACAATTAGTGCCGCCGTCTTAGTTGCGGCTCTAACCGCTCAGGCCGATCGATACATTGTGGTCACAAAGAGCGGCTTAACTCCTCAGCACTTCGGTCGCTGGATGGAAACGAAAAAGCGCGCTTCGGCTGTGAGCACCTTTGAAAGACAGGCTTGGTCGAAAGTCGCCCTTGATGAAGAAGTCACACTCATTAACGGTACGGTTCTGCAAATTGAGGATACGGTAGCCGAACGCATCGTTTCTTCTATTGAGGCTTTGCCGGGAGTAGAGTTCGTGGAGAAGGAGATTTTTTACCCCGCGCCTCAACCTGTTCGTACCTATTCATTTCATCCTCATTGGAGCTTATTGGACGGTCGCGAGGCCTTCGAATCCGTGATGGAGATGATGGCGCCAGCTCCGCAAGTGGGGCCCAAAACCCCCTATGGCATTTCCCTGGTCAAAGCGCCAGACGTATGGCGTATGGGTTACACAGGTGCTGGCTCTCGAGTTCTTGTTTTAGATACCGGTATCGATCGCGATCACCCGGCGTTGAAGCCCAACTACGAGAAAGGTCGTGATTTTGTGGGTGACACCAACAACCCTTATGCCGAGGCTGACCAAGTAGGTCACGGGACTCACGTCGCAGGCACGATTGCCGCCGCCTCTATGGCTGGTGGGTTTGTGGGTGTTGCTCCGCGCGCCAAGATCTTAATGGGGCGAGTATGTAACCAAGGTTGTTCGAACTTGGCCGTAGTTCAAGGGTTACAGTGGGGCGTTGAAGAACAAGTTCACGTTATCAGTCTGTCACTGGGTGGACCTTTGGGAAGCCGCGCAGAAAAGGCCGCTGTGGAGGCCGCGCATGCTGCCGGTATCACTGTAGTTGCAGCTAGTGGCAACGATGGGAAGAAGCGTGTGAGTTTTCCGGCCGCTTTCCCTACAACGATTGCGGTGGGTGCGGTTAATTCGCGAGCCGAAAAAGCAGAGTTTTCCAATTGGGGTAAAGAGCTAGACATCGTGGCCCCAGGGGTTGGGGTGGTGTCTTCTGTTCCGCAAGGATCGGGAAAAGAAGTGACGGTGAAAATCAACACCAATGGAATGTGGCAAGATGCCGAGGCAACGGGTTTTGCCGGTGCTGCTGATGCTTTACAGCCCCTCGATGGGGAGTTGGTTGTAGCTGGCCTAGGTAAGCCTGAGGATTTTAACGGCTTAAACATGCAAGGAAGGATTGCTCTGGTTCAGCGTGGGGAGATTTCTTTTGGAGACAAAGCTCGTAACGCGATTGCGGTCGGAGCTAAAGGAATTGTGATCTACAACAACCAAGATGGTTTAATCCAAGGTTCTTTGACCCAAGACGGTTCGATCTTGTCCATCCCTGCGGTCATGATTACCAAGGACTTAGGTGAGCAGCTAGCGGCTCACATTAGGCAAGGCCGTTCAGGTTTGGCGAGAATTCAGACTGTAAAAACAGACTACGCTCCTTTTGACGGAACTTCTATGGCTACTCCCCACGTATCGGGCGTGGTAGCTTTGCTAAAGTCGGCTAAACCCAACGCGACTCCGGATCAAATTCGTGAGGCCTTGAAAAAAACGGCTCGTCCATTACAGCCTAACGATGAGAACCAAGTGGGTGCTGGGCTAGTGGACGCTGAAGCTGCGGTGAGATATATTCTAAGTTTATGATAAAGCCGCTGTGGGATCCGGCTGTCTCAAGAGTCAGTCAGGCGATTCAAGAGTCTCTTAAACAAATAGGAATAGAGGCTACACGAGATCAAGTAGCCTCTGAATTACAAAATCCCCCAAGCTTGGAGTTGGGGGATTTGGCTTTTGCCTGCTTTCGGTTAGCCGCAGGGGCAGGAATGAAGCCCGTGGAGCTCAGTCAGAAGCTCGCCCGGGAATTACAAGGCCATTCCATAGTAACGGCTGTAAGTTCAGCCGGACCTTATGTGAATTTGCGTCTTCGAGCTGAAGTTCATGGCTCTTTTTACGAAGACTACTGGTTGTTACCTCGTTCTAGGCGAGGATCTTTGGCCTTGGTGCAGGACGCCCCTAAAACCATGGTGGAATATTCCCAGCCGAATACTCATAAAGAGTTGCACGTGGGGCATATGCGGAATGCTTGTTTGGGTGATGCTCTTGTGCGCCTAAAAAAATTTGTGGGCATCCCCGTCATTAGTAGCACCTTTCCAGGAGACGTGGGAGCCCATGTGGCCAAGTGTCTGTGGTATCTTAAGTATCACAACCAAGAGCTTGTGCCTGATCACGGTCGTGGTGAATGGCTGGGTCGACTTTACTCTAAAGCCCACTTAAAACTTGAGGATGAAAAGGGGACTCCCTCGGAAGAGATCAATCGGCAGCAACTCACCGAGATTTTGCGTGAACTCGAGAATAAGTGCGGACCTTTTTATGAATTATGGAAAGAAACTCGTCAGTGGTCGATTGAACTCATGAATCAGGTTTATGAGTGGCTGGGCATTCACTTCGATGTGTGGTACTGGGAAAGTGAAGTCGATGAACCTAGCCGGCAGTATGTGAAGCAGCTTTATGCCGAGGGTAAGTTGATCCTCTCCGAAGGAGCTATCGGCATGGATCTTTCGGCGGAAAAGTTGGGTTTTTGTATATTACTCAAAAGCGATGGAACCGGCTTATACGCTACCAAGGATTTAGAGCTGGCCCGTCGGAAGTTTGAGGATTTTCATATTGAGCGCAGTGTGTATGTGGTTGATATGCGCCAGGCTTTGCATTTTGCCCAGGTTTTCAAGGTTTTGGAAAAGTTGGGTTTCGAGCAGGCTAAAAACTGTTACCATCTGCAGTACAATTTTGTCGAGCTCCCTGATGGTCCCATGAGCTCGCGTAAGGGTAACATCGTTCCTATCACAGCTCTCATTCAGAACATGCAGCAACTGATCCGCGACCAGTACTTGTCGCGTTACCAAGCAGAATGGTCTGAGGCAGAGGTGGCTGAGGTGGCCAAGCAAGTAGCCTTGGGTGCGATCAAGTATGGTATGTTGAAGTTGGACACTCAAAAAAAAATTGTCTTTGACATGAAGGAGTGGCTCAAGTTGGATGGAGACTCTGGTCCTTTTATTCAGTATGCCGTAGCGCGTATGCGTTCTGTGTGGCGCAAGCTCGAGGAAACCCGGGGAGATGCTGTATTTTGGGGCCAGTGGAAATCCCTCTCGCTTCAAAAGTCCGAGCAGGTAGCTCAGGCTTCGGAGTCTAAGGTCGGATCGGCAGGGGGTAAGACATCGTCCGGTGATCTTTTTTCCTCCTTCTGGCGAAGTTTGTCTCATCCAGCGGAACAAGCCTTGATGGCAAAAATCTTAGTATTCTTCCAAGTGGTGCGTCAGTCGGCTTTGCAAGAAAAGCCTCATTTGCTAACCCACTACCTCTATGAGTTAGCTAGGCTGTATCATAATTTTTATCACGAATGTCCCATCATGCAGGCCGATAACGAAAATCAACGCTGGGGTCGTCTTCTGCGCACAAAGGTTGGGGAAGAGGTTGTGGTGCAGGGGGTCGATTTGTGTGGTATC
>CAZZMS010000012.1:0-4855 GCA_964655485.1 uncultured Pseudobdellovibrionaceae bacterium | reverse complement strand
ATCAATGAGGGATTAAGATTAGCTTCTGGCTCATCCCAAAATAACACTGAGCCAGAAAGTAAAGTACCGTTTTGTATCAGTAACCAAATCAGGGCTAACTTGCGCATACCCTCAGCCAGTAACGAAAACTCCAGTTCCCCTTGATTGTTTTTTAAAAAGAAATGATCCGCCTTCGTTACAACTTTACCCTCAATAACTTTTTGCAAAGTATCCAACAATCGCCGACGCTTTTCTTCCAATGGACCCCTCAACATAGGAAGAAATGCTCGTTTAACCAAGTCCACATATACATCTTCAAAAGCAATCTCCCGCTTAGCTGCCGTAGCGAGAAATCCGGGCGCATGCGCTAACATTTCCTTTACTGGAATGTAAGCGCAATCCATTTTTTTTGATTTCCAACGTTTTTCAGCCCTCACCAAAACATCGTCAACATCTGCCGTTTGATTATTGATTTCGGCTGTCAACCACACTTGATCATCTCGCTTGATGCTAATTTTAGCCGCAGGCAAACCTCGCTGTCGTCGGATCAGACGAGTCATCCGTCCCTGATAAGGATTAAAGACCCCAGCCAGTTTGCGAGCAAATCCCTTTTCTTTGTCCTCACCTGTAGAAATAGCTGTTGCAGCATAAAGGAGCTTTATTAAGTGCGTTTTGCCTGTGCCATTTTCCCCAATGATGACATTAACCCCAGGCGAAAATTGCAAATCCAGCTTATTAAACGCAGTAAAGTTTTCTAATTTTATTCGAGTTAATCTGGCCATATCAGCTCTTTCTCCCTCTTACTCACAAACTCAACCAAAACACCTCATACATTTCATTTTGTTAGGATTTGTAAAGCCTCAGTTGACTCCATATTCTGATACACCCATCCTTCGCTACGACCACGTCGAGTTTCTACTCTACCAAGTATTCCATAAGTCACACGAGAAACTTTCTTTTTCGATCTTGCAAGTCAGGGTAAGCCTACCATCTAACTCGCAATCAAGCCCCGAAGGATTCCTCCCTTTACACACAACGCTCATAAAGAAGCTGTCCCACTCGAGCGATATGCTCGCGCAAAGCTGGTTCATCCACCTGAGCGAGCCAACATAGATCCGCCTCATAGGGAATAGGGGATTCCTCAAAAGCTCGGCGCAGACGACTTATGGTATCCAAACTCACTTCCTCACCCACAATCGCTAAATCAATATCAGAGCCAGGTTTGAAATTTCCTTTAGCCCGCGAGCCAAACAAGATGGCTTTTTGCACGGCGGGCTCACGGGCAAGAATCTCTTTGATAACTTGAACGGTTTTGTCTGATAAACCCCAGCGATCGCCTGACATTATATCTCACCCAATAAACGATTCTCCAGGGCGCGAAAAGCAGGATAATACAAAGATCGCACAGCTTGCACCACCGACTGAGCTACTTGCACATTGTAAGTATAACTGGACAAATTGCGCTTATCGATCATATCGAGCCAGACTTCCCCATCAGCAATGAGGCCACGCTTGAACGCCTCACGCACCGTGCTACGAGAGCCAGTAAGCCCCGAAATTCCTTCGTATTCCAAGTAGTCCTTTAACACGTTCCATGCCAGCTCATGAGTAAACTCAAAGGCTTGTATAAGACCTTGACTTTCCAGCTCAGTCAAAGGCCGAAGATTTTGTAACTCCACCGCTTGTCCCAACTGATCGAGAGCACGACGAAAATTGGCGAAACGTTGTTTCCAGCGCACGTCGGTCATGGGAGTTGGCTCTTTCTCATAGTTCTTTCTCAGATGTGGGGATATAGCCGTCCTAGCATCTCATCCCTTACCATCGGTCACCACATCCCACCCAACAATTTGTCTTTGGGTTTGGGAAAACTCGATACCTAATTCTATTACGGTAACACCGGGCTTACGGTAATTGGCTGCATAGTTTTTGGCTTTAAGTTGCTGTATCGCTTCGCCTGTGGCTTGATCTCCGACAAGTTTAAACTCAATAATCCATACTTTATCTTTATAGCGAATCACCAAATCACAGCGGCCTTGACTGCTAACATCTTCGGCTTGAATATCTAGGCCCAAAGCCGCTATGTGGCTATAAAACACACTAGCCCAGTAGCCTTCATACTGAGCGATAGGGTTTTTCCTGTGCCAATCATGCGGAATCGCGGCATAGAGGCGATCAAAGTGATCACGCAGCCCTTGGTGATCACAAGCTTCAAGCAGGTGAAGCAATTTACCCATCCCCGCTAAAGCCCCTTGGCCAGCAGGATGCCAGCCTACTAAAAGCGCCTGATTCAAAGCACTGCGCACCTCAAGATTGGGTACACCAAGCTCATATTCTGCTACCCCGATATGCTGAGCCACTTTCCGCAACGTAAGATAGCCCGTCTGCCAAAGCATGGCTTCAGGCTCAATCCTCTCTACATCAAAAGCAGATAACAAAGCCTCGGTGCCATAAAGTTTCTCGAGTTTAGGAGTGTAAAACCCCCTATCCCTAAGCCACTTCACTAAAAAAGTGGGGGTACCAGTTTCAAACCAATGGGCACGAAACTCGCGCTTATCGAAAAGTAACAAAACATCAAATTGAACTTTATTGACCCAAATTAACCGCAGGTTATGGACCTATCGCAAGATTCAGATGCTGACTAATGGCTCGAGCAAAATCGGTAAAGTCGTTCAGGTTCTGACATGAAATAGTATGAACTAAGCCCCAATCAAGAGCATCATAATTGTGCATAGCTAAATTGCGGAAACCCACCGCTTTTTTCAAGCGACTTGCAAGGCCGCTATCAATGATTCGAAGTTCAACTAACCGATCGAATGTTTCCCCCATACGCAAGGGAGCTTTGGCATCAGACTGAGAAATTATGTGTGCCCCTATGTCAACACACAGCTGCACTGCGCGACTTAAATTCAAAGATACGATGTCTTGTGCGTCTAAGTCTGAGACAAAGTCCTCCACTTTTTCTGGACAACGATGCCTCACTCGCTGAACGCAACGTCGTAAGGATTCAAGTTTTTGTAAAATCAAGTCCCTGTCCATCGTTTAAGCCTTTCTTCATTAAGACGTCGGAGAATGGGTGCGAAATCCTCCTGCTCAATGAGATGTTGCACCATCCAGTAAGCAAAGGTCTCAGGTGAACCCAAAATTCGTTTTCCTTTTGTGATAATCTCCGACAACAAGGGCTGACCCGCTGTTCTTAAATCGACTAAATCAATAGGCCGCCCCGTTACCAAGGCGAGCTCCCCAATCAATTGAGCCTTGAGTTCAAGCGGTAAAGGTTTATTACCAACAAGGGCCAGATCTAAATCGCTATCACTGCGCGCATTACCGAGAGCCAGTGAACCATACACAATAGCCAATTCAATCTCAGGATACTGCCTTAGAACTTTAACTACACTTTCAATTTCCTCGTAGTTTTGACCCGTTTTCATAGATATGGGCATAAAGAATAAGTTAAGGGGCTTTACGCATTACGCTCGTAAACAAGCTGCCCCACTCGAGCGATATGCTCGCGTAAGGCCGGTTGATCCACCTGTGCGAGCCAACATAGATCAACCTCGTAGGGAATAGTGGATTCCTCAAAAGCTCGGTGCAGACGACTTATGGTATCCAAGTTCACTTCCTCACCCACAATCGCTAAGTCAATGTCAGAGCCAGGTTTGAAATTTCCTTTAGCACGAGAACCGAATAAAATGGCCTTATGGACTGCCGGCTCACGCGACAAGATGTTTTGTATGGCTTCAATCGTCTTAACTGATAAACCCCAACGATTGCCTGACATTATCCCTCACCCAGCAGGCGGCGCTCCAACGCGCGAAAAGCCGGATAATAATGGAATAGCACAGCTTGTACCACCGACTGAGCCACTTGCACGTTGTAACTGTGACTAGATAAATTACGCTTATCGATCAATTGTATGAGACCTTGAGCTTCGAGCTCAGTCAAAGGCCTAAGATTTTGTAACTCCACCGCTTGTCCCAACCGATCTAGAGCACGACGAAAATTGGCGAAACGTTGTTTCCAGCGCACGTCAGTCATGGAAAGGCTCTTTCTCATACATGGAGGCCATGGGCCTGAGCTAGAGGGAAGTGAAACGATTGAACACAGGACTTTCCCGCACAAACTCAAAGCGTTGAACACAGTGAGCGTAAAATTGTTCAAAAATCGATAATAATCTCTCGCTTCTTTCGTATAGGAGATTGATACTTTCCACCACGTCCTGTTGATTAAAGCTATATTCATGCGCAATTTCATTGCGATCTTGCCTTAAACCCATCCACTCCTCTTTTGACAGCAATCCTAATTCTTCCAGACGATTTAATCGATCTATGAATGACTTACTCTTTACTTCCTCGCCCAAAAGTTTCAAGAACGCAGGAAATAGCTTTTCCCCCATGGTGTCTTGCAGCTTCGAAAATCGAAAGATCATCTGATCAATAAACCCCCGAGCCACATCATCAAGCCCCTTGTAAGTTTCAAGACGCAAAGGCATAACAAGGCGCAAATGCTCTTTCGCTTTCACAAGCCGCTCGCGGTGCTGATGACATTCAAATAACTTTTCAACGAAAGTGTTTTCAATACCATTCATAGCTCTATCCCAGTGCGTATAGCTTCCTGCTCAATCAAGCGGGATGGATCTTGAGCCACAATCACGTCAATTTTTTGCTCACCCAAGTATTCCATGAGTCGTATGAGAAACTTTCTTTTTCGTTCCCGTAGATCAGGATAAGTTTGACCTGGGACTAAGTATAAATCAATGTCGCCGCCCCGTTGGGCATCGTCAACTCGGCTACCAAACAGATAGACCTTGCCTGAGCCGAAACTTTCTTGAAAAGCCTTTTTGATCAGACTTCGCTCTTTTTCGCTTAAACGCATAAGG
>CAZZMS010000011.1:0-10281 GCA_964655485.1 uncultured Pseudobdellovibrionaceae bacterium | reverse complement strand
ATGAGTTACTACACCGCATGGCCCCTGTGGGTGGGCATGGGGATGAGTTTTACCTTAGTGGTGATATATAGCATGCTCGGCGGTCTTATCGGGGATATTCTCACGGATTTTATTCAAGCCCTCGTGCTACTTGCGGGTCTTGTGGCTTTGTTGTTTTTTATGGAGCAAAAAAGTCACAGCTCTTTTTTAGAGTTTTGGCAAAGCCTGCCGCCAGAACGGGTGAGTTGGACTGCGCCGGGTGAAAGCTGGGCCTTACGCGTGGAGCGGTGGATGATTCCCGCCTTAGGCTCTTTGGTGGCTCAAGAATCCATCCAAAGACTGCTCACCTGTCGCAATGCCCAACATGCCAAAAGAGTCACCTTGTATTCTTCCGCCCTTTACCTACTTGCCGGATCCATTCCGCTGGTGGCGGGCTTGCTTGCGCCTGCCGTGCTAACCCCTGGGGCTATCGACGATAGCGAACGGGTCGTCTTACAGATGGCGCAAGAGCTGCTACCAGCTTGGTTGCATATTATTTTTGTGGGGGCCTTGGTGTCGGCAATTTTATCCACAGTGGATAGTATTCTCATTAGCGGCGGTGGGCTAGTGAGCCATAATTTTCTTATTCCCCGCTTAGAAATCAAAAAAGAAAAACACAAGGTATTCTTGACTCGACTGAGTGTGTTTCTCATGGCCTCTTTGGCTTTGGGCATGGCCTTGGTTAGTGGCGGGATTTATGAATTGGTCAGCACGGCCTCCAGTTGGGGAAGCGCGGGGCTTGTGGTAACCACTTTACTTGGCCTATGGACCCCATGGGGTGGATCTAGGACTGCGATTTTTACCCTCCTGGCGGGTATCGCGAGTTTTTCTCTCTTAAGCCTGAGCCGCGGGGTTGAAACCCCTTTTACATGGAGTGTCTTGATCTCCCTGGCCACCTATCTCCTTTTTGCCGGATTTGAGTCCGCACAAAAGCCCCCCATCAAATGACAAACTGTGCTACCCAAGGCTTGCCATGAAGAGTTTTTGTTACCTAACCATTGCCGCGACTGCCCTTATACACTAAAAGGAGGGCATGACCCATGTTTTGATTTTCCTTTTGGCCTTTATCGGGATGGAGTTTGTGGCCAACTTGATGCATCGCTTTGTTATGCATGGCTTTTTGTGGTGCTTACACGAAGACCATCACAATCTCACCGGTAAACCCTATCAAAAAAACGATTCCTTCGCGTTGTTTTTTGCTGTGCCTAGTTTTTTTTCTATCCTGTGGGGAAGTCGTCTCGGAGGTGGTCATGCATGGACCGCTTTTGGTTTGGGTATTATGACCTATGGGATCGTCTATTGGACCGTGCATGAGGTGATTATTCATCGCCGCTGGACCTTTTTTCGTGGGCGAGGATGGTATTTTCGTGCGCTAATTCGAGCTCATCGCGACCACCACAAGGTGTATGGCAAGGAAGGCTGTCGAAATTTTGGTATGTTACTCGTACCATGGCGTTACTTTGCTGAGGAGTGGAAGCCCCATGCAAGAACCTGAAGCCCGTATGGGTCTTATTGAACACTTGGCGGATCTTCGCACCATGCTGGTGCGCAGCCTCTGGGGAATTATCGCTGGCTTTGCCCTAGCCTACTCACAGAGCGAGAAATTATTTGATGCCATCCGCGCCCCGATTCAAGCGTATTTGCCTGCGGGTGGTTTAGTATTCACAAGTCCCGTGGATAAGTTTTTTGCCCACCTGAAGGTTTCATTTTTTGCTGGAGCCATTTTATCCGCCCCATGGTGGATTTACCAAATCTGGCGATTTGTGGCCCCCGCTTTGTACAAAAACGAACGCAAGGCGACCGTGAGTTTTATGACGGCCGCTCTTACCTTGTTTAGCTTGGGTGTGGCTTTTACTTACTTTGTAGTATTCCCCATGGCCTTTAAGTTTTTACTGGAATTTGGAGGTAGCACCGATAAGCCGATGATTACCATCACCGAGTACTTGGATTTTTTTATTTGGACCTGTTTAAGTTTTGGGGCAGCCTTTGAGTTACCTTTGATTGTGGTCACTCTGGGCTTGCTAGGCATTGTGAACTCGGCCTTCCTCAAGGCTAATCGCAAGTATGTGATCGTCGCCTTGAGCGTGCTTACGGCCATGATCACTCCACCCGACCTGCTCAGTATGCTTATGATGCTGGCTCCGCTGTGGTTACTTTTCGATCTTTCCGTGCTGGTGGTAGGATGGATAGAGAAAAAGCGGGCCTGATTATTCCAGGCGCAAAAAGTTTATCCACACCCAAGCCTTTTTTGTCCTTTTAAAACTCTAAAACCTCTAAAATAGTTAAATCAATCCCTTTTTGTCCTTAAGTGAAACAGTTTACTTCCTTCGGATTTGCAGCCTCCGTGGGTAGCACAACCCAAGGAGGAAATTATGAAAAACCCGATCTTTAAATACCCAACTCTAGCGATTTTTGGGACTAGTCTTATGAGCGCATCCCTGTTAAGCCTGATAAGCCCCATGGGCCCCGCTCAACCCTACATCCCTTCGATACAAAGAAGTGTCGCATCAACACCTAGCGAGTCCGCGAAAAATAACGAAGCTGTAAAAAATGAAAACCCAGCCACTAACACAGACAATAAAGCCAGTTCACCAGATCCGGTGCGGAAGTTACCCAAATATACCGAGTTTTCCCTAGGTGAATTTGACCCAAGCTTATCCCAGGTACGCGTAAAAGCCGCCATCTCCACAGAACAACAAAAAGCCATATACAATTTAGAAGGCGATATTTGTTCAACCTGCATTGGACTCATAGAAGTCCCTATTGCGCCCGGTGAATTAGAGAATCTCGAGTTCCTCAAGCGACAACTAGCGAAATCCGCTTTGGAACAAATCCGAGCCCAAAAGCCAGTAGATAGCAAAAAATCAACTAAGTCACACCCGAACCGTTTGGAATCACCCCTTTGTGATCAAGAGCTCGAAGACGGGAAGCTATCCTGTTTACGCGAGGGCTTACTTGAAATGAGCTCGCAATGTGAGTCGTTAAAAGAGCAAGCAGAAGACAACAAAAAACAAAACTCAAGCGAAGTGCGCGAACAAAAAAAATCAGTCACCGAGTGTCGCAGGCAAGTTTTACAATTTTATCGTAAAGAAGTGCGCCCTAGCCTCAGTCGCGGTCTAAGTTTTCCCTCGGGTAGTGAGCTCTACAACGAATCCCTTGAAACTCTCTCTGATCTGATGCGCGATTTACCCAGTAGCTTTGATGCCGCCATTCGTAAGGATTTACTCAGTCTCAGTCAGCAAAGTGCATTGACTAAGACCTACCAGAGCTTTGAATTGGCGAAAAGCTTAGGGGCCACTCCCGGTTACGCCGCCACTTTGGCTAAGCAGCAACTGGCCTTTGAGATGAATCACTACTCGCCCATGAGCCTAGGTGGGACTTTGTGGCGTTCGCTACAAGAATATGCTACCGACTCAAAAACCATGACCAGCCAACAAGCCTTGCTCAGTTACCAACAGCTCTTTTACCAACCTTTATTCAAGTTCTGGAGCGAAGACCATCGCAATGGTTTAAGCCCCATACAAGCCTTTCCCACTTTGCTGCAACCTGAATTATCTTTGGAACAACAACTAGAAATGGGACCTCTTACACCCAATAACTCTTCCGCCCTCCAAGGATTACCAAGTGTCCCGGGCTTACAACAACAAAATGGGATACCTCAAGGAACAGGACCTTCCAGTAACTTTGGTGCCAGTGCGTTTCCCGCAGGGTCTGGTAACACCCTAGCCCCCCTTGGTCATGGAACAAGCTTAAACCAGCAAGTCCCTACCGCTCCCGGCCAAAGTCAATTAAGCCCAGGAGCTGCGAGCCGCAGGCAACAAAACCGCCGTATTACGGCTCCATAAAGTCACGGGGGTTGATCCCGTATTTTTCGATCTTGCGCAACAGAGTCTTCTTAGGAATGTTCGCATGTAGGGCCGTTTGATTGATACGGCCCTTGAACATTTTGAGGGCTTTGATAATGAACTCACGTTCAAAGGCTTCTTTTTCCGCATTAAAATCTAGACCGCTGCTGTTAGACATCGATACTCCCGTCCCGAGTTCTTCCGCATCGTCTTCCTCATCACCCTCCCAAGCGGAGCTAGCGGATGAATCATCGCCATGGCGAAAGATGCGACTCGCATCGATGACCCGAGACTCGCTGGGCAGGGCCTGTGACTTTTCCTCGTCCTGACGGAACAAGGTCTCTTCGTAATCCCATGCGGGTAACACAGTTTGGGTAGCGGCCAGAATGGTCTCCGGCAAGGAGCGCATGGTAATCATGTTACTGGTTTCCATGACAAAAGCGTGCTCAATGACATTTTCAAGCTCGCGGATGTTACCGGGCCAAGAGTATTTTTTTAGAACCTGCAAAGCATCGACACTGATACCGACCATCCGGCGCCCATGCTGCTCGTTGAATTTTTTGATAAAGTTTGGAACGAGAATATCTAAATCATCAATGCGATCCACTAAGCTGGGAAGAAAAATAGGAATGACGTTAAGGCGATAGTATAGATCCTCACGAAATTGCCCCTTTTGCATCATTTCTTCTAGGGGACGATTGGTCGCCGCAATAATGCGTACATTCATGGGAATTTCTTTGTTGGATCCCACGGGGGTGAAAACTTTTTCTTGTAACACTCGAAGGAGTTTTACCTGCATCAGCAAAGGCAAATCGCCGACTTCATCCAGGAACAATGTTCCGCCTTCTGCATATTGAATTTTCCCAAGCTTCTTTTGGTCTGCACCGGTGAAGGCCCCTTTTTCGTGACCGAATAATTCGGACTCAAACAAGTTTTCGGGAATGGCAGAGCAATTGATGGCCACAAATTTTTGATCTTTACGAGGTGAGTTGAAATGAATCGCTCGTGCTACTAGTTCCTTACCAGTTCCCGAGGCGCCTCGAATCAAAACCGGAGTGTCTACCTTGGACAAACGGTGAATAAGAGAGAAGACCTTCTGCATTTGCAGGTGTTGCCCCAAGAAAGGGCGGCCACCCTCCATCAGTAAAGGGTGTGAAGCTGCTACTTGCGAAATCATAGAATGGGCGCTTAGAGCCCGATTAATCACCTCGCGCAAAGCCTCCTGAGAAACAGGCTTTTCTAAAAAATGGAAAGCTCCTCGCTTGGTGGCCTCCACCGCTAAAGCGATGGTACCGTAGGCCGTGAGCATGATTACGATCGTGCCGGGGTTTTTTTCTTTCAGGCGGGTCAACACTTCAAGGCCGTTTTTCTCCGGCATATCGATATCTAAGAGAGCTAAATCAATCTCTCTTTCATTAGCTATTTTAATCGCTTCTCCCCCATGGCGCGCTTCTATCAGTTCAGCCTCAGGGAAGAGTTGGCTTACGGTTGATGATAAGGCCAGACGTAACCCAGCATCGTCATCCGCAATCAGTATCCTCATCATGAAGGACCTCCACCGTCGAGGATTCACCTCGTTACTTAAACCATGCGCTTGAATTAACACGACTCTAGGCGAAAACAACTGACATTTTTAGGCTCCTTCAATTAGGAAAAATTTCCAAAGCGACGGAGGGAGTTCTTGTATAACTTACAGTCAGCTGGTCCTGGCCATATGGTGTTATCATACAATAAGCCGCAGTTAACTCGGGCTTGCCTACAGGCTTTGCTTGATGGCAGGGGGGTCCTGCCTGAAAAAATCCTACTCATCCATAATGGTTCTTCGTTCGAGGTCGTGCGAGAGCTAAAAAATGAATGGCCCAAGCTTAATCACCTCGAGTTGCCGGAAAATAGAGGCTTTACCGGAGGGGCTAATGCAGGTCTAAAGCTTAGCTTCGAGAGAAGTGAGTGGGTGTTTTTTCATACTAATGATACGGAAACCATAGAGTTACCAAAGGCACTTCCTACAGCACCAGCTCTATATGCCCCCTTAATTTTTAAACGAAAATCCGCCCAGATTGACTCCTTAGGGGCTTGGCTAAATCTGCGTGAACTACGCCCTCAACATTGTCGACAGCCGGGAGAGTTTGAGCAGATCAGAGATCAGGGCCTGAATGGAGAATCCTTTGTTTATGTTCCTGGGACCGCATTTCTCATGCACCGAAATATTTGGCTAGAGTTTGGCCCTTTTGACGAAAGTTACCACACTTATTGGGAGGATATAGATCTTAGTTACCGAATTTTTCGAAAGCAGACCGATCTGCTCAGGACACTGCCCGATTGGAAACTTCGCCATGCCATTGGTAAAACTTGCCACAAAAAAGCATTTTATACGCAAGAATTGTTTCCGAGAAATCGTCTAAAATTTGCCGCAAAATATCTCTAAACCTCGACTAGACCTTGTGCTGGCATTCCCCGTTGTCATAAGAACAGTCGCGTGCCACCTTAAAACAAGACCAGAGAGAGTTTATGGGGACCGATAACCACAGTTTTTTTTCACTCCGCCCTTTAACGATGTTACTGACAAGTAGCATTTTATGTAGCCTTTTGCCAGCCCACCCCGTAGCTGGGGCAGAATCACCAAGTCCCAACAAAGAGGAATACGTGGATGCAACCAAAATACGTATCAAACTTAAAAAACCCTTGGAGTTAAGTTACGCCCAGCCTCGCTGGAATGAAAAACAGGATCAGGTCGATCGGGCCTATGTGCTCATCAAAAATACAATAAGTGGCGCCGTTTTTGCCGTGGAAATGGTAGAGACGGCCCCCAATAGTGGTTTGTTTCAATCACAGATCTCAGCTGCGCAAGCCGGTCAAGAGGAGGCCACTTTTGAAATTTACCTACCACTCAAAAATAAAGCCATTAACTCCGAGAATCTCGCCAGTGAGACGAAACTCATTCAACAGGGCATGGGCCTAAGAAAGCCTTATTTTTATCGAGTTGAGAATGGTCACCCCAAAATCACCATTTATGATTCAAAAACTCAGGCTTTAGATGCCTATCGCTATTTCGTTCGCTTCGGGCAAAGTCGAGACGTCGTGAGCCCAAACCTCCTAGAAAATCAGGCCTCCTCACAAATGGGCTTGGATGAACAAGGCGAGTCTTTGAAAAAAGTGGGACAGCTTGAAAGTGAATTAGATGAGCGACTAAAAAGAAAACTTGAGGAATCCTCTCGTCTCAGTGATGAGGAATTACAAAAGATGAAAAAACAAGCTGAAGCCCTAGCAGCACAGGGCTTAGAGGATTACAAACAGGGACAATATGCTGAGGCGGCTGCAAAATTCGAAAAATCCCTAGATCTCGTTCCTTCACAAAAATCATTCTTACTTGAGGCGGGAGCTTCCTATTACCGCTTGGGGGATTATGAAAAGTGTATTGCCTACTTAAACCTTGCTGAAACCGAAAAAGTTCACGAAAAAAACTTTTTCCTGGGCAACTGTTACCTTAAGCTTAAACGTAATGATTTGGCCTACGACTCTTTTAAGCCTCTAACCAAAATCGAGGCTTTTGCTCCTGCAGCTTATTTTTATCTTGGTCTTATTGATTTTCAAAATGATAGGCTTGAGCCGGCTGAGCGATCTTTTCGTAAGGTTTTAGAGATCTCAAAAGACGAAGAGTTAGATCAAGCGGCACAGGCTTACCTCAAACAAATCGAGGAACAAAAAGCTTTACAAGAGGCCCAACAGAAAAAGTTTACCCTCACGGGTATTTTAGGTGCTCAGTATAACTCAAATATTCTTACGGTAGCACCCAATGCATTACCCACCGCTTTAAACGGTTATCGTCTTAACTATGGATTCGGGGGGGAGTGGCGCCCTCTGCTGAGTGCCAAGGAAGAGTTTTTAGTGCAAGCGCAATTAAGTGACATGAACTCTTTTGATCAAAATTTTAAGAAGAATACTACGTTTAACAATTTCGACCCCTTCATGTTCCAACTTCAAGCCCCCTACCGATGGAAAGGCTTGTTTAATGACCAAAATAGTTTGGTATCTGCCTCGCCGTTTTATCGCTCTATTCATATGGATCCCACGGGAAGTGGCGGGCGAAAAGAGGTTATTAGTTCATTGGGAATCATCAGTGATCTTTCTTTATTCCACACGCCTCAGCATAGCGGCTACTACGCTTTGGAGCTAAGAAAAGATAATGTCCTCCTAGACAGTATAAGCTCTGATGATGACCAAAACACTATGTTTGTCGGAATCAACACAACTCAAACTCTGCTCCCCAAAGAGGAGGGAGTCATCCACTCTTGGTTACTTGACGGCGGTTTAGGCTTCAATCAAGCCCAAGGAAAAAATCAACGATATTGGCAAGCACTTGCTGGCGGAGGCCTCATGCGGCCTTGGCTGTGGGAAGCCCTGTGGATAACTAAGCTAACCACCCAATATCGAAATTTTTTCCAAAGTAACATAAACAGAAAAGATACCCTTTTACAGCTGCAAGCTTTATTGCAAAAACGATTGAATCAAAACCTCCAGGGTTCAATGATCTTAAGCTACCAACACAACGAAAGTAATCTCGCTGTTGCTAAATTTGATCAATGGATGCTTATGGGGCAACTGGTGTGGCAAACACGATTTTAAAGACTTATGATTTGAGTCGAAGACCAAGTCGTTCTTCGTAAAGTTTGAAGATATAATTTTTTGTGTCATGCCCTGTGGGCTTCAAACTCCCGCCAGCACCTAGAGGCTGTTGAGACCATGACCATAAAGGATCTTGAGCATCTAAACAGCCTTCGATAAGCAAGTAGTGACACAAGAAGTGAACTTGAACTTGAACGATCTGCTCCGGCGAGGCTTGCTCAAGACGGCGCAAGCTCCGACCTAAAATCATAAACAGCTCGTGGTGATGAGTTTGATGCTGAGATAATTGGCTTGCCCATTGAACGAGATGCAAGGCTCCCTCTAATCGCAAAAAACTGGAACGAAGGGCGGCAAAACCGTCCACCACTTGGGCTTCCTCTATACGCCACAAAGCTTGATCTGTCTTAGACTTAACTATATGCGCCTTGATGTATTGCACTGGCTCAAGCACACCACCCGTGAAACGCTTGCGACTGTTTTTTGCACCTAAGGCAATACATTCAAAAAGCCCCTCGGCGGCCAGCCCTTGTATGATAAGATCAGAGTCACGGTAATGAGTTTTCCGTAAAGTAATGAACCGTACCGTTTGTTGGTTCATGAATTAGAGTTGCCAGAGAAATCCCCTTTTTCCAAGATTTTTACGCTGGCATCCCCGCCAAAACTACTCGGGACTAGGTGACTACTCACTAGGTCTAGCTATTTGTACGACAATATGTTATGCTAACCAAACCCCTTCTTTGCAGGGCCCCAAAATCACGGGGGTGATCTGGGTTCGACGGGGGAGATGAAGTGGACAGGAGCCATCCGAGGCGCATGAGGACCTCGTTAAAAATGTGCAACCTTTTAGTCGGCAACGACTATGCTTTAGCTGCCTAATGTTGCAGCCGGAACCTGAAAGATGAGCCCTTGGTCTTTTGGGATTCCGCCAATCACAAGGGATCGGTGCGCGGGTTGAGTGAGCCTAAGCACTTAAAACTTATCACTCACCCCAACTTGTGGTTTGTCTGTGGACAGCAGGTTGGCGGTAACAAACACAGACTATGATGGTAGCCCGCCTGACATGGAACTCTTTCGGACGGGGGTTCGATTCCCCCCACCTCCACCAATTTTTGCTTTTGCGCTAAAAGTCAGTGTGACTTTTACTAAAGGCACTTTCATAATGACTTCATGAGTAACAATAAAAAATTTTTACCTTTAAGCGGGCGCGAGTATCCGCGTTTTTCTGCCATTAAAACCTTTTATCGCTTACCCACCGCTGAATTGCATGAGGATTTTGACGTGGCTATCCTTGGTGTCCCTTTCGATGGGGGACTGTCTTATCGGCCGGGGGCGCGCTTTGCTCCTTCCCATATTCGCGATATAAGCAGCTTGGGACGATCTTACCACTGGGAGCATAGCCGCAGTGTTTTTTCGTCTCTGCGTTGTGCGGATGCTGGGGATTTCCGGGTGGATCCCTTGAATCTTGAGGTCACTTATCAATGGATTGAGGCGCAAACTCTCAAGTGGCTCCAAAGCGGTAAGCGATTGTTACTCTTCGGGGGAGATCACTCCATCACTCTGCTGATCTTGAGAGCTTACAAAAAATATTATGGACAAACTCTAGCCCTCATTCATTTCGATGCGCATTTAGACACCTATCCCGCCGCTTGGGGACATGAATATCACCATGGATCTTTTTTAAGACATTCCATTGAGGAAAAATTGATTGACCCCAAACAAACTATTCACGTCGGCATCCGTGGCCCCTTTGCTGGAGGAGATGATCTGGATTTTGTGAAAACCCATGGCACAAAAG
>CAZZMS010000010.1:0-10480 GCA_964655485.1 uncultured Pseudobdellovibrionaceae bacterium | reverse complement strand
GGCCTGGGGTTTGGCGTGTTCTTTGAACAACTTTCTGGCGAAAGCGAGTTATCTTTTGACTATCGTCTTTGCGCTGGGGTTCGGTTCTATGAGGTCTTTGTCTCGGTAGGGGTTTTTGCAGAGATCGCCATGAAAAATAACCTTCACTTATTATCTGATGGGCAGCTGAATGGAACCACTTTGGTGACCGGAGCCGTTTTTAGATTTTAATGAACGCCTCGTCCAAATTCCACCAACAATCTTTGTTTCCTCCCTTGCTACTGGCTTTGGCTCAAGCTTTGCTGCAAGTTTTTAATGAACAAAAGTATGCCGATCAGGTGATTGAACGATTGTTTTTGCACAACAAAAAATGGGGAGCGAGAGATCGTCGATTTGTGGCCCAAGCTCTTTATGAAATGGTTCGTCACTATTGGCGTTACCAGTATTTGTCTGGACTTGGGGATACGGAGCGGGGCTTTTTCATCCCGCTTAACGAGGCACAAGCTGCTCTGGTGTTGCAGTCTTATTTGGCAGAAACGAGCTTAGTTCGCTTGGAACAAAGTTGGACGATGTGGCCGCGTCACCCTGCTTTAAAAGATTGGCCAAGGCTCAATGTGCCGTTTTTTGTTAAACGACTCCAGCAGTTACCGGAGCAACCGGAATGGTTGCAACAGTCTTGGCCCAAGGAGTGGGACGAGCACCTCCAACAAAAGTTACCGGATACTTGGAAGAAGTGGCGAGTGTATTTAAACCAAACGGCTCCTGTGGACTTGCGAGTGAATGCCTTGAAAATCAGCCGAGAGCGTTTTGTCGAGGAGCTTACGCTCACCCACTCCGATTGGGGGATTACAGCTATCCCTGAGTTGCCATGGGCTGTGACTTTGATGGAACGAGTGAATGTGTTCTCATCCTCCGCGTTTCGCGAGGGATGGTTCGAAGTGCAAGATCGAGCCAGTCAAAAGGTGGCGGCCTTGCTCGATCCCCAACCGGGAGAAAGAGTTTGCGATGCCTGTGCAGGGGCCGGAGGGAAAAGCCTGCACTTAGCCGCTTTGATGAAAAATCAAGGACGCATTTTAGCTTTGGATATTCTGGAGTATAAACTTACGGAATTGCGCCGTCGTAGCCGTCGGGCGGGTGTGAGCATTATCGAAACGCGTGTCATTGACTCTATGAAAGTGATCAAACGTCAAGAGGCGAAGTTTGATCGTTTATTACTGGATGTGCCTTGCAGTGGGCTTGGGGTAGTCCGGCGCAACCCTGATACCAAATGGAAGCTTAGTTTCGAGCGACTTAAGGAACTCATTCTGACGCAACGGCATATTCTTGATACATACAGTCGTATGCTGAAACCGGGGGGTGTTATGGTTTATGCCACCTGTAGCATCCATCCTGATGAAAATGAGCGTCAAGTCGAGGAGTTCTTAAGCAAAAATCGCGACACCTGGATTCTTGAGTCACAATGGCGGTCAGCTCCAGAGGTCATGTCAGGAGATGGTTTTTTTGCAGCCCGACTAAGGAAAAAGGGGCTTTGACCTCATCCTTTTTGTGTTCTTACAATCGTGCCCTAAATCGAGGTTAGAGGCGGGGACCAAGCCTGGAAGATCTTGTGAGATTGATCCGTCCTGCTGTGGCCACGCCGAAGACTAATAAAAAAGGAGGGGGTTATGAAGTTAGGGCTTAGTTTGTTAACGGTGTTGGTAGGAAGCCAAGTGGCCTTGGCTGACGTGGATGCAAAATACTTCGAAATCAAGCAGGTGCGCGTGCGGGAAGTGAGTGCTCCTCAAATTATGCGCACGGATGTGGCCATCGGCTCCATCGATTGTGATGCATTCACTCCGCAAAATAGTGCCGGGGAGGTCATCGCCAATCCCGGTCAGGCTTTAGATGCCGTGGAGATGATCTTAGACAAAGTGATCAATATCGGTCGCAAGATCTGGAATCTTGTCGTGGCTGGTCGCCCTGTATCCAACTTAAAGACCTCCGTGGCCACAGCTCTGCCTGCGGGTGCTCGTTGTTGGACAAACTTAGAAAACTGGAAAATGCCTGAATCCAAAGTTTACGAAGTGGCTTTTGAAAACGGGTTTGGTAGCGAAGTGGTTTATCTCAGTTACCGAGTTTTATGGTTACCTGGGGGACAAGTGAAAGGGCAAGGTAACTACATTGGTTATGCCACTGTGCAGCCTGTATCGATCTCGGTAAACTGGGGTTTTGAGTTGAATGCTGAAGTGACTATTCCCACTGTATTCAACATGGGTAGCCAATCTTCCCCCGTGGGTGGTATGCAGGTGAACATGAACTACCGTGTGGAGTCGATTGTTACCAAAATTGACGAAGGACAGGCCTTTTTCATCAATGGCTTGGGCCAATTTAAGATGTTAGACTAAAAGACTTGAGGTAAATTTAAGGCTTGGCCATGGATGGCCATTTTTGTCGAGGTGCATGTGGTTCATTCTTTGGATCCGGTCCTGTTACCCATTTATGGTAACATTGCTATTCGTTGGTATGGTTTAGCTTATCTAGCAGGTTTTATTGCTGCTTATTTCTTGATTTCTTGGTTAGTAAAACGCAAGGGCCTAGGTTGGTCGGCTCAACAAATTTCGGATCTCATCACCTATGGGGCCATTGGTGTTTTAGTTGGGGGGCGAGTCGGGTATGCGCTTTTTTATAGTCCTGATTTATTTATTCGTTTCCGCGCGGAGGCTCCTTTCTGGGGATTGTTGGCGGTTAATGAAGGGGGAATGGCGAGTCATGGAGGGATGATTGGTCTTGTTTTGGGATGTTGGTTATTTGCCCGCAAGTACAAAGTTTCTCCTTTGATTGTTTTTGACTTAGTGGCTATATCCGGACCGATTGGAATTTTTTTTGGTCGCATTGCCAATTTCATCAATGGGGAGCTTGTGGGACGTCCCATGGAGCAAGCTTGGCCTTGGGGGGTGAAATTCCCAAGCGACATTGAGTTTTGGCCTGCTCAGGCACCAGAAAAACTGCGAGAATTAGGTCAGGCCGTGGCTTTACTGCCAGGACAAACCCGTGAACTATGGGATCAGGCGGTCGCTCGGTATCTGAGTGTTCGGGAGGGGGCAACCTATATCCACCAGACCTTGCATGAGGTGGTTGTCGCGACCCAAAAAGGGCAGGCGGCAATGATTCAGGCTTTAGAACCAGTGCTTACCTTACGACATCCCTCACAACTGTATGAGGCCTTGCTAGAGGGGGCCTTGGTTTTTGTGGTCTTGATGTATTTGTCCTCACGAGATCGTAAGCCCGGATTGGTGGGTGCCAGTTTTTTGATGGTTTACGCCATTGCAAGGATTATTGGTGAGCAGTTTCGTATGCCAGATGCTCATATTGGATTTGATTGGCTGGGGCTAACGCGCGGGCAGTGGCTTTCATTGGGAATGTTTGTGATTGGGATAGCTTTGTATTTCTTTTGGAATCAGCAGATGGCATCCGTTGTCCCTGGTTGGCGAAAGGCCAAATCCGTCAAGGTGAGTAGAAGGCATTCAACAAACTAAAAGTTCAAAGTCAGAAGAGAGAGATGATCGTAAAAAAACGAGGAAAAGCCGTGTGTCTTACGTAATATCCCCCAAGGTTCAAGGCGGTGAAAGACCATGAAAGGGGTGGGAATTAGGGTCAACTAAGCGTAAAGTTTCTGATTCAGCTGTCCGCTTTCCCAAAGGGCCTTCAGATCGACATAGCCACCGATCAATTCATCACCAAAGAAAATAATGGGCACAGTAGCCCACCCGCTTTCTTGTTTGATCCGCTGTAATTGATCTAGAGCGTGGGTGAGGTCAATCTCCTCGAACTCAATTCCATGCTCTAACATGAAACGTTTAGCGGCTACACAAAAAGGACAAGGCACCTTTGTGTACATTTTCACGGGTTTTTGTTTTTTCTCTTCAGCCATGGTCATCTTACTCGTATGCTTGTTAGTCCTTCACTGGAGATACCCGCTGTGGGAACTTGCGAGGAGCTCTAGGACTTCCAGCGCTTTCTTACTCAACAGCTTGGGACTTCGGTTAGGGACGAAATGCTTGCGGCAACTTATCACCGTTGCTGCACGTAAATCCGTTAAGATCAGATATTTTCGTTAGAGGATAGTTCATCCTCTTCTCCCAATTACGCTTAGGGTATAGGCTTAATACAACCACGGGACGAGTTGGACCCTGTCGCGCTTGGGAATCGAGATAAGCTTCTAAGGGTTCTAAGCTTCCATCCTGCCCACTTGGCCATCGAGGACTTACATCACCCCCATTGGAATTTTTTGGTGGGGCAGGCAAAGCTGGTGGTTGTTCAGTGCGTGGTTTGAGATCCTCTTGGCGGAAAGCACGAATGGTGAGGTCATAAACTCGACCTGAGCGAGCCACCATGGACACGTAATAAACTCGTTCCGATTCGTAACCGTAGCCCTGAGCTAAAACTTCGCAAGTGTTGGGGTCAAATTGTTTTACCGCCACAAAAACTTTGTTGTAGGTCTGGCTTTTTTTGAGCTCAAAAGAGAAAAAGGTTCCGCACTGAATAGAAACGGGGGCCCAGATTCCCTCGAGAAAGCTTTGGGTCATCGCCACTTCGCTACCTAAAGGAAAAGGCGTAAAATCTCCGCCCGTGGTCTTGGGATCAGATTCAATCGGGCAAGTGCCAACTGAGTTGATAGAAGACCAGCTTACCCCTTGAAATAGAACCGCCAGAAGAAAGAAAAAGGTGCGGATTGTCTTCATGTTACACACTCCCCGAGAGGTTTTTTTCCATACGAATCTTGGCATCTTTGCTCATGAAGTAACCATTCTTTGCACGGAAAATATACTTAGGCTTCTCAAGATCCGGTTCGATCATGCGACGCAAACGTTTGATCGTGACGTAAACTTTGTTGTCATGCACAGCCGGGTCGTACTTTTCATTCCAGATATGCTCGACCAAGTACTCTTTGGAAAAAGTTTTTCCCGGATGGGTTACGAACAAGCGGAGGAGATCGAGCAACACAAATTGATTACGAAAATCAATGCGGCCAATTTTTCGCTCAGTCACTTCGTGAGTGTTTTCATTAAAAATCAAGTCGAATTCGTGGCCCTGCTCTTCTTCCAGCTCTTTCAGCTCCAGGTCAATTTGACGACACAAGCGCGGCATATTCTCAGGATCAGCGAGACGGCGTGCCAAGCGAAGGTATGACAAAGCCAATTCGTTTTGCCCAAGACGACGATGGGCCTGAGCCATCAGACCCATCAGTTGGATAGGTAACATCGCCGATTTATGAACTTTTAATATGTCGTACCCCTGCCACAACACTTGAATCGCTTCATCGTAGCGTTGTAAATCCATGAGTAGCTGGCCGTTAAGCAAAATACTTGAAGCCTGCACTTCAGGCAGAGTGATGACATCAAAAAAAACCTTCAGATTGTAAATTTCGCGCAAGGCATCTTGAAAGCGCCCCATGAGGCGCAAAACCCCGGCGGATAAGCTAATGGCATAACAGGTGTCTTCTTTATTTTGGCTCTCCAGGGATAAAGCGAGGGACTTTTGCGCGTATTCCAAGGCATTATCCAGCTGCATCCTATAGGCCGCAATCACCCCCAAGGTGTAATAGGTGCGACTACTCAGCTGGAGGCCTTGCTTTAAAGCGAGGTCTTGTAGTTCTTCTTTCAAGTGGGTAATTTTATCCAGTTGATCCGTCTCTGCATAAAGCCGGATCAGGCGGTTCTGGCATTTGAGATAGTTTTCGGTGTTACTGTCAGCTAAAAAAAGAGTTTTGGCTGACTCGAAAAGTGGAATGGCTTTTTGAAACTCTCCCAATTGAGTGAGTAGCTCGGCCTTTTCGAGAAATGTCTGGGCCTTACTTTCTTGAGTAAATAAGGAGGGTTCCATGCCCCGAGAGCCTAAAAAAGACCCCGGGGCTTGTCAATGCTTAATGGGTTTGATGAATATCTCCACCCGTGTATTGAGCTTTTAGGCGGCTGTTTTTCTCTGGCTTGGCTCGGAAAAGCTCTTTGGGGTTTTTAATATCCAAGGCATTGACCAAAACTTGATCCACGTGATCAACCAAGATCACCTTGAGGTCTTTTAAGACCTCTTTGGGGATGTCACGCAGGTCTTTTTCATTCTCCTTGGGGAGAATCACGGTTTTAATCCCCCCACGATGGGCCGCTAGGATTTTTTCCTTCAAGCCACCGATGGCCAAGACTTTTCCGCGCAGGCTGACCTCTCCCGTCATCGCCACGGTCCGTTTGACGGGGATTTTCATGATAGCTGAGACAATGGAGGTGGTGAGTGCTATCCCAGCTGAGGGGCCGTCTTTAGGTACGGCTCCTTCGGGGAGGTGGATGTGAATGTCGTGGTTGTAAAAGTACTCTTTATCTAAGCCTAGCAAAGGCCCGCGTGAGCGCACATAGCTCATGGCGGCTGAGCAGGACTCCTTCATCACATCCCCCAGGTGCCCCGTTACGGTGAATTTCCCTTTACCTGGGACAACCGTAGCCTCCACAGCTAGCAGGTCACCACCCACTTCGGTCCAAGCCATTCCGTTAGTGAGACCGATTTCATTTTGTGACTCAATTTTGCCAAACTTAAACTTCTCGGGCCCGAGGAGTTCTACCACCTTTTTGGGGGTGACCAGCCAAGTGCGTTTTTTGGTCGCAGTTTTGGCTTTCTTTTTCGGCTTAGCGGCCGCGGTCGCAGTCTCAGTAGCACTGCTTTTAAGCTCGTCGATAGCTTGGTCTTTTACGATTTCATAGGCCAGCTTGCGGCACACGGAACCAATTTGTCTTTCGAGATTTCTCACACCAGCCTCTCGCGTGTAGTACTGAATCAGATAGCGGATCGCTTCGTCACTAAACTGCACGGGTAACTTTTCCAGACCGTGATTTTTGATCTGCTTCGGCACTAGATATTGTTTAGCGATGTGGAACTTTTCATTTTCAGTGTAGCCCTCCAGAGCAATGACCTCCATGCGGTCCAAGAGGGGGCGGGGGATGTTATGGAGAGAGTTGGCGGTAGCAATAAACATCACTTTCGAAAGATCATAATCCAGTTCCAAATAATGATCTTGGAAAGAAGAGTTTTGCTCAGGGTCAAGAACCTCAAGCATGGCACTAGATGGATCGCCCCGGAAATCAGAAGCCATTTTATCAATTTCGTCCAGTAACACCACGGGGTTACCTTTTTCTACACGGCGTAAGGCTTGAATGATTTTGCCTGGCATGGCCCCCACGTAAGTTTTACGGTGACCACGTATTTCAGCTTCATCACGAACACCACCCAGGGAGATTCGCGCAAAGGGCTTGTTTAAAGCCCGTGCAATCGAACGAGCGAGAGAGGTCTTACCTACTCCGGGAGGCCCTGCTAAACACAAAATAGGTCCCTTCATGTCGGGAGCTAGAGCCAGCACGGATAGGTATTCGATGACCCGCTCTTTCACTTTTTCCAAGCCCCAATGATCCTCGTTGAGAACTTGCTCGGCAAAGCCAATGTCGTGACGCTCTTCCGCGTAATCTAGCCAGGGTAGAGACAACACCCAATCGATGTAGCCACGTACGACTGTGGCTTCGGCAGACATGGGTGACATCATTTTGAGCTTCTTGATTTCTTTTTTTACTTTGTCTTTAGCCTCTTGAGGCATCATCTTTTTGCGCAAACGTTCCTCAAGTTCGGCGATTTCCTGCTGGAATTCATCTTTCTCGCCGAGCTCCTTTTGAATGGCCTGCATTTGCTCGTTGAGATAGTATTCCTTCTGAGATTTCTCCATTTGCTTTTTCACGCGATTACGAATTTTACGCTCCACTTCGAGGATTTCAATCTCCCCTGTCATGACACTAAGAATATGTTCGAGGCGTTTTACGGGATCAAAAATCTCAAGGATCTTTTGTTTGTCTTCCAGTTTGAGATTAAGTTGCGCAACAATGATATCACTCAACTCGCTGGGGTTTTCAATGGATGAAGTGCGCATCAGGATCTCAGGGGGGATGCGCTTGTTTAGCTTGACATAAGATTCAAAGGTATTTTTCACAGAGCGCACGAGGGCTTGCACCTCGAGACTGTTATCGACTTCTTCGGTCACAAGTTCGACGCGGACCATGTGGAAAGGTTCGAGGGATTTAAATTCTTTAATAACGGCGCGAGATTTCCCTTCCACCAGAACTTTTACCGTGCCATCAGGAAGTCTTAGAAGCTGTACGATGGAGCCGATGGTTGCGGTTTGGAAGATCTCTTCAGGGTTGGGATTGTTCGTGCGCGCGTCCTTCTGGGCGGCTAGTACAATGTCCAGCTGATGGCTCATGGCATGCTCGAGAGCCGCGATACTTTTTTCTCGGCCCACGAACAAGGGCATCATCATGTGCGGGAAAATAATCAGATCACGCAGTGGTAACAGTGGTAGTTCGACAGTTTGGGATGTAGTCATAAAGCCCCCCTTGGCTTATGAGACACAAACCGAGGGGGACGGCGGTTAAGCGATTTCGGAATCACTTCCCGAGTCAGAGTCCTCGGTTTGGTTTTTGTAGATCACCTCGGGTTTTTTTCCTTTGGTGATCACCTCTTCATCAATGATAACTTGTTTTACATTTTTCTTGGAAGGAATTTCGAACATGACATCAAGCATGGCCTCTTCAATCACGCTGCGTAAGCCGCGGGCTCCGGTTTTTCGTTTGATCGCTAATTGGGCAATGGCTCTGAGACTTTGCTCGGTGAACTTCAAGTTCACCCCATCAAAGGCCAGTAACTTTTGGTACTGCTTCGTGAGGGCGTTTTTGGGCTTCACTAAAACGTCAATAAGCGCGGCTTCATCCAAAGGCTCTAGCGCTGTAATCACAGGTAGGCGTCCAATAAACTCAGGGATCAAACCGAATTTAGCTAAGTCATCGGGCTCGGCAAGGCGTAAAAGATGAGTTTCTCGCATGCGCTCTTCACTGGTTTTAATGTCAGCGGCAATCCCCATGGTCTTGTTTGATATACGATTTTCAACAATTTTATCCAGACCGACAAAGGCTCCCCCGCAAATGAACAAAATATTTGAGGTATCGACTTGGATGTATTCTTGGTTGGGATGCTTGCGTCCCCCTTTTGGCGGAACGTTAGCAATAGTCCCTTCAAGGATTTTCAATAAAGCTTGCTGTACACCTTCGCCGGAGACATCGCGAGTAATGGAGGGGTTTTCTGATTTTTTGGCAATTTTATCAATCTCATCAATGTAAATGACACCTTTTTGTGTCCGCTCGATATCCCAATTGGCAGCTTGCAACAGATTGAGCACGACGTTTTCGACGTCTTCACCTACGTAACCCGCCTCAGTCAGGGTGGTGGCGTCAGCCATCGCAAAAGGTACGTTGAGAATGCGCGCAATGGTTTGAGCCAGTAGGGTTTTACCACTTCCCGTGGGACCAATGAGTAACACGTTAGACTTCTGGAGTTCGACATCTTGATTTTTTTTGCCCGCCACACTGTTTTGGATTCGCTTGTAGTGGTTGTATACAGCCACTGAGAGGGCTTTTTTGGCATGCTCTTGTCCAATGACATATTGATCGAGGTGACTTTTGATCTCCGAAGGGGTGGGAACTTTCAAAGTGGGATTTTTATTAAACTCTTTTTGGGTCTCCTCAGCAATAATGTCGTTGCATAAGCCGATACATTCGTCGCAAATATAGACGCCCGGGCCTGCAATAAGTTTTTTGACTTCTTTTTGGTGCTTACCACAAAAACTACAGTGTAATCCGCTGGCTCTGCTCATAGGGGGATGTCCTTTCTGCTTCGGTTTTATTTTTTGAGTTTTCTAAACTCTACGACTTGGTCCACTAGGCCTAATTCCTTCGCCTCAGATGGAGTCATGAAGAAGTCGCGTTCCATGACCTGAGCCAAGTAATCATATTTTTGTTTGGTATGCTCGACGTATATTTCTGTGAGACGTTTTTTCGTGCGCACGAGTTCTTTTGCGTGGATTTCGATGTCGGTTACTTGGCCTCCAAGACCACCACCGCCCAAGTGTGGTTGGTGAATCATGATCCGGCTATTAGGTAATGCAAAGCGCTTACCTGGGGCTCCGGCGGCAAGTAACAAAGATCCCATACTAGCAGCCATCCCCATACAGTAGGTGGCTACCTCGCATTTCACGAATTGCATAATGTCGTAAATCGCCAAGCCGGCACTGACACTACCACCCGGGCTATTGATGTAAAGATGGATGTCTTTTTCCGGGTTGTCCACCTCAAGAAACAACATTTGGGCAATCACGGCATTGGCCACCTCATCGGTAACTGCCGTACCCAAGAAGATAATCCGATCTTTGAGAAGCCGAGAATAAATATCGTAACTACGTTCCCCACGACTGGTTTGTTCAATGACAAAAGGAATCAAAGATCCCACATTCACCCCTTTTTTGTTTTTGTTCGCTTGTGTTACCCTATTTTACTCGGAGGAATCTTGTGGGGGGCAAGGGGGCTTGCATTAAAACTGGTCCTCAGCAGACGAGGGAAGGGGCTAGAGGATCTCGACTTCGGGTGGGCGCGACGTATGGGGG
>CAZZMS010000009.1:0-6184 GCA_964655485.1 uncultured Pseudobdellovibrionaceae bacterium | reverse complement strand
CTCCGCTAAGTGGGGTTAAGACACCGGCCCGGTTGGTTACCTTTTTGTTATTGGGGAATGACAGAATTACTAGTCGTACTCCCGAGTGGTGGGATTGTTGCTCAAGGAAAACATCCGGTGGCGGGAATGTATTGTGTGGCTAGAGTGCGAAAAAACTCTGCCACTGCTGAATTTTCTATGTATCCACAGCACGATTCGCTGGGGACGCTTGGGGTATAGTATTCAGTAAACTAAAAAACAAAGTATCCAGCGAACAGACTGCTCGGCTCTACTAATCAAGCCCCAACCGCTGGTTAGGACCGTGACCGAGGCTTTCTAGCTGAAGTAGCTCGTTGAGCTGATCGTCGCTCTCTCAGCAAACCAGCCGCCCGCTTGTGACGTTCAGACACTTGATCGACCTCGAAGACTAAAGCGGCTTGCCGAGGCGAAATAGATTTCATTTCTCCCGGTTTAAGCGAACCTAACTTCAAACGCCCAATGGCGACTCTTTTGAGGCGTAAGACGTCGTAACCAAGCTTAAAAAACATCTGACGTACTTGATGCTTTTTCCCCTCGGTAACAATAATACGCACCCATGCTTTGTCCGGGCTAGTTCCGTGCTGAGCAAAAGACACCTCCTTAGCTCGCACCCGACCTCCCTCAGGGATACTCACTCCACGCTTGAGTTTCTCAAAATCTTTTTCGCTCGGGGTATCATTTAATTTCACAAGATAAGTTTTTGTGACTTCGGCCGAAGGATGTAAGACTTTTTGCGCATAATCTCCATCATTGGTCACAATGAGTAAGCCCTCGCTATCCCAATCCAAACGACCTACGGGGAAAACCTTTTCTTTGATATTTCGAAAGTAGTCAGCAACACATGGTCTTCCTTCAGGATCCGCCATGGTGGTCATCACTTGGCGAGGCTTGTAAAACACAAAGTATCTCAGCGACTCAGGTTTAATGAGCTTACCTCTCACTTTTACTTGATCCTGCTTCGGATCCACCGAAACACCTAATTCATAGACGGTTCGGCCGTTGATCTGCACCAAACCTTCCTCGATCAGCTCGTCGGCTTTGCGCCTAGAGGCGACTCCGGCTTGCGCTAAAAACCGGTTTAAGCGCATTTTTTTTCCCATGTCTTAAATTCCTTCCTAACCTAAGCCTTGAGTGTTACCGAGTTTTTTCATGTCACGCAAAGAGACAACTTGCGAATCATCTTCCTCAAAATCCAAGGCAGATAAAGACCACGGAGCTTTTGTTACCATGTCCTCACTCGCCTGCCAATGCGCCTCTAACTGCTGTACCAGCAATCCCAGAAGCTTATCCCCAGGAAAAACCATTTCCAAACTACTTTTCGCTCGCACCAAAAGATCGGTAAGTTCCGTCATGGGTACAGGATCTTTACGCCGCAAGGCTTGTCCGGTGCGCTCAAGCTCGCGCACAAGGCCGGCATAAAAGGGGTTGGTGTCTTTGTGCAAGAATAGACTCTCATAGTGTTTCACCGCGTAGAATAACTTCGGATGGGCCAGTAAGGATTCATTCTTCCACTCTTTGTAGGGGGCAAACAAATAGCCTCGCGTGGACACCAGATCGATCAAGCCTTTTTTCTGGACAAAACGATGACGGATAAACGAACCCAATTCTAGGCTTTGTACCACATTCTCCTTTAACTCCAGGTCACTCCCCCATTGCAGCTGATCGTTTTGCCGCAAAGGTAACAAATCTCCTTCGTCCAACAAGAACTGGTCATCGAACAAACGCTGAGTCAATTCCCGCGTTTTTAACTGGAGAATCAAAGCCACCCAAGGCACATGGATCCCCCGCTGCAAACGCACTCTATAGGATTCTGCGGGATAGACCTTGGTTAAAAACTTTTTGATCAACAACTCTTGATCCTCGGCACTTTCTACCTTGACTACTTGAAATGAGGCCTGCCATGGAAAGTTTTCCAAAGACAAATCCCAATTCATTTTGGCTTGAATCCACACCAAATACTCATGAATCTCTTTCAGTAACAGGGCACGATTTTGCCGCCAGTGAGGAAACAAGAGACATTCCCCTAGCCATTCTTGGAGGAAACGTACACGCCAAGGTTCGCGACCATGAAATTGGCGCATATACTGTGCAAAGGCCATCCAGGACTCCCCAGAGGGATTGACCTGCCGTTCGATTTCCTCGACAATGGTTTGTGTGAGTATCATAGTTTTATGTTACGCACCCAGCCAAGGAGAGGTCAATGCAAAAACAAATCCGCTATGACTTATTCGGACTTGAAAGCTCTGAAGCGCAACCAGCCATTAAATCGAGTTTACCTTCAGACCTCACTTGGGAAGAAGTCTTAAAAACCGATCAGAAAATCTCAGAGCTTCGACAGATGATTCAGGCGGTAAAAGATAGCCTGGAGGCCTACAAAAAAGACCAGGCCTTGCAGTGGCACTCCCTAAAAAACCAGATCGATCAACTCACCCAATCCATGAAAATTTTGGAACAAAACGATCACCAGCTCGCCGAAAGTCTGAGACAACAACGACAAACTCAGCATCAAAAATCCGTGGAGTTACAAAACACGGAGCAAAAAGTCCAAGAACTCATACAAAAACATCACATGGTTCTAAAAAGCTACGACTTAAAAATCCACACTCTGCAAGCTCAGTTACAAAAAAGCGAAAATCTGCTGATGTCCTATCAATCACAACTCATTGAGGCCAAAGCCGAGATCGCTCGCCTGAAAAAAGCCTAGATTCAGTTGATTCCCGACCATTTCTTGACCTAAGCCCACTTGGGTTTTTCGTAGCTCCTGCCGAGGCAAGGGACATGAAGGTCACCAGCGACCTTCAGTTCAACCCCTACGGAGGAGAGCTGACATGAGTTTTCATGACAAAAACATCGAAATTCCCGACACCTTACCCCTGTTACCTATCCGCGACATTGTGGTGTTTCCGTACATGATTCTCCCCTTGTTCGTGGGTCGGGAAAGTTCGGTGATCGCCGTGGAAGAATCACTGGCAAAAAATCGCTTGATCTTTCTTGCGGCACAAAAAGATGTGACCGAGGAAAATCCTTCGCCCCAAGATATTTATCAAGTGGGTACCATTGCCATGATCATGCGTATGCGTAAACTCACTGACGGACGTATCAAAATCTTGGTGCAAGGGATTGGTAAAGCGAAAATCCAAAACTTCACCGAACAACATCCCTTCTTTCAAGTAAAGATCAAAAAAATCGAAGACACTGCTGTGAGCTCTGTGGCCCTTTCGACCGAAGCTCTTATGCGCCAAACTCGGGAGTCCATCGAGAAAATTATCGCTTTTGGAAAATCTCTCCCCCCTGACATTCTGCTCATTCTGGACGATGTCTCTGAGCCCGGTCGGCTTGCCGATCTTGTCGCCTCCAATGTGGGACTTAAAGTGAGCGATGCTCAAAAAGTTTTGGAAACTCAAGATCCCGAAGAGCGTTTACGCCTGGTGAATGAATTACTGATCAAAGAATTGGATCAATTAGGAGCCAGCGGAGCACGCGCAGACAAGGCTGACTCACATAAAAATCAGAGAGAATATTTTTTACGTGAGCAAATGAAGGCTATTAAAAACGAACTCGGAGAGGGAGATCCCAAAAGCGAAGAAATCGAAGAGTATCGTCAAAAAATTCAAAACGCCGGAATGCCTCCGGAAGTGGAAAAAGAAGCTCTTAAACAGCTGCATCGCCTCGAACGAATGCATCCCGATGCCAGTGAAGCCGCCATGCTACGCACCTATCTCGATTGGATGAGTGATCTCCCTTGGTCTAAAGAAAGCCAAGATAGCATTGACTTAGATGTGACCAAAAAAATCTTATACGAGTTTCATTACGACCGCAAAAAAGCCAAGGATCGTATTCTTGAGTTTCTAGCCGTGCGAAACCTGAACGACTCACCCAAAGGCCCTATTTTGTGCTTTGCCGGACCTCCTGGAGTGGGAAAAACCTCTCTTGGCCGCTCGATCGCTAAGGCCATGGGACGAGAATATTTCCGTATTGCGCGGGGTGGAGTGAAAGACGAAGCAGAAATTCGTGGGCACCGTCGCACCTATGTGGGAGCCATGCCCGGAAAAATTATTCAAGCCCTCCGTCAGGTGAAAACGAAAAACCCTGTCATCGTTTTAGATGAAATCGACAAGCTTGGTAGCGATTTCCGTGGAGATCCTAGTGCGGCCATGCTTGAGGTCTTAGATCCTGAGCAAAACCAAAGCTTCCGCGACAATTACCTGAACGTAGATTTTGACTTATCCAAGGTGCTCTTCATCGCCACCGCTAACGTTATTGAAAACATCCCTCCGGCCCTAAGGGATCGTATGGAGATTATTCAAATCCCCGGTTACACGGAAAATGATAAGTTACTCATTGCGCGCAAGCACTTGGTGGAGCGACAGATCGAGGCAAACGGCCTGAAACCAGAACAAATCACCTTTACCGATATGGGCCTCCAGTACATTATTAGTCACTACACCCGTGAAGCAGGCCTCAGGAATCTGGAACGCGAGATTGGCAGTGTCTGTCGTAAGGTCGCTAAGATGGTTGTTACCGGTGAAGTGACTCACTATGAAGTGAACGAACACACCGTTAGTGAGCTACTCGGAGCTCCCCGTTTCTTGCGTGATGAAAAGTTATTAGAAAATCAAGTGGGAGTGGTGACGGGACTAGCTTGGACTCAAGCCGGTGGGGAAGTCCTGTACGTGGAAGCTCTCAAATACAAGGGTAAAGGCGGACTGGTTCTCACCGGGCAATTGGGTGACGTGATGAAAGAGTCGGCGCAAGCCGCCCTCACCTATGCCCGAGCTCATGCCGAAGAACTTGGCATTGCCGAGGACTTTTTCCAAAACTGGGATATTCATATTCACCTCCCTGCGGGAGCTATTCCCAAAGATGGTCCTTCAGCCGGTGTTACCATGACCACCGCTTTAGTCAGTGTAATGACCGGAGTTCCCGTCCGTCACGATGTCGCCATGACGGGTGAGGTCACCCTGCAAGGCCGGGTGTTACCCGTGGGCGGTATTCGCGAAAAATGTTTAGCAGCCCTTAATCACGGGATTAAAGATGTGATTATCCCGCTCGCCAATAAAAAAGATTTAAGTGATATCCCTGAAGAGTTTCGCGCGAAACTTAACATCATCTTTGCGGAAAACCTGGATGAAGTTTTCGCTGTGGCCTTCGATCGCGCTGCTCAAGAGGCCTTGATGAAAAAACGCTCCTTGAGCGCACAAGGCCCCAAAACAGGGAAGAAACCGAAGGCTCCAGCGGCAGCTCGTGCCGCTTAGGCTATGAAGAGCGAGTCATGGAGGACTGTTATGGGATATAAATTGACTCATACTCCCTTAGGCCATGCCAAGCCTGAAACTCGCCCCTCCCAAATATTCAGAAAAGCTTCGGCCCGTAAAGAAGCAAGACACATTTCAACTAAGTTCCCTGGCCTAGATGGAAGGCTTGGACGCGCAAGCTGTTTTGCCATAAAACTCGGCAGCTTGATCGCCTGGATCAGCCTCACCTCTTTCACCGCCATGGCCTCGGGTTTACGCGTAATTGAAGTCAGGCCCGGTTTTCCCTTGCATAGCCAACACACACCGGTTACCGACTACTATTTAAGCGGGGGAAAAAATCAGGGCCTCAAAGTGGGACAACTGATTTTTTTATATCGTTACACCTCGGTAACAGATCCAAAAAATCAACAGGAGAAAATACAAATGAAAGTCCCCGTGGCACAAGTCGAGGTGGTTTACGTGGAGGACAAAATAAGTGTGGCCAGGCTGAAGGTCGCCAATCAAGAGACGAAATCCCCCCGCTTGGAGTTACCCAGTGTGGCTTTAGGCGATTGGGCTGAGGGATTTTAGCGGAACAAACTCCACGATTTCCAAGCCAAAAGCCTCAAGTCCCACTCTTTTTTCTGGATGATTCGTCAGCAAGCGAAAAGGACCAACGCCACAAGCTTTAAGAATCTGTGCACCCAAACCGTATTCACGACTGTCCATGACTCCCCGCCCTTTCACTAGACCATTCCACCCAGAAAATGGACAAGGAACAGAGGGGCCCCGAAGATAGACAAAAAGTGCTGATTCCTGTTTGGCTAGCTTATTTAAGGTGACTTGAATGGCCGTGGCGTTGTTACTAACCGCGTCCAAAAGCTCTTTTACTCCTGTCCCTTATTCACATCTCCGAGCCCACGAGACTAAGG
>CAZZMS010000008.1:0-4419 GCA_964655485.1 uncultured Pseudobdellovibrionaceae bacterium | reverse complement strand
GGGTTCTGTGGAGCTGCAAGTTGTGGAGTGGCCCCTTTCCCGCTTGAATCAGGTATTTTTGCAATCTTTAGATTGGCCGCAGTATCAAACGCAAAGTGCCATTCGTCAGGGGCAAGTCTTGTTGGTATCGTCTTTGAAGCGCACTGATGTCGTAAAACTAGCTCAGAAGGTCAAAGCCATCGTGCGCAGTGGCCCCATTGAAATTGAAGCTCAGGCTATAGCAAAAAAATCGGGAGCTAGGGGCGATATCATTCCCGTGTTATTGGAAAAAACCCAAAAAGTTTTGAGCGCGCGTATCATCAATGACTCAGAAGTGGAGCTCATTCAATGAAGATACGGCTAGGCAAGTTCATTTTTCGATGTTTACCTGTATGCGGCTTGGTTGTTTCTTGTCAATCAACTGATAAACTAGAAATTTCGCGTGAGCCAAGTCAGGCGGGTGTAACTTATTCCCAGCAAAAACAGCTACCGCAAGCAGAATGGCGTCAGTATCAACGAATGACCAAAGACCGTTTGGAAAAGGAAAATGAGCTATACGCGCAAAGCGGAAGTTTGTGGGTGATGGAAGGGCAAACGGGTTATTTGTTTGCGCAGAATAAAATGCGCAAAGAAGGCGATATTCTTCCAGTAACTCTTGAGGGGCCATTGTTAGATCAGGTTCGTCAGAAGATTAAAACTATCAAAAAGCTGATGGATGAAATTGAAAAAGAGAATGAAAAGTACCTAAAAGCCTCCACTGGTCATCGCGGCTTGGCTCAGGAATCCGCCGCCGAAGGGGGCGAGGAGAAAAAAGTTGAGACAGATTCATCGGTTGGGAAAGCGGCTGATGACAAGATGGAACTAGAACCAATTATGGCCCGTATTACCGAGCGTCTGCCCGATGGCGCCTATCGCGTGCGCGGACAGCGCCATATCATGGTCAACGATAAAGAGTTTAAAGTGTTAGTAACAGGAATGGTGCGTCCCGAGGACTTTTCTGACCAAGGTATCTCCTCAAATCGTTTGCTGGATTCCGATGTGGATGTATTGAGCGTGCGGAAAAAGCGAGCCTTGGCTGCGGAGGGGATGTAAATGAAACGATTTGTTTGGTTTGCAGGCTTTTGTTACTTGAGTTGTCTATCCAGTGCTTGGGCGGTACGGATTAAAGATTTAGCCTCTATTCGAGGAGTCCGAGAAAATCAACTGATCGGCTATGGAATTGTGGTGGGGCTTAAGGGAACCGGGGACGGCAAGAACGAGTTTACGGCTCGTTCCTTAGGGCGAATGCTCGATAAACTTGGTGTTAAATTAGATAATCAAATGGTTACCAGTAAAAATACAGCGGCGGTGGTAGTCACAGCAAAACTACCTGCTTTCGCCAAGGCGGGTAACCCTATGGATGTCACGGTGAGTGCTTTGGGTGACGCCAGTAGCTTAGAGGGGGGGATTCTCCTACAAACGCCTTTGCGGGCCGCCAATGAAGAGGTTTATGCGGTCGCCCAAGGCCCCATATCCCTGGGAGGAATGGGAAAAGAAGGTATTCCCACGGTAGGACGCATTCCCGGAGGAGCGGTCATTGAACGAGATATCACCTCAGACTTTTCTGAAAGAAAGATGTTTCGCTTAACCCTTCATAATCCTGACTTTTTAACCGCGGCCCGGGTCGCGGTGTCTATAAATCAATCCCTGGGCGGGCAATATGCCAGTGCTAAGGACGCTTCAACCATTGATATCGTAACCCCTGATAACTTTGAGGGGCGCGGAGTAGAACTGATGGCTACCATCGAGTCTTTGCAAGTGGATCCTGATCAGAAAGCGCGGATTGTGATTAACGAAAGGACTGGCACGATTGTCGTGGGAGAAAATGTCAAAGTGAGCCCCGTGGCCCTAGCTCATGGCAATTTAACTGTCAAGATTAGTGATTCCTCGGGCGGAAAAGGGACTAACGAAAGTCGAGTTCACTACATGGATGGTAACAGTGTGAAGGAGCTGATTCAGTCGCTTAACCGCCTGGGTGTTACTCCGAGGGATATGATTAGTATTTTACAATCGATGAAAGCGGCTGGAGCCCTGCACGGAGAGCTAGATTTTTTGTAGGACTTCACTTTTTCTTTGGTTCTTTGAAAAAAAGTTTTGATAATCAAATTATAGCTACAAGAACATGGATGTTTTTGTAGCTCGGGGAGGAGTCAGAGATTGAATACCATGGACGGTAGGCTTGCCAACACACGCATCTCGCAGGAAGCAGTGTATAGGTCGAAGACCCAAAGCCCAAGAGAACCAAGTGCAGGACGCACCCCTCTGGTCAACTCCCCACTTCTTTCTTTTCGAAAGAGTGAGTTATGAAAGTACAACTCCTACCACAGCCACCTATTGGGGGTTCGGTCGCCGGGCAGACTAAGTCATCTCAGATGACCACGACTGGCTCAGCTCAGGCTCAGGAGTTTGACAAGCAGTTGCGCGAGGTGGCTGCCTTGTATGAGAAAGAGCTTCACCGTTCCATGGTTCGAGCCCTTAAACAAACGGTTCCTGAATCGGGTTTAATCAACAAAAACCAAGCTGAGCGCATCTTTGAGGAACAGCTTTTTGATCAATACGCAGAAATGATGGCGGATCAGGGCTCAGGGGCCTTGCGCCAAGTGATTTACGATAATCTCAAAATGCGTTACCTGAACAAGTGAGGGGATTATGAAAATTACGCACAACAAAGTTGGACAAAACCTAAATATCAGTGATGCTAAGGAGGGTAACAAATCATCTGGAGTCAATAAGCCCGAGGCCAAGGCTGGTGCGACCTCCACGAAAACTCTTGAGAAGACTTCTTCCAGCGAGACCTCGGCTCCTGTGAGATTCTCAGAGCAAGCTCAGCTAGCAGCCAAAGCTACGGAGGTAGCTAAAAATAGTCCTGATGTACGAGCAGATAAAGTGAGTCACTATAAGGAATTGATGGCCAAGGGGCAGTATCAGGTGGATACCGACGCTTTAGCAGAAAGGTTGCTGAACGAGCATCTTGAGTTTTAAGCGTAGTTTCTTTTAAGGGTAGGCAGGAAGCCACCCGGAGGGCTTATGGAAGAGTTAAGATCCTTGAAGATCAAAGAGGTTTCTGATCGTCTGTTGACTCAGTTGGATGAGTTAGTGGGACACTACAAAAAGTTGCTTGAGCTCACGAGGCAAGAAACTGAAGTTATTGAGGCCCTGGATCGAGCGAAATTGGATGAGTTCAACCAACAAAAAGACGACATCCTTCGCAAAATTAAGCTCACGGACTCATTTCGAGAGCGTTATGCTAGAGAGCTTGCGCATTTATTAAATATCGAGAGTGATTACCCAAGACTTCTCGAGCTGGCTGAAAAAGTCGATGCCCCTCTTGCCGAGGCTTTTCGCCAAAGTCACGCCGTGTTAACCCTGATTATTGAGCGTCTAGCTCAAGTGCAGAGAAAAAATCAACTCTTAGTAGAAGCGCAGTTGCGGGTTTTACAAGGGGCCTTGTCGGAGCTTAAAGCTTCGGTCACACAAAAGCCCACTTACGGTAAGCATAAAAAATTAGAAAGTCATTCTCAGGCAGTAGGCGTTTTGCGGGAGCAAGAGGCCTAGAGGTTAGGTTATTATGAGTAAAATCAGTGCGATGATGGATGTGGGAAAGCGGAGTATGCTGAATAGTCAGACCGCTTTGCAGACGGTCTCCCACAACATTGCCAATCGGAGCACTGAAGGTTACTCGCGCCAAAGAGTCGATTTGCAGTCTTCGACTCCCGTCAGCGAGGGTCGGTTACAAATCGGAATGGGGGCCAAAACTGCGGCGGTCACTCGTGTTAATAATCCTTTTTTGGAAAAGCAAATTCAACGCGAAGGAAGTCAAAAAAGTTTTTTGGACACCCAAGCTGAGCTGATGAGTCGGATTGAGCAAGTGTTTAACGAACAATCCGTGAAGGGCTTAAACCAATATATTTCCGATTTTTTTAATTCCTTTCGAGAACTCGCTAACACCCCTGAAAGTCTTACGGCGCGCTCGGTGGTTAAAGAGTCCGCCGAGCTTATGTCACAAGATTTCTCTCGTGTCATGAAGCAACTCGATGATGTTCAAAAAGATATTAATTTTCAAATTGCCGGTCGAGTGGAAGAGGCGAATGGTCTCATCGCTGAAATTGCTTCTTTAAACCAGCAGATCGTGGAAATCGAAGTACGCGGTGTAGTGGCCAACGATCAGCGAGATCGTCGTGATATGTTGTTAAAAAAACTAAATGAAATCATGGATATTAAAATCGCTGAAGGGGATCGCGGTTCGGTAACTATTATGTCGGCGGGTAACGCCATTTTAGTGTCTGGTAACGACCATGCCACTTTGAAGACCCAATCCTCTGGGGAGGGGGGGCATCTTCGTATCTTGGTTAAAAGTGCGGGAGTGTCGGATCCTGTCGATGTTACGGAGCGCATTCGGGG
>CAZZMS010000007.1:0-6678 GCA_964655485.1 uncultured Pseudobdellovibrionaceae bacterium | reverse complement strand
ATTGAAGCTAGCGCAAATTTTGGTAAAGCAAAGAGATCAAGCCGAAGATCTTAAGCGCCTGATTGAAAGTGGCGCGATTAGCTTCGAACAAGCCGCTCAGCGGTTCTCCTTAAGCCCCGAGGGTCAACTGAAGGCAGGCGTCCTGGGCTGGGTGGATAAGGGCGACTTTAGGGCCTTTGATGGATTGTTTAAGAAAAATGCGAAAGTCAACTCCAAGGCTATCTCTCTTATTGAAAGTGAATGGGGGATACATCTGATAAAAATTTTAGATGCAAAACCTGCCCGCAAAATAGATCTTAAGGCCTCACGTCCGCAGATCCTACAGCAGCTTCGTCAACAAAAAGAACAGGGTCTGTATTTGAAATGGCTCACAAAAACTTTGGACTCTGTTAAAATCTCTATCAACTATCCCTGGATTCAGGCCATCGAGGTTAAATTAAGGGAGGAGGGAACATGAGGTCGATTCGATTATCCCTTATCATGTTTTGTTACTTTTATTTCACTTCATTGCTGCAGGCTGCAACTACAAGAGTGGATGAGGTCATTGTTACCGTAAACAATGAGCCCATTTTGGCCAGTGATTTAAGCGAACTCAAGGCGAAAATTGCCAAAAATGAGATTTTAAATGATATTGCCCTAGGGACCTTAGATCCTGAATCCATCAAGCAATCAGAGCCCCTGATGATGCAATACTTGATTAGGGAAAGAATTCTCGACTCGGAAGTCAAGAGGCTCAATTTATCCGTAACCATGGAGCGCGTAGAGCAGGAATTGAAAGATATCGCCAAACGTAACGGGGTGACTCGCGCTGAATTGCCCGGGCTACTTGAAGCCCAAGGTATTCGATTTTCGCAATATCAAAGCTATTTAAAAACACGCATTGAACATCAGAACCTGATCGACCTTGAAATTATCTCTCGTCTTAAAGTTAACGATGAAGAGCTCGAAGCAGCCTACTTTGAAATTTTCAAAAAACGCCCCCAAAACTCTTTTGAAGTGGATCTTTATCATATCTTTTTTCAACCCAAGAAAAAAGGCGGTCTGGAAGCCGCTCGCGAGCGGGCCGATAAGGCTTTTGCCCTTCTCAAAGCCGGAGAATCTTTTACCACTGTGGCTGAGCGCTTATCCGAGGATACCCAATTCCAAAAGGATGGCTTTCTTGGTAGATTCCAAAAAGAAGATTTGGAACCTTCAGTGGTAAAAGCCATTGAGACCACCAAAGACGGTCTTGTTCCCTATGTGGTGACCACAAAAGCAGGACTACACATTTTTCTTATAAAAAACTTAAAGATCATCCCTGATAGTAAATTTCAGGCACAGAAAGAAAAGTTACGCTCATTTGTGATTGAGCGACAAATCAAACAAGCTCTCGAACGGTGGTTTGAGGTGAAGTTATCTCAATTACGCATTGAGTATTTCCGCCCCGAGCTCAAACCACAGGGTAACTCGAAGGGTTAAAATGCTCCCCAAATGTATTTGGATCACTCCGGGTAACCTTGACGGCATTGGGCTTGAGATCACCGTAAAAGCCATCGAACACTTAAGAGTGGTCAATCATTTAAACAAGGATTTGGCACTAATTGTCCTAAGCCATGAAAGTGATCGATGGGCCTGGCCCAGACTCCAAAGTTTAAAGCCAAAAATGCAGGATCAAATCCATCCACCCGAGGCCGGAGGATTTTACGTGGTTAAGGCTCCTGCGCGACCAGCCTATTGGGTGGAAGTCGTCGCTCAGCTTTGCTTCAGTGAACCACGCAGACATATGCTAATCACCGGTCCCCTCGATAAAGCTCAATTCCTTCAAGAGGGTTACCAAGTCATGGGGCATACGGGTTTACTCGCCCAAGTAGCTCAGCTTACAAAAGATGATCTGTTTATGTATTTTTTAGGATCTTCTTTTGATGTCGTTCTCTTAACGGATCATGTTCCCTTGTCGGATGTGAGCCTTCAACTGGCGGCTGAGCGCTTAAAAAGTCGCTTATGCCAACTTCACAGATCTTTGCGAGGTCTGCCTCACCCCTTACGAACTCGCATCAAGAAACTCAAGCTCTTGGGCCTTAATCCTCATGCAGGGGATGGGGGCCTTATCTCCTCATGGGAAAACGAAGTCTTGTTACCGGCTTGGCGCAGTCTGGAACCTTGGCCTTGGCCTTGGGAGGGCCCTTTGCCTTCTGACAGTGCATTCACCCAGCAAGATTTCAAAGCGTCTCATCCTTTGTACATTGCCCATTATCATGATCAAGGGCTTATACCGTTTAAGCTAGTTCATGGTTTCTCCGGAGCGCATACCACCTTGGGTTTACCCTTCTTACGTCTATCGGTAGACCATGGACCGGCCAAAGAGCTTTATGGGCTTGATCGCGCTAACCCTCAATCCATGATCGACGCTATTACCACGGCTTTTGAACTTCTTTCGGGTGTTGGATAATTTGGCAGCTTGAGCCCTAGAGAGCACACCCCGGATCGAAATGACAACGCCCTAGGAGCAAACCTAAAAAAGATCTTTTTTGAAGGACGATGGTTTGACAGGCTATCAGGGATCTTGAATCATAAGTAAATATTCCTAAGAGGTGTTTATGCACAAGTCTGTGATCTTTAGAGAGTACGATATTCGCGGAGTCGTGAACCAAGATTATGATAGAAACTTTGCCTACGACCTAGGGCGAGCCTATGTGACCTATCAAATGCTAGTTAAAAATAAAACTCAGCTTAGAGTGAGTGTCGGCCATGACGCCCGCCACTCAAGCCCTGAGTTGTATCGCGCGCTGATTGACGGATTAAAAGCTAGCGGCGCTCATGTCGTGAAATTGGGACTCATTACCTCTCCTATTTCATACTTCAGCACTTTTCATATCCCCGAGCTGGACGGGGCTATTATGATTACTGGAAGCCACAACCCACCCGAATACAATGGTTTTAAAATTTCGGTAGGCCAATCGACCATTTATGGAGAGGCTATTCAAAAGTTACGACAAATCATTGATACCCAGAGCTTCTTAAAACTCCAAGCCTCAGGTGCCGAACAAGAGTTTGATATTTTTCCCGAGTATGTAAAGCGTTACCAATCCGAATTTCCGCAAATGAGTGGTGTCAAGGTCGTATTGGATCCCGGTAACGGAGCGGGAGGAGTTATCGCTCGACGCCTATTTGAAGCCTGCGGGATTCAGCCCACTATCATCTGCGAAGAACCTGATGGTCGCTTCCCTGTACACCATCCTGATCCTACGGTGGAAAAAAATATGGAGTTACTGAAAAAAACCGTGATCGAACAAGGCGCCCAAGTCGGTATTGGTTTTGATGGAGACGCCGATCGTATCGGGATTGTAGATGAAAAAGGTCGATTCATTCTCGGCGATGAGCTGATGGTTATACTCGCTCGAGACGTATTGAAACAAACCCCCGGGGGTAAAATCATTGGCGATGTGAAGTGTTCCGATCGTTTTTTTGCCGATGTAACAAAGCATGGGGGTGTGCCCATTATGTGGAAAACGGGACACTCCTTGGTCAAAGAAAAGATCCGCACTGAACAAGCTCCCTTTGGTGGAGAGATGAGTGGTCATGTCTTTTTCCGCGACCGAAATTATGGATACGATGATGCTTTGTACGCAGGCTTAAGACTTTGCGAAATTCTTCACAAAACAAAAAAGTCGGTGAGTGAGTTACTGGCCGATCTTCCGCCTGCCTACAACACGCCTGAATTGCGTATCGACACCACGGAAGAAAAAAAGAAACTTATCGTAGAAAAACTGATTTCCTTCTTTCAAGGTCAGCCATATCCCATGGATCTACTGGACGGTGTGCGCGTGAGCTTCCCCGATGGCTGGGCCCTAGCGCGAGCTAGTAACACACAACCAGTTTTGGTCTTACGTTTTGAAGCCCAGACAGTGGATAGCCTTAAGCGCATTCAAGACATGGTTTATTCGATCGTAAAACCCCTCCTCTAGTTATCCCCAAGCCCTCCGCTAGTTTGCTCAGTAACACCAATAACTCTGCAGTTAACTAGGCTTCAGGAGCGAGGTTCACAATAGGCCCAAGGGATTTTGCTTTGGGCTTCTCTCCCAGGGCAGGAGTGGGGTTAGTTGCAAATCCCACTTGAGCTGTCGGTTGTGGTGTAGGCATTTCGCGGAATCTTCCAATTTCGCTTTCAAAATGGAGTTTCACAGTACCCGTCGGACCATTTCGCTGTTTGGCGATAATCACCTCAGCCTTCCCTTGTTTTTCGCTATCTTCCTTATCGTAGTAATCCTCACGATAAAGCATCATAATCAAATCAGCGTCTTGCTCAATGGAGCCCGACTCCCGAAGATCTGACAACATGGGGCGTTTTTCTGTTCGACCTTCTACACCACGATTTAATTGCGCTAAAGCAATGACCGGGATTTGCAACTCTTTCGCAATAGCCTTCAAAGAGCGGGAAATTTCTGCCACTTCGCGCTCCCTCGATTCGGCTTTTTCTTTAAGCTTCATCAGCTGGAGGTAGTCGATAATAATGCAATCCAATCCCACCTGACTTTTTAACCTCCTTGCTTGCGTGCGAATTTCGATGGGCGAGATGTTCGATGTGTCATTGATAAAAATTTTTGCTTCTCCAAAACGAGCCGCAGCCTGAATCAGCTTGGGCCAGCTCGTGCTGTTTAATTTTCCAGAGCGAATCTGTTTCATACTCACGCCCGCATTCATGGCTATGAGCCGATTCATCAAAGATTCCTTACTCATTTCCAAGGCAAAATAAGCCACTGTCTTTTGTAATCGGATGACCATGTGTTCAGCGATATTCAGGCTGAACGCCGTCTTTCCCATAGAGGGACGAGCCGCAATGATAATAAGCTCTCCAGGCTGAAAGCCACTTGTCATTTTGTCGAGACTTTCTAAGCCTGAAGCAATCCCCGTGACTTCAGAATCTAACTGCGACAGAGCCTCAATTCGTTTCATCGCCGCTTGGACTATGTCTATGGCGGGAGTTAGGCCTGAGCTCTGCCTGTTTTCGCTCAGTTTAAAAAAGCGCTCCTCCGCTTTATCGATAAAGTAATCGATACTTTCGAACTCTTGCTTGTAAGCCTCCTCCATGATTTGTTGGGCCTCTTGAATGGCTAGACGAAGTAAGCTTTTTTCCTTAATAAGTTGCACGTAAACATCTAAATTAATAGAAGAAACCCCACAAGAGGCGAGCTCTGCTAAATATTCCGCTCCACCAACGGGTCCAAGTTCAGAGCGTTGTGATAACAAATCCGCCACCGTTAAAAGATCAATTGGGCGACCTTTGTCTGCCAATTCCTTCATAGCTCTAAAAATCAGCTGATGGGCTTTAAGATAAAAGTCTCTTTCGACCAAAGAGGAGCTCACTTGATCCCATAATTGATAATCAAGTAACACAGCTCCTATGACTGTCTTTTCTGCATCTAAATTTTGTGGCGGAACCAGATTTTGCGGCATAGTTTGACCTCGTGTAGAACCCTATTCTATGCGCCCCACGAGACACAGCCTCAAGCCTTTTACTTTTGCCGCTCCCTACCGACTAAATCTGGACTTCCCATACAGGCCAAGCCGTAGATCTAGGCAGTAGGCTCCTTCACAAATGCATGAAAACTTGCGCCAATTTTAAGATAAACGCTTGACAGAATTTTTCGTGTTTTTTGAAAGGCCGTAGGCATCCATCTTTTTCTTCAAGGTATTACGATTTAAGCCTAGCAGCTCAGCCGCCTTCACTTGATTCCCTTTTGTGGCCTGCAGAGCCAGTTCCAACAAAGGCTTTTCCATTTGTTCTAATACAATTTGATAAAGTCCCTGCACGGGTAAGCTCTCGGATTTTTGTTGGCGAAACAACACTTCAAGTTTTGCACGAATCAGTTTTTCGAGACTCACCTGCGTGAGGTTGACCACTAAAATGTTACCAAGTCCCACGGGTTCAGGTTGTTGCTGAGCCATTCTACACTCCTCGCTCCATATCAGGCCAAATGACTTTGTGTAATTGCAACTGCATACGAATAGGGAGAGAACTCGATAAAACTTTTTCCGCTAACTCCCTAGGGTTGATTTGTCCATGACTTGGGCTAAACCACACACAGTAACGCTCGGGCAGGCGATATTCACGACAGATTTGTAAAGCCCAATCGACGTCCTTGTCATTGCATACGACGAATTTAATTTCACTACTCACCGGAAGACGGTCCAGATTTTCCCAACAGTTTTTCGCCACTTCACCCGAAGCCGGTGTTTTAATATCCAAAATAATTTTTACTCGAGGATCTACGCGCTCAATAGATTTCGCCCCGCTGGTCTCCAGAGATACATGATAACCTCGATCACACAGCTCTTGCATCAAATCATATACAGCTGTCTGCAACAAAGGCTCACCACCGGTAACACAGACGTAGCGGGCTGGATATTGGCTCACGCGTTCAACAATCTTCTCTTGAGGCATAAACTGCCCCTCGTAGTAGGCATACTGAGTATCACAATATTGGCAACGCAAATGACATCCACTGAGTCGAATAAATACTGTAGGCCAGCCAGCCAAAGAGCTCTCTCCTTGGATACTATAAAAGATTTCATTCACCTTCAGCATCGGCTATCCCTCGACCAAAAGGTAGGAATCTCTTTTCAATAAACTCTGGCCTTTTTTTCGCGAACGCCATCTCTTAGCATAAAGCTTATGAAGCTAAAAGGGCTTTCTAGCTC
>CAZZMS010000006.1:0-7069 GCA_964655485.1 uncultured Pseudobdellovibrionaceae bacterium | reverse complement strand
GTAACTTAGAGAAGACTCTTTCCACTTCTCGGGCAATGGCCAAGGGATAAGCCTCCGCCGCGGGGAGATTCACCAAATGTCTAGCCCAGTTTTGAGCCGTGGACCAAATCATCGCCTCCGCGTATGCTTGCTGAGTCAGGCTGTGTGGCTCCATGAGGAAATTCGCACCCCTTTGATCTGATTGAGTTTTCGAGGTTTTTTTGTCCTGACTTGGCCGATAGACTTTTAAAAAGCGATAAGCCGCTAGTCCGAAACCAAGAAACAGACCAAGCCGCTCCTCGTAGGACAGGTGTTCCAAATCCAAACTCAAATCACTCTGACGGGCGGATAAAAGATCAAGTAACATCGCCCCCTGTTTGCGCCAAAAGGCCATAGGACTTTCTTCTAACAAGCCCTCATGGGAGGTGTGCTCCGGAGGCGATGGGCGAAGAAGCACAAAAAGCTGCCCGCCACCTCCCCTCATAGAAAAGCGCTGTAAGGCGCCGGGCTTCAAAGTCTCTAGATCCTCTTTTTTAGTGAGCTCCATAAGATTTTTAATACGCGTCCTAAGTTGTTGCAGCTGAGACTCTGATGCTAAAATCAATTGATCCTGAGAAAGAAGCCTACTGTCACGCTCATGATTCCAGCGAATAAGGGTGTCGATAAACCCTAATGATAACTCCAAGGACGAACGATTCAAAGATCCTGGTTTTTTCGCCCTAGCTTTTGTTTGCGCCATAAACTCTCCTAGGATGTTTTTTTTCAAAGTATAACCCTATTAAGAACTCATTGCTTTGCCTCTACCCCCTCTAAATAAAACGAGTTACTACTTCAGTAACTCTTTAGTAGTTTCCGCCAATCGATTGGCTAGAAAGCGAGATAGAGATCGATAAAACTTTGCTGATAGAGAAATATTTTTTTCCAAAACCTCTGCGAGATTACTATACGAAATCTCGAAAACTCTCGCACTTTCAGTAACAACTGCGGTAGCGGTGCGCGCAGCTTGATGGAGAAGAAAGCCCATTTCGCCAAAATGTTCTCCGGAAGCCAGCTGAGCAAGTACAATCTCATCGCCCTCTTCGCTAGACTTTACCAGTTTCACCGTACCTTGCAAAACTAACAAAAAACTGTCGGCTTTTTGACCAGAAAAAAAAAGCTCTTGACCCGCAATATAATTTCTTTCCTGCCCGGCGTCGATTAACAGCTTCAATTCATCATCAGAAAAATCCTTGAACAAAAATACTCGTTTTAAATCACCTAACATATCACCTCCTACGAGTTTACTCAACCGGTGCCGTTGCCTTCATCCCCTCATGAGCTTGGGGACAAGTCAAGAACACACAAGTAAAAATAAGGAGAGCTAGAACGACTCACCTGAGCAGAAAAAAAATGTTCTTCTCCTTGCCGCCAATCATCTGAGCTACAAGGGCCTGTGCCCACCTGCCATGACAAGGCGGAATACTGATGCCGCGATAATCTGAGTAAACTCCCTTGACTGACATCAGAGATTCCAAGCGCAATCCGCGGTAACGGATAGAAAGGTAGTAAAAAATGTTGCTGCGCCCAAAGGCCATGAGCATCAAAGGACGTTAAACCCCACAGACTCCCATGCCCAAAAGAAAAAAAGTAATAAAGCCCCTCTTTTTCAAAAAGAGTCGTCCACTCCACTAAAAGACCATCATCTCTTTTTGGCAAGCGCAAATTAAGCCAAGCCTCTAGCGCTTGTCGTAGTTCATAGTAACGCTCCTCTGTGGGATAAGCGAGATCAATTCCTAAATGTGTGACCCGCGTGCGCTCCTCACTCTCTCCTTGTTGATCTATGAACAATTCAAAATCACTGACCCAAGACTCGAGAGAAAAATCCCCGCTCCATAGACGAAAAAAATGCACAGAACGACTGGAAGCCACTGCTTTAACAGCTGGAATAGCCACGGGCTCTTTTCGGAAACTTAATTCTTTTTTTATCTTCATGTTACCAAGCCCCGTAGCGCTTCAGTTTGACTTTACTTTTTTCGTAGTAATCCTCGCCAGGCAAACTCCGCTCCCTGATCTGCCCCCATTTTTGCTTGGCTGAGTCAATATCACCAATAGATTCTTCAAAGTTGGCCTCTTGATAGATTTGCATCATGTTTTTTCTAAGCTCATTCATCCACTCCTCATGAATCCCGATCAAAACCTGATTTTTCGGGTTGATCACGATGGCTTCGCGAATCAGCGCTATAGCTTCTTTCCATTTCCCCTGCTGATAAAGTTGTTGCGCCCGAGACTCAATATCTTTTTGTCTTTGCGCTAAACGTTGTTCAATACTTTCCTTGCTTGTTGCTGACTGTTTTTTCAAACCTTTGGGGTCGGGTAACTCAGATTGAATGACCTCACGATAAGCCTCAATGGCCTCAAGCCATTGCTCGGTCGTTTCTAAATCCTTAGCCTTGTTATACAAAGCAGTAAGCTCTTTGACCTTCTCCTGATACTCGCGGGCTTTGGCTTCTTGAATGAGTCGCTCCTCTTCGATCTTAGCCACCTCATCCAAAAGAGACTTAATCTCGGGATGATCCGGATCATAGGCTAAAATCGGACTTAAACACTCATCCACTTCAGCACGAGTCACCTTAGGCCCTAGAAGTTTACGACACTTAGCAATAGTGGTTTTAATTTCCTCAGCAATACGTTCTTGTTCCCGCGCTTCGGCCTCCTGACGTTCTCTTTCGGCTAGTAAAAATAAGGCTTGATTCGCGGCTTCCTCGAGCTGCTTGGAGTCTTCGTAGTAAGGAATAATTTGATGAAGCTTGGCGATTTCATCCTTAGCTAACTGATACTTTCCTTGCTGCATAAAAGACTGGGCCGACTCATAAAGTTGTTTCACAAGGGTCTTTTGCTCTTCCGACAGTTTATCAAACGGGGTTTGAATCTCGCTTGTCTTTTTCTGACTCGCTGATTCGCTTTGGTTATCCTCCATTACAAGATAAAAAATGGCTAGTAACAGTAACAACAACAATAAAACAGCGCGAATGGGTTTTTTGAAAAACTCTCGGATTTTCTCTTTGGTGGTTTTTGGTGCTTGCGCACCTAAGTCTTCAGGGGAAAACTCTTGCTCAAAAGCTTGCGCCTCAGGCGAGGCTCCCGCCCCGCCCCAGGATTGACCGCCCGGGTTGTTGATTTGTGTTTTTCCCGATTCTGCGCTGGGGCCATCCCCCATGTAAGGGGCGAGGGCTCGCTCCGCTTCCCGCGAACGCATATCAAAGGAAGCATCCCGCAGAACAAAGCGCATTTTCAGATCATAAACACTGATTTCATCTCCAGAATATAAAGGACGCCAGTCCTCCGAAGGTACAGGTTCGCCTTTAACAAAGGTTCCGTTACTGCTACCGAGATCACGAATAAAGTAGCGCCCCTCTTTGCGTAAAATTTCGAAATGCTTACGGCTTAACTTGTGATGGTCGATACTCACGGAACAACTAGGATCGCGCCCCACAATCCAATGGTTACCAGAAAGGGGGATGTTTTTACTAACGTTACCCGTTTCATCGTATAGCACTAAAGTGGGAAGAGAGGGTAACACTCCAACTTGAGTTTTTTCACTACCATCCCCAGAGTCCACCCCACGATCAGCTTCTGTCGCCGCTTGCCCCTCCCCTAAAAACTCAAACTCGTAAGAGGGTATAGAAAACCGCATCCCTGGCTCAAGCCATAACTCATCAACGGGAGTTCCCTGCCAAAACAACAGAGGCTTATTGGTTAAACGTATGGCTCGCCAACGTCCATTCTCCTTAACCAACTCAAGGTGCCGTCGGGATACCCCCACTTCTTCCGTCAGGGCGATATCACAAGAATCCTCTCGACCAAAAACCCACCGCTCTTTAGCCTCCAGATCGAGGTCCATTTTAAGCTGTTGCAGATAGTAGATTCTTAGTCGTGCCATGAGTAACACCCAACTAATAGGCTAATTCCACTCGGGACTTACACTCTCGCCAATACTGTAAAGCCTCTTGTCGGGTGGGATCATTTTGATCTTTGATGGAGCGCAAGACGATAGCTAAATGGCTTTCACATAAACGATAGTTTTTGACTCCATAGTAACGCTTGCCTGCTTGAAAGTGCCCTTGAATAAACTCCTGTTGCCTACGACTCGCTAAAGCATAGTAACGTTTAGCTTGTTCGTGGGAGGGATCAAAGGCCAAAGCCGCAGCAAAGGCCTCAAGCGCACGCAGATAATTCCCACTACGATAATCGCGAAAGCCCTTGATAAACTGCTCTTGCGCTTTTTCATACTGTACAGTTTTCTTGGGTTTCAGTTCCTCTTGAGTTTGTTCATTTTGCTTTTCAGCTTCGGCAATGTTTTGGGTAGCAACCACTTGGGTGCGGAGCTTCAAGGCCGCCTTTTTAGATTTGGAGCTACTCGAATCGAAAAATAAATAATACAGGACTCCCAAGGCCAGTATCACCGCGACAACAAAAAATAAGGGGTTGGTTTTTTGTTTGGACTTTAAGGATGATTCGAAAGAATTCGCTGCGCGAGGATCGGAAAAGGGGTTCTGGGACAGATGATCAGGACCAGAGGAAAATCCCGGCAATTTTTTCGATGCATTCGGAGTCAGCAGCTTGGAATCTCGGCTGGCTAGGACAGATTTATCTTGATTCGCCAGCGAGAGATTACGGGCCACTAAGGCCTGCTCATTAGGACCCTGCACGGGCTCGGACTTTAGAGTGACCAAGGCCCCTGCTTTTAGACTTGGCTTTTTCTCCTTAAGCACAGAGCTTTCTAGCCCTAACTCCGTCTCGCCGAGTTGGATTTTCGCCGGATGTCTCACCCAAGCCTCAGAGACGTCCTCCCCGTCCACCAAAAGAAAGTTGTTACTAGAGAGCTTACGAATCATCACCCCATCGCTCGCTAGTAACAACTCACAATGCTTGCGACTCACTCCGGAGTCGCTGAGTACAAAATCACAGTCGGGACTGCGACCGATGACAATAGATTCCTGTTCAAACTCTTTCTCCGTAGGGGCATCGGCTCCACGGAGGACCTTGATTTTGAGTTTTAATCCGACTCCACTCATGCCGCCTCCTTCGGAGATATACGGATTAAACAAAGCTCCTGGCCTAATTCACCCAATGAAAACATCTGTCCAGATACCACAAAAACGTTACCCGCAATCTCTAACTCATCGTGCACCGGCTGATCTGGTTTATCCGTGGAATTTTTTAAAATAAACTCAAAGTTTTTTTGCACGGCCTGATCGGGAATCTGGTAAATGGTGGGCTGAGCTTGCCCTGGCTCACTAGGTAAATCCATAAGACTGCGGAAAGCTAGATTCACATGATCAATGGTGCCACTCACGGATACGAGGAGGCTGGGATAGGGAATCATGTCGCAAAGATTACGCAACTGGAAGGTTCGTTGCATAACTCCCCCAGCAGAGCCTGCGTCTTGCTTTCTTTGTCCCTCCTTCGCAAAAGTAAGAACCTGATTGATCAAAGTCACCAACTCCTCTAGTAGAGGTAGCTTGTGACGAAACTCGATCTGATCGGCTCCGGCGCGCACAGCTTTCTCCAGCTCTTGATACATATGGCGGAATAGATACTCCACCACTTTGTACAGCGAAAAAAAGAGCAAAGCTCCCACTATAAATCCAATGAGTAACACTTGAACAAATAATCCAAACACCCGTTCATCGTTAAACTTCAAGACCTCAGGACGATAAGCCACGACCACGTGGGCCTTTGCGACATTCATCTGCTGCCGGCTATCAAAGGCCATGACCGGAACAGCAGCCATGACCAAGCCACCTGACTCTCTAGCAAACTCTCGGGGGCGCCCGCGCACTTCCCTCGCAAAACTGACATGTTTGGGTAAAGACCCTGCTAGCTCCATCGGTGCTACCACCACTCCATCAGGACCTATGAGATAAACATCTTCAACACCGGGTTCTTTGTATATGAGTTCGGTAACGAAACCTTTAACCCCCTCCGTGCGCATACGTTCTTCATTGACCGAGGCCACGGCGCGAGCGACACTCAGGGCTCGCAGGAAGGATTCTTGCTTTACGGAGTCTTGAGTCACAATATACATCGGTAACACTGAAAGAATACTGACGAGCAATATAAACAAGCTCGCGATAGTGAGGAATAAACCTTTTAAGCTTAAGCGATCGCTTAAACTTACTACGTCGGGTAGAATTTTTCTCTCCACAAACTCTTGCGCTTTTTGAAAAAGGTCTCCACCCGTGGAGGCAGACTGCGACTTCGTGGGAGCTTTAGGAGATTCGGGTCCAGAAGAAGTATGATTCCAATCAGATGCCGAAGTAGAGGCGACACTGGGTGTGCCTAAGGCTCCGGCGGAGACTTGCCCTAAAGCCCATGGCGGACTTGATGGTAACTGATCGCCTTTGGGGACAAGCCCTCGCTCTGCTCCGGCGTCGTGATTACTGACCAATGTGAGTGATTTTTGCCCGATTCCCACCTCGGCAATAAATTGATAGAACCCCACCTTGTCACCCAGCTGCAACTCTTGTCTTTGGATGCGCACTCCATTGACATAAGTTCCGTTTGAGCTGCCTAAGTCTTTTAACCATAGCTCCCCGTTTTCAATGCGGAGCTCAGCATGTCGCTTTGACACCCCGGGATCTGATAACACAATATCACACATTGGATCGCGCCCAATGACTTGACTGGCTTGCAAGGAAATACTTTTTCCCGTGAGCGGACCGTTAAGAAAGCGTAGAGTCCACATAAATCAGATCTCCTATTTCTAGCCCTAACTCACGCCTACGACCTGCCGCCATTTCTAAGGTTTGCCCACCCCACACCATGGCTCCTGTCATGGTCCCCGGGGGCAATTGATCCACGACTTTTTTTACCCATCCATCAGAGTTTAAGATTACAACATCAATAGAAAACCTCATCCCCCAAGTATGCACCCAAGTTGTCTGGGGTAACAGCAGAGCCTCATCGAGTGGTAAGGAACTACAGCCCAACAAACCCTTGGCGCGCGAAAAAAAACCACGCGCCACTCGAATATGCAAAGGTAGGGCCCGAGCTTCACCCACGCCCTTTTTTTTTAAATACGCATTGTAAGTTTTGACTTCTTTGTTAC
>CAZZMS010000005.1:0-10779 GCA_964655485.1 uncultured Pseudobdellovibrionaceae bacterium | reverse complement strand
GCTTTTTTGATTAAGCCTTTGGCGATCAGCATTTCGATATATTTTTCAAAAAGGACCATGCCATACTTGGCCCCAGTTTGAATAGCCGATGGGATTTGATGTGTTTTTCCCTCGCGGATCAAGTTGGCAATGGCTTTGGTGTTGCGCAAAATTTCGTAGGCAGCAACCCGGCCGTTACCATCGGCCCGTCGAAACAGGGTTTGCGCGACCACACCGCGTAGAGATTCCGCCAACATCACCCGAACTTGTTGTTGTTGTGTCGAAGGGAAGACGTCAATAATCCGGTCGATAGTTTTGGCCGCTGAGTTGGTATGCAAAGTGGCAAAAACCACGTGACCCGTTTCTGCCGCCGTCAAAGCCAGAGAGATGGTTTCAAGATCCCGCAACTCACCCACCAAGATGACGTCGGGGTCCTCCCGCAAGGCTGACTCCAAGGCATTGTTGAAGGATTTGGTATGGGATCCTACCTCGCGCTGGTTGACGAGGGATTTGATGCTGGGGTGAACGAACTCAATAGGGTCTTCGATCGTGATAATATGGTAATCGTAGTTTTCGTTAATGTGGTGAATCAGAGCAGCTAAGGTCGTGGACTTTCCTGAGCCCGTTGGTCCCGTCACCAACTCCAAACCGCGGTCACAGTTGATCAAATCAAGCATAGCCTTGGGTAACCCTAGCTCTTCCGCGGTTTTGATTTTCTCCGGAATTTGACGAAATACGGCTCCCAAGCCTTTTCTTTGCATAAAAATGTTACCGCGAAAGCGACCCACACCTTCCACTTGATAAGCAAAATCAAGCTCCCAATTTTCGATAAATTTTTTCTTTTGTTTTTCGCTTAAGATTTCAAAGAGCAAAGCTTGAATCTCAGCATTAGATAAGGTTTTGTAATGAGGTAGTGGATGCATTCCTCCATGGATACGCAAGTAAGGCGGAGCTCCTGAGGTGAGATGGAGGTCACTGGCTCCATTTTTGACCATGTCTTTAAAGAGCTCATCAATACTTGCCATTTCCTACCTCCTTCTGCATTCTGTGGTCGGCTTGGGACTTTAAAACTCAACAGGACCTCGACCATGGGTGGTAAAATTTTAGTCAGTGTGCGGCCATGGGAAACCCGGGTGGCCTACCTACAAAACGATGAATTGGTGGACTATGCGGCGGAGCAGAGGTCCAGTCCCACCTATGTGGGGGCCATTTTCAAAGGTAAGGTCCTTCGGGTCTTGCCAGGCATTCAAGCAGCCTTCGTGGATATTGGGCTTGAGAAAGCAGGCTTCTTGTACGTGCGAGATATCTTGCCTCATTGGGATGAGGAAGATTTTGACTCTGGGGCTACTGGGCCGCAGGGCGAGGTGGGGGTGCTGGATGAAGCCGCCACCACGGAGAAGCCCGGTGAGGTCTTATCGGCTCCCAGGGAGCCCATTGAAAAGCTCTTGCACGAGGGGCAATGGGTCATGGTTCAGGTGGCTAAGGATCCCTTGGGTTCCAAAGGGCCTCGTCTCACGATGAACCGCAGTTTTGCCGGTCGTTTTGTGGTGTATATGCCCACAGTGGAGCATGTCGGGATCTCTCGTAAAATCGAGGAGGCCTCTGAGCGTGAAAGGTTACGTCAGATCATTGAAGCCTCAGCCGAGATGAAAGGAGCTGGGGTGATTTGTCGCACGGCCGCTGAAGGAGTTTCAGAGGAGGAGTTACTGAATGATCTGCGTTACCTGCGGCAGTTGTCTGATCAGGTCCAGAAGGCTTTTGAGAAAAAACGGGGAGTCGGGCTTTTGTATCAGGAGCCCGATCTAGAGCTGCGCGCCCTGCGCGATTTGTTTCACGAGGAAGTCGATGAGATTTGGGTGGACGAAGCTCAAGTTCAAAAAAAAATGGAGGAGTTTTTAAACAAATTGTCGCCAGGTCACCACTGCGCTGTTCGGGTCTTCCAAGGGCCCGGGGAGCTTTTTGATAAATTTCATGTGGAGCTTGAGGTGTCGCGCGCTCTCGAACGCAAGATCTGGTTGAAGTCCGGGGGCTATATCGTTTTTGACGAGGCCGAAGCCCTAGTTGTCATAGATGTGAATACGGGCAAATACGTGGGCAAAAAAGATTTTGAGGATACCATTTTTAAAACAAATTTGGAGGCAGCAAAGGAAATTGCCCACCAAATTCGCTTGCGCAACATTGGTGGTATTATTGTGGTGGACTTCATTGACATGAAAGACCCCGGTCATCGGGAGAAGGTATTAGAAACTCTCGCACACGAGTTAAAAAAGGATCGAGCACGCACTCAAGTGATGTCCATGTCTTCTTTGGGTCTCGTGGAAATCACCCGCAAAAGAACTCGACCTAGCCTCAATAAACAGCTGACTCGTTCGTGTACTTACTGTGAGGGTAAAGGGTTCATTAAGCGGCCCGGCACCGTCGGCTTGGAGTTGATGCGTGAGCTCGAAAAGCATATGTCCCATCCACTCGCCCGTCAGATGGGCTCGAAGATTCAGGTACAGTGCCACCCCGAGGTTATGGATTGGTTATATGAGCACACGATGACCTATATTCAGGGACTTGAAGCGCAATTTCAAAAGGTTGTGGAGTACGAGTCACGGGGGGATTTTCACCGCGAGCAATTTGAGGTGTCTTACGTTCGTGAATCTTAAAATCTTATTGACAATAACTGCCTTGATTGGCAAAAAATCGGGGCTTAGGCTCTTCGTTTTGGGAGGCATATTATGTACGCAATCATTCGTGCGGGTGGAAAACAGTATAAAGTTCAGCCAGGCGATAAAATTCGTGTCGAAAAAATCAATGCCAGTGAGGGTTCTGAAGTTTTATTCACTGATGTTTTAATGGTTGGTGGTGATCAGGCTGCCTTAGGTCAGCCGACACTTGAGGGCGCACAGGTGGTTGGGGTCGTTTTAAGACAGGATAAATATCCCAAAGTAATCATTTTTAAGAAAAAGCGTCGTCAGGGTTATCGCCGTACGCGTGGCCACCGTCAGCCCTACACCGAAGTATTTATCAAATCCCTATCCTACAAAGGATTAACTGCCGAGGCGGAACTCAAAACTGCCGCGCCGGAGAACCCAGCGCAGGCAGCGGACAGCACGGAGAGCACTAAAAGTGCCAAGAAAAGCACGACTCGAGCTAAAGGAGCTAAATCCGTAGCTAAAAAATCCGCTACGGGAGCGAAAAAATCTAAAACAGCTTCCACAAAAAAAGCCGCTGGTGAAAAGGCCACAACAAAAAAAGTGAAAACAGCCAAGGCCTCAAAGGAGTAGGTAAGCCTCTCGCTGAAGGAAGAGCATGGTTGTTTAGTGGCTGATGAGATAGGAAGATTAGGAGCTAAGATTAAAGGAGTTCGTTATGGCAAGTAAAAAAGCAGCAGGGAGTACCAAAAACGGTCGGGACTCACAGAGTAAACGCTTAGGTGTGAAACGTTTTGGCGGTCAAAAAGTTTTGCCAGGTACGATTATCGTTCGGCAGCGGGGTACCAAGTTTTTACCAGGCAATCACGTGCGATTGGGTCGTGATTTCACCATCTATTCGGTGATCGAAGGGGTAGTGAAATTTGAACGCTTCAACAAGCAGAAGTACAAAGTGAGCGTTTATCCCCAACAGACCGCCTCAGCTTAGGTCTTTAGTCAGCCGGCGAGGATGCTCCGTTAGCCTTGGTCTCCGGTAGAGGTTTACGCTCCTAGCTGAGCGCTTTACGCTCTCAATCTGGAGTATCTAAACCGTAAAGCGAGTCTGAGGAAGGGCGAGCACAAGTTCATTTCTGTAAAATCAAAACCAAAAAGGCTGCGTAATCCGCGCAGCCTTTTTTCGTTACTGGGCCTTTGTGTGAGGGGATTTTGGTGATTTTTCGTGACGCCGTTGAATTATGGTTTTAAGTTTCGGTATCAAGTTTTTAGAGTGATGTCAGTTCTGGACTGCTGAAGTTGGAGAGATAGTTGTGAGTGCCCCGTTTATTGATGAAATAGAAATCAAATTGAGTTCCGGCAAGGGTGGTGCGGGAGCTGTTTCCTTTCGTCGGGAGGCTTTAACCCCACGCGGTGGTCCTGATGGTGGTGATGGGGGACGGGGTGGCCACGTTTATTTTCGTGCTCGAAAAGATCTCAATTCACTTTCTGATCTGAGAGGGAAAAAGCATCTAAAAGCCGCTGACGGTCAAGCTGGTTCGGGGCAAAATTGTAGTGGAAAGTCGGGAACAGATTTGTTCGTGGAGGTTCCCGTTGGTACTCAAGTTTATGATCTTGAATCGGGACATTTGCTCTTGGACCTGGCAGAAGAAGGTGATCACCTGTTTTTAGAGGGTGGACGGGGTGGAAAGGGAAATGCCTTCTTTAAAACCTCGGTCAATCAGGCTCCGGAGTACGCTCAGCCCGGGGAGCCCGGAGAAAGTCGGGACGTGCGTTTGGAACTGAAGCTCATCGCCGACGTAGGGATCATTGGTCTTCCTAATGCCGGCAAATCGACTTTTATTCGCCGTATTTCTAATGCCCGTCCCAAAGTGGCGGACTATCCTTTTACGACCTTGGTTCCCAATCTGGGAGTGGTTCCTCTGGATTTGGGTAAAAGCTTTGTTGTGGCAGATATACCTGGGTTGATTCCTGGGGCCAGTCAGGGAGCTGGCTTGGGGATTCAATTCTTGAAACACATTGAAAGGACTCGTGTTTTTGTGCATTTGGTCTCCCTCAACCCGCTCGATAACACAGATCCCTTTCAAGCCTATGAGTCGATCCAACAGGAGTTAAAATCCTACGACGAAACTCATCGTGGGGAGGAGTTTTTCCGCCCGCTTTCAGAAAGACGACAAGTCGTCGTTTTGAATAAAGCTGACCTTTTGTCGCCCGAGGAGAAAAAAGAGATAGAAGAGCGATGGACAAGTTACCTAGGTGAAAAGCCTTGGATCATTTCAGCGGCGACGGGGGAGGGCGTTTCGGGCCTGTTGTGGCATCTAGCCACCTTGGTTTTGGATTCTGCTAGTCGGTAAGTTGTTATGCAGATAACATTTTGCTATGAAGGCTGGGTTTCGGGTCAGCATGTTGGTTGGAGAGCACAAGCTCTGCGAAAGAAGGTATCAAAACGGAGATTTTTTGAGTAAAGGACAGAGGTGATGAAAAGAAAAATCGGTCTTTTCGGAGGGAGTTTTAACCCTCCACATATGGGACATGTTAGCTTGGTTCGCTCGGTGACTAGGAAACTGGGTTTGCATCAAGTAATCGTCATTCCTAACCTGCAAAACCCCTTAAAGTCAGTGGGCTCCGATTTAACGATCGCGTCGGAGCATCGTTACCACATGACCCGTTTAGCTTTTGAGGAATTGCGAGATTTGGTTGAGGTATGGGATGGGGAATTGAAGCGCCCAGCCCCCAGTTACACCATCGATTCTATCAAGGAATGGCAAAAGCTTGCTGGGGATGAGACTGAGCTCTACTTACTTATTGGGGTGGATAATCTTGAGCGACTCAACGAGTGGAAAAACTGGCAGGACATCATCACCCAGGTGCACCTCGTTGTGACAAGTCGTCCCGGTTGGCCACTACCTTACCGAGCCACCGAATTACCCGAGTTTTTACAAGATTTGGTGGCTCGCTCCCAGTTTAATGAATTTGAGTTAAGCACAGGAAAAAAGTTGATAGTCACCAGCATTCCCGAAGTAGCAATTTCCTCCACAGATATTCGGCGGCTTTACAGTCAGGGTAAACAAGATGTGGCCCATGTTCCCTTGCCCGTTCAGAACTATATTCTCGAACACCAACTCTATGCAGGCTTACGTCCTAAAGCGGCGTCTGATGAGGCCCTACTTACTGAGGTGGTGGGCTTGTTGGAGGATCGTAAACTTTTTGATATCCGTCGTTTTGATCTGCGCCAGGCTCAAGGGATTGCCGATTTTGTCGTAATAGCCTCGGGAACCTCGTCTCGTCACGTGAGTCAATCGGCAGAATACACGATGTTGGAATTAAAAAAACGGTATTCCTTGTTACCCGTGGCTCAGGAGGGTTTGGATACGGGGAACTGGGTGGTCATGGATTACGGAAATATCATGATTCATCTCTTTGAGGATAATACCCGTCGAGTGTATAAGCTTGAGGATCTGTTACCCGCAGGAAGTGAGATAAAGTAGGTGAAGTGAAGTACGTTTTAATCAGCCCTTTGTCAGGTAAATCAAGTTGGGTACAAGCTGCTCTTGCAGAGTATGGGGAAAAAATCCGTCAGTGGCGCAAATGGGATTTTGTTTTAGTAACACCCGCTAGGTCTGAAGAATTGACCATCAAAAGAGCCGAGGAAAGTGAGCGGATCTCTAAAGTCATTCCAGCGAGTTCTGTGCTTATTCTTTTTGATGAGCGCGGTAAAACTATGAGCAGTGAGCAATGGGCAGGAGAGATTCAAAGATTGGAGAATCGGGGGGCTAAAGCTCTAGCTTTTGTCATCGGCGGTGCTTACGGGGTGTCGGAGGAACTCAGGAAAAAGGCTGATCTTGTTGTAAGCATGAGCCCGTGGGTGCTTAATCATCAAGTAGCTTTGGTCGTGGCGGCTGAGCAGATCTACCGTGCTCTCACCTTGATTCATGGGCATCCCTACCATCATGAGTGAACGTTTAAACTGGCGATCGCGGCACGACTCGAACGTGCGACCTACTGCTTAGAAGGCAGTTGCTCTATCCAGCTGAGCTACGCGACCGCTGAAAGAAGAAATCCTTGACCTAGGTAGGGTTACTTTTCCAAAAAAAAGACCGTCTGTCAAAAGCTGATATACCTCTGCTTTCGTCTGCGCTGGTGAAAAGCTTCTCGCATCACTCTACCACCTTGTACTAAACTAGAAGTTAAGAAGTTTGGGACGTATTTTGTTCGTTGAGCCCGCTGCCGAGGCTGGTTAAAAACCCGAACATCAAGTCTATCTACCCAAGGAGGAAGTATGCTGTGGTCAACTTTAGTGAGTTTAGCTTTAGCTCAAGATGTGGATGGGGAGGTCAGAAAGGCCAATTTGCAGGCTGTGGAGCTCGAGGTTCAGGAATGGCAAAAAAAGGTCGATCAGAGTCAAAAACGTTGGGAAGTGGCGCAGGCTGAATCCAAGGCCACTCAAGCGCAGTGGGATAAGTTAGAGGCTGAGAGCAAAAAGAAAAAAGCCGAGCTGGAACAAAAAAACGCAAGACTTGAGTTGGAGATAGAAAAAGCGGTCCAGCAAACTCGTTTAACCCAAGAGAAAATTAAAGCCCTTGAGGAGCAAAATCGCGCTTTGCAACAAAGGCATGAGAAGTTGCAAGCGGATTTTGAGCAAAAAAATAAGGAACTACAGTCTCGGGAACAGGAGTTGCAGCGCCTCATGCAAGAGAAGGAACGCTTAACCAAGGAAACTCAAGAGCTAAGTAAGCGACAAGAAGAAGGGCTCAAGCGACAAGAGCAGCTGCGCTTAGAGCGAGAAAGAAAACAAGCGGAGCTTGAAAAAGCCAAAGCTGACCAAGAGCGGGTGAAAATGCAGCAGCAAAAGCTGCAAGCTCAGCTTGATGCGGAGAAAGAGAAACTCGAGCAGGCATCTGTGAGTCTCGCTAGCCAACTAAAAGCTCTCGAAGAGGAGCAAAAACGATTGCAGCAGGATCAAAAAAAGCGAGAAGAGGAGCTGGAGCAAATAAAAAAATCTCAGGCTGAGCTGGAAAGCAAAAAACAGCAAGAGCAAAAAAACCTCAATGAATTAAAAAAACGCGTTGAAAAAGATCAGAAACAATATCACCAAAGGCGTATGGATTTTGAGCGGTTCAAAGGCCAAAGCGAAAAAGAGGTGGCTCAAATAACTCAGGAAAAAATGCGAATGGAAGAGGAGCTTCGCCGCTATGAAGAGCAGATGAAAAACTTCGAGCAGGAAGAAGCAAAAGTGAAAGAGGAGATTCAAAAAGTGCGTAAAGAGCGAGAAAAGCTAGAAAGTCGCTTGAAAACCAGTCAGAGCCAGTGGGAGAGAAAAAAATTATCTTTGGAGTCCCTACGTACCGAGCTGGAGACGGAAAAAATTCGTCTGGAAACCGCAAGAATTAAAGAGGAAGCCAAACGCAGTCTTTCTCGCTAGTGCCGGGCTTAAATTGAAATGCACTTGGGATTTATTTTTATATTCCCAGATAAGGCTGTACTCTCGGTATACAGGAGTTAAACTTTTGAAAAATCCGAAGAATCAGTGCCTTTGAGTTCGTTATCTCTATGGGCTTTTTCTTTCGCCCGGAGGCCTCTGCACCATGGATGGCCAAGGGCGAAAGCCCTTTGCAGCTGAGCCACGGAGGGCGTGCCCCGGGCCGAAACGAAAAAGCCCATAGAGGGCAAAACAACAAAAACTGATTTTTTTGATATTTCTAATATTTTAACGAAACGAAAACGTTTTATCGAAACGGACTTCGCCTTGGGCATCTTTGGTTTGGTAACGAAGCTGTTTTTTTATGTAATCCACCGTGATGAGGCCATAATTTGCTTTAAAAAAAGCGGATCCAGGCAAGCGTAGAGGATTTACTTCCTGAGTCAAGTTACTTTCCTTATTGAGCCCTGAGCTGGTAAATTCGACAAGGCTTTGTTTTTTGTTCAGCTTTAAGCGAGATACTTCAGCAAAGTGGCGATCACCAGAGAGAATAAAAAGGTTTTTAATTCCTCGCACCTCAATCATTTTTAAGAGGCGCTGGCGCTCGTGAGGAAAGTTGGCCCACTTTTCAAATCCATGCTCAGTAGGAAGCACCTGAATCGAACTAACTAACAGTCTCACGTTAGCAGGCTTCAGGAATTCTTCTTCAAGCCACTTCCATTGCTCTTCGCCAAGCAGAGTGAGGCTAGAATCGGCGGCGGGCTGATAACGGCGCATAGGATGGGCAGCTGGGTGGGTGACCCACGGGCTTTTAAAGCTACGTACGTCGAGAACGATGATTTGTATGGTTTTTGGTTTTTGACCAATGATCACGGAATAATAAAGGCCACGCTTTCTATCTTCAGGGATCATTTTTTTCACGTTGGGTAGGAAGGCGAGAAGACTTTCTTTGGCCTCCTCATATTCCGGATGTTCTCCCCCTCCATCGTTAATTCCGTAGTCATGATCATCCCAAATCCCTATCCAAGGAACTTTTTTTCGGAAGGTGACCAGCTCAGGGTGATTTTGGATTTGTTTCAGATAAGCCTGATGAATAGGTTTCACTTCGGGCCAAGAGGCATATACGATGTCCCCTAGGGCAATAAAAAGATCCGTTTCTGCTTCGGCATTTAAGGCCTTCCAGATGGGGGTAGGAAGATTCTGGTCCATACATGAGCCGAAAGCGATTTTCGTAAGAGGGCCCCTGATCCTGAGGCTGGCGTTGGGTGAAAGAGACTCAATGGCTTGGAATTGAGCTTGAAGGGTGGAGCTTTGGGAGCCATGTTGAGCGGAGGTGGGCAAAAGCACCTGGACTTCAGGTTTTGAAGAACACGCCAGAGTCAGGGTTAATGAAAGAAAAAAGAAGCTAAGCCGGTAGTAACTCAGAAAGAAAAAAGAGTGCAGCATATTATCCCTCCCGCCGATGCCATGGAACTCCCTTGGAGTGTCCCCTGATAATTTTTTTTGGTGTTTCTTATTCTAGAAAAAGTGATTAGCAAATAACCAGTGTTTTTTTGTGTGACAGGGTGAAGAATGACCAGTTTGTCCTCTGTGTGATCAGATTTTTCAAAAAGTCGGATAGGATTTATCGCCAGTCATCCAAAAGTTTGGAGAATCGAATAAATTTCATCTCGTGCTCAACCTTCGTAGGGGGCTTCAAGGCTAGCTGAAAGGCAAAAGGGGAGGTTGTTCAGGGCTTGGGCATTTTTTAGAAAATCGCAAGTAAGGACCGACTCTCCTCAAGTCTTTGAAAAAGCGGGACAAAAGGCTTTTTCATAAGCCTGGCATAGAGTTTGGTTAGAAGGCTTTGGGGAGGTCAATATGCTTAAGATCCCACGTATTGGAGTTAGGCCTCGGAAAAATCAGAACCTTGTTCAATTCACAAGGGGCAAGTGGGTCACCCAAGATGTGGTGCCGTCCCAAAGCTCGCTAGGTCTTCTGTTATTTGGCTTAAGCTCTTTGTTACTGAGTTGCTCTCCAGTTCAGTTTCAAGACATCAGTGGTTTGTCTGACTCGCAACTTTTGGTGAGTCAACCTCGCCACGAGTTGGTCATGGAGAAATCCTTTTCACCTCTCAAGCCAGAGGCGATTTTTCAACAAGAGGATCTCGAGCGCAACGTTACCACCGTACAATTTCAAGTGCTAGACCCGCAAGGCCGGGTCATTACCGACTTTGATCCCAAGAGCGATTTGGAGTTGCGGGAAGATGGGCAACTGATCAGCGATTTTGATGCTAAGTCTGAAAGTCAGGTGAATCAGCAAGTCGCTGATATTATTTTTGCTGTGGATGTCACGGGCTCCATGACTCCGACTATTGAATCAGCCAAGCGCAGTCTCATCAACTTCATTCGAGACACTCGTGGGAAGGGCTACAAAACGCGTATGTGCACCATGACTTTTGGTGATTACACTGTCAAACACTGTCAGCGTTTTTATTTGAACGACCCGGCGAAACCTGAGTCGGAGATTGAAGTTGAGCTACTGATTAAAGAAATTCAAGAACTGAAAGCGCTCAAAGGGATTGGCCTCGATCCGGGGGGCAGTGATCTTAACGAAAATTCGATGCGTGCATTAATTGATGCTGCGAAATCCCCCTGGGGTCAAGGGCATAGCCGATTTGTGATATTAGTTACTGATGACGGCTTTTTGTATAGCCCGGGTAACGAGGGAAGCGTAGGTTCCTTAGCTCCGCGAATGTCTGAAGTACAC
>CAZZMS010000004.1:0-5790 GCA_964655485.1 uncultured Pseudobdellovibrionaceae bacterium | reverse complement strand
AAAACGAAGCACACACAAAGAAAACCCCACGAGGGCGCTGAACTTCCCGCCAAGCTTGAGCCCACGACTCCTTGCGTAACAAACTAAAAGGGTGCGACCCATAGAGGAATCTCATATCCTGATGCCGATCAGCGCACATTAAGAGTGAAGCTGACCCCACCAACAAGCGAAAAAGACGAATAGCCAAGGGTGAAGCACTTGTTATCTTCAAAAAAGGATTCGTGAGGATCATCCCGATAAGCTCTTTGAGTTTATTCATGAAATCTTTCATGAGCCTTCCTTTGGCATCCCATCCTGCTCGGGGCAATAGTATTCCTGACTCGTGCCTTTTTGCTCTTTAATACTTTCTCGCCAGTTATCCGCACCACTCATGAGAGCCTGATCTAGATGGGGTAACACAAAAACCTGATGTTCCCACCACACCCGGGAAGCTCCTGGATAGAGCCGACACAGCCAAGTAGAAAAAAGTTCTCCGGAAGGGCTACTAGAAACAACAAAATATCTCATGGCATACATAGTTCGCCGCAAAGACGAAGAGGTAATCACTTGATCTTTGAGAGGGGGCCAATAACCCTCGATAGGATCTTGCTCTTCATCGGCAAAATACACCCGAAAGCGAAAAAACATCGGATGAGCCGGATCTGGTGAAAAAAAATTCCAACTCGTGTTAAAGCCCAGCTGACTGGCGTAGGCAGAAATCCAAGCAAGACGTCGCACAACAAAAGAGGAGGGATTGGCAATGAGAAGTGCGATACTCAAATGAATGAAAACCCAGCCAGTCAGGATAAGTCCGAGCAAGTAACTCATGGACTTTACCTGTATGGGAGTTTTTGTAGTTTTATTCATAAAGGATTCATCAAGTCTGCCTCACTCGCTCTTTCTGCAACTTCTTCTCCGGCCCCCTCTGCTATTGTGAGCTCTCCGCTTTGAGCAGCCTCTCTGGCCTCATATTGGGCCAGCCAATTTCTATCTCTGGTACTGACCTCCTCACCGCTGGCCAAAGCTTGCCGGATTTTTTCAGCTTTCAAACGATCTCTTTCCTCTTGCTGCCGGCGCTTTTCCTGCTCAAAAAACTCGGTGGTGGTAGCAATCGCCTCTAGATCGATAGTAATAGACTGTAACTCCTCTTCCCCTTCCGAATAGGTATGACGAACCGGGGCTGCCATATGGTCACTGATGGCCTCAAGACCTTGTTTACGATCAGGGATTTCGCTATCAATCCCCTCAGGAATAAGTTCCTCGATCTGAGCCAAAGTTGGTAACTCTTTAAGATTGCGCAAACTCATGAACTCTAAAAACTTGCGAGTGGTTTCATAATACATGGGTCGCCCGGGTAACTCGGATTTTTCACCAAACTTCACTAGCCCCTTTTCCATAAGGGCGCGAAGAAGATGCCCAGAGTCCACCCCGCGAATTTCATCGATCTGAGATTTCACAATAGGCTGCTTGTAAGCTACGATGGCCAAGACCTCAAGAGCTGCCTGAGATAGACGAATAGCTCGTTTTTTGTGACCACTTAAAATGTACTTGTTATTATCCACTCGTGTGCGAATCTGGTAACCTCCAGCCACTTCATCCAAACTGAGTCCACTGCAGGCATCGGCGTAGCGAAGCTGCAACTTTTCAATCAGCTGTATAATTTGGTTTCGCTCAATATTTGTCTGGGCAAAAACCTCTTCAAGCCGCGCCAACGTGACTGGTTTGTCGGCGAGAAATAAGAAGCTCTCAAGAATCGACTGGGCTCGTTCGGCAGTTAAAAACTCTTTTTCTTCAATCGAAGCAGATTCGTAAGAGTCTAACTCAGAGTCTGTAAGCTCCCGAGAAACCCCAAGTTCTACTCCGGAGGACTCCGTCTCATCAAGCATCATGTTTGCACCGGCGCTTTCCATTTCTGCACTTTCCAATTCAAGATTTTCCATAGAGTGTTCCTTTCTTGCTTGGTAACCATCAATACTTACAATGGAAGTTCTTCGTCAGTGGCTCTAGGCTCAGGATTCAAGGTTTCATCAAAACCCATTTCTTGCCACGCCCGCTCGATGTCCTCATCGGTGGCCATATCGGTTTCACTGGTCTCTTCCTCTTCCGCAGCGGATTCCTCAGTTTTTGCGGCTACTAGGATGGTAGCACTCGGCTCGGAGGGCTTTTGAGCGGATGGAGTTGCGCTCTCAGCTAGCGAATCGATCTCCTCCAGCTCACTTACAGTCACCTTGTTTAAGGGTGGCATTGGACTACCCAGATTGGGAGCAGAGTCAAACTCATCGACTTGCGATAAATTGATTCCTTTGGGGTCTTTGAGGGCTTCGATGTAAATGTCCCCGTAGGTTTGCGTTTGAAACAAGCGGACAAAGCCCATCTTGGCCATTTCCAAGACCGAAAGAAATGTGATCAATAATTCAAATTTTTTCTCCTCCGCTTGTTCGATGCGCTCCCACGCAATCAATTTTCGTAGTACCACCTGAGTGCCAACGACGAGATCGCTCGAGATCTCTTGAATTCTTTGGGCGATACTTTTTAACTTGCGTGCGACTTTGTGAACTCGCTTTTCTGCGGCTCGCATCACGAGACGATAAGCACGAATCAAAGAAAATAATAATTGCTCGGAATCTTCGCCGAATACTTCCTTGGCACTTTCTTGAGACGAAGCTTCCATCCCTACAGAGCTCGGAGAATTTTGCGCCAGAACCTCCTGAATCCAAGCGGGAGTAAAATCCCTGGCCCACACTTCACGTCCCAACCATACCCGCTCACCCAGCTTTGACGCCGCTTCCTGCATCTGTTGATACTCCAACAGACGTTGAACCAAGGGGCGACGGGGATCTTTGAGGGCCTCTTCTTCGCCGGCACTCGCGTCCTGATACTGAGGCAGTAACATCTGCGACTTGATTTGCAACAAGGTAGCTGCCATGGCAATAAACTCACCGGCTAATTCCAAATCCATTTCTCGCATGAGTTTAATGTACTCTAAATACTGCTGGGTAATCCGATGGATCTGGATGTCCATGATATCCATCTCTTCCTTCTTAATAAGATAAAGAAGGAGAGCCATGGGGCCTTCAAACCGAGGCAATTCGATACGCAAACTCGATGCTGTCAAATTCATGACTGCCACCCCACTTTTTCTTTAATCATAGACAAAGTTTTTGCTGCCTCTTGGCGGGCACGGTTACAACCCGCACGGATCATCTCGTTTAACTCTTGAGGTTTAGCCAATAATTCTTGCTTTTTAGAGCGTGGACCGGCCAGAAGAGCATCCATATTTTCCAGTAACATAGCTTTACAATCTCCACAGCCCATTCCTGCCGTGCGACAACCTTGCTCAATTTGCTGCCGCTGATCTGTGGAAGATAAGAGCTTGTGGTAACTATAGACGGTGCACTTTTCAGGCTCACCTGGATCATGCCGTCTTACCCTTTGAGGATCGGTAGGCATTTGCCGAATTTTCTTTTGCAAGGACTCTTTTTCCTCACTGAGCATGATGCTGTTACCGTAGGACTTACTCATTTTTCGCCCATCCAAACCAGGCAACAAAGGTGTTTCTGTGAGCAAGGGCTTGGGCTCAGGTAAACGCAACCCGTAGAGATGGTTAAAGCGCCGTACGATCTCCCGACTTAACTCCAGGTGGGCCACCTGATCAGCACCAACCGGCACAAGACTCCCTTGGTAAACGGCAATATCTGCCGCTTGGAGCACAGGGTAACCAAAGCGACCCAAATTACGGGTATCCGTTTGTTTGGCCTCTTCTTCAGCGTCTTTCCACGTGGGAACTCGCTCCAGCCACCCCAGCGGCGTGAGGTTGGAAAACCACATATACAACTCAAGATGCTCAGGCACCTGACTTTGAATAAAGATCACGTTCTTCTCGGGATCCAAGCCCCAAGCTACGAACTCCGCATATAACTCCCTTGCCCACCGGGCCACTTCGGCAGGGGTTTTGTAAGCCGTGGTCATTCCGTGCCAATCCATCACCCCAAAAAAGCAAGGATACTGGTGCTGCAACTGCAGCCAATTTTTAAGCGCACCAAAATAATGTCCCAAATGAAGTTGCCCGGTAGCGCGCATACCACTCATCAAACGCGGAGCTTGGTTTTTTTGATCACCAGTCACTGCATGATTCTCTTTAAAATCCATGTTCTGCCATCCTCATCAGCCATTGAAAGGTGTGAAACACCGGGATCGCCAAAATTTTTAAGCCACCCATAAGAATCACCACCATAAGTGCCATACTGGTAACCGACTCGTATTGCTCGAGCTTGTAAGCCCAAGATGCCGGCAAGAAACGGGAGATAATCCGCCCTCCATCGAGAGGATTCAACGGGATAAGATTAAAAAAAGCCAAAAATAAATTCGTCACAATGAATTGCCCCAGAAGCAGAGTTAAGCCTCGGTAAAAACTCGACACAATCAAATAGCGATGAGCGAAAGCCAGTACACCTGTGGCTGCCGCAGCCAAAAACAAGTTACTCACCGGTCCTGCAGAAGCGATCCAGAACATATCCTTTCTAGGATTTTTCAAGTTGCGCACATTCACCGGCACGGGTTTAGCCCAACCAAAATAAGGAAGGTGAGCCCCCATGGAGTTTAAAACCACCGTGATAGCGGGCAGTATGACTGTGCCCATCATATCCATGTGCGCCGTTGGGTTAAGGGTTAATCGCCCCATCCGCTCGGCGGTGTCATCGCCTAACCATTTCGCCGCCATGCCATGCGCCCATTCGTGGAAACACAAAGAGAAGAGGAGAATCACAAAAAAACCCACGAAATTGCGTGCTAACTCCAGTAAGTCCATACCCCTAGAGGCTAAAAGCCCAATGCAGACCATGTCTAGGGGGATGTGTCAGATCAGCTGCTTGCAACAAAATGTGTCATAGGAAAAATTTATGCAGGTTGTTACCCAAAGGGAATGACAGCCCTTCCCGTTTCTAAAGATGATAAAGGCATGCTCATATGTTTCCCGGTTCCATAAGCTGGTATGAACCAACGCGTAGAATCTGTTAATGGCTTTTGGAAAGAGCTGGTCCGACTAGCTTGTCCAGTGATAATAACAAGGATGGGTAACGAGCTTACAATGATCCGTTTTTACGAAGCAAGGAACATAAACGAAAAATAAAAGGAGGATGTCCATGAATCCCTTAACGCAACTCAGCGAGCAAGAGCTCGAGTTCAAGCAACTGGTCGCAGATTTCGCTGAAAAAGAAATTAAGCCCTTGGTTCATAAAATGGATCAAGCGGCCGAAATGGACCGTTCGCTTATCGCTAAGCTTTTTGAGATGGGACTCATGGGTATAGAGACCCCCGAAAGTTTTGGTGGAACGGGTAGCTCTTTTTTTACAGCCTGCCTCGTAGTTGAAGAGCTCGCCAAGGTGGATGGCTCTGTGTCGGTATTAGTCGATGTACAAAACACACTGGTAACCAACGCTCTTTTACGCTGGGGTAATGAGGAGCAAAAGAAACGTTACCTACCAAAACTGGCCAAGGAATGGGTAGGGGCTTATGCGCTTTCCGAATCCTCCTCCGGCTCTGATGCTTTTGCTTTGAAACTTAGAGCCGAAGACCGAGGGGATCATTACGTGTTAAACGGTCACAAGTTGTGGATTACGAACGGCAAAGAGGCGGAGTTATTTATCGTGTTCGCTAATTTGAAACCCGAATTAGGTTACAAAGGGATCACGGCCTTCTTGGTTGAAAAAAGTTTCAACGGTTTTTCTGTGGGCAAAAAAGAAGACAAAGTGGGAATCCGTGCGTCCTCCACTTGCGAGCTCTTGTTTGAAAATTGTAAAGTTCCTAAAGCAA
>CAZZMS010000003.1:0-11443 GCA_964655485.1 uncultured Pseudobdellovibrionaceae bacterium | reverse complement strand
CTTCAACATCGAGCTCTTGACCTGTGGGTAACACTTTAATTTTCATGACTGCACCTTAAGGCGTAGAAATTTCTTTTTGCCCACTTTAAATAACCACTCATCTCCTGATTGTAGCTCGATAATGGCCTTGTCGTCTGTCCATTTTTCTCCATTCACGGTAACAGCCCCAGAAGCCATCAAGCGACGCGCTTCACTGTTGGATTCCGTTAAGCCCAATTGAGTGAGCAGGGCAGCTATCCCCACCGACTTCTCTGGGGCACGAATCACCTCAGGGATGGACTCCGGCGTTTGTCGCTGGCGAAATACCCGCTCAAAATGTTCCCTAGCCGCTTGAGCGGCAGTAGCACCATGAAACCGGTTCACTAAATAATACGCCAGCCGATCTTTCACATTTCGGGGGTTTTCTTCCCCTCGCTCACATTTCTGCCGCCAAGTATCAAGTTGTGCAGGTTCCACGTCGGTCAAAAGTTCCCACCAACGCCACATAAGCTCATCTGAGATGCGCATGGTTTTTCCATACATCTCCTCAGGGGCATCCACCAGGGCAATATAGTTATTGTAGGACTTGGACATTTTCTGAACACCATCCAGACCTTCAAGAATTGGACAGGTCATAACCACTTGCCCTAGGGCTGATACCCCATAAGACTTTTGCAGCTCCCGGCCCACCAATAAATTAAACTTCTGATCGGTACCACCTAACTCTACGTCACTTTTCAGCACGACAGAGTCGTAGCCTTGACACAGAGGATATAATAACTCGTGAAGCGAAATAGGGACTCCGCTTTGGTAACGCTTAGAAAAATCATCACGTTCCAGCAATCGGGCCACAGTATACTGCGAGGCCAATCGAATAAATCCGTCCGCTCCTAAGCGGTTCAACCAATGAGAGTTATAGTAGACATCAGTAAGTTCGGGCTTAAGAATTTTAAACACCTGCTCAGCGTAGGTTTTGGCATATCCCTGAATCTCTTCGGCCGACAAGGGAGGACGGGTTTGGTTTCTGCCTGTGGGATCACCAATCATGGCCGTAAAATCGCCTATGATGAATTGCACCCGATGTCCAAACTCTTGAAATTGTCTTAGTTTGTTTAAAACCACCGTGTGCCCTAAGTGCAGATCGGATCGGGTAGGATCGGCTCCAAATTTAATTAACAAAGGCTGCCTAGATTCCAACGATTTTGCGATTTTTTGCACGAGCTCGGTTTCAGCGATCATGTCCACCGTGCCTCGCTTTAAGCGCTGAACCTGCTCACTGGCCTCCGTCATAAACTCACTCATCGGGCAAACTCCACACTACGAGTTTCACGAATGACCACAACCTTCAAAGGCTGAATATGCGGCATCTCCCGCTCAACCTTACGTAAAATGTCGCGACTCAGTAACTTCGATAAATCCTCTGTTACTCGGGAAGCTTCCACGATCACCCGCACCTCATGGCCGGCTTGCACAGCATAGGAGCGCACAACCCCTTCAAAACTGTTCGCCAAAGACTCAAGCTCCATATGCCGTTTGATAAAGTTCTCCATACCCCCGCGTTTCGCTCCCGGACGCGCGTTACTGATCTGATTCGCACAAATCACCAAGTGGGCGAGAATACTTTCGGGTTTTTCCTCGTTATGGTGAGCTCTGACAGCGTGAACAATGTCCTCACTTTCACCCATCTTGCGCAAAAACTCAGCTCCCGCTATCGCATGCGAGCCTTCGTAAGTATGATCAAGGCATTTCCCTATATCGTGCAGTAATCCAGCCCGACGCGCTTTTTTCACATCCTCACCTAGCTCGGAGGCCATAACTCCGGCCAGATAGGCCACTTCCATGGAGTGCATGAGTAAGCTTTGCATCTGGGTATAACGAAATTTCATCGTACCCACTAAGCGAGCCACCTCAGGAGGTAAAACCCCAATACCCAGCTCTTGAACGACTTTTTCCCCTTCATCACGAATGATTTTTTGCAGCTCGATACGCTGTTTTTCCACGACTTCCTCGATGCGCGCGGGATGCACACGCCCATCCTCCAGTAACTTCTCGATACTCATTTTCGCCAGCTCTCTGCGGATCGGGTCAAAGCTCGAAATCACCACAGCTTCCGGAGTATCATCAACGATTAAGTCCACACCACACAAAGACTCCAGGGTGCGAATATTCCGCCCCTCTCGTCCGATGATTTTTCCTTTGAGCTCCTCGCTTTCCAAGGTCAAAACAGTTACAGTTTTCTCACTGACATACTCACTGGCAAAACGTGCCAAGCTTGCCGCAATGATTTTGCGACTGCGCTTGGCTGCCTCTTGCTCAGTTTGTTTCTCCAGTGCCTCAAGCTGGGGTGCCACTTGTTTTTTCGCTTCCTCAAGTAAAGAATCCATCAGCAAGCGCTTGGCCTCGTCTTGGCTTAGTTGTGACACACGTTCCAGAGTTTGTCGTACCTGTTGATACTCGCGATCCAGTTGTTCTTTTTGCTCTTCTAATCTTTTTTCGGTTTGATTTAAACGCTGGTCTTTTTGTTTCAGATTTTGTAATTCAAGCTCGTATTTTTGCTGTTCCCGCTTGCGTTGCTCCTCAAGCTCTCTTTGTTTACGTTCCAGCTGTTGCTCTTGCTGCTTTAAAGATGTCTTTTGCTTCTGCAGCTCCTGCTCCAGTTTTTTTCGCGCTTGAGTCTCAAACTCCTTCATCTTCATCTTGGCTTCTTTTTCAATCTTGGCCGCTTCATTACGCGCCCGATTGAGAATACGATTCACCTCGTTTTTCAGGCTCTCCTGCTTTAATTTAGCCTGCACGCGCAGTAACACAAAAACCAAGACACCACCTATAATAAAACCAAGTATAATCGCGCCTATTGTTTCCATCGCTTCTCCTCATCGGCTTGTAAACCCTTTGGCCCACGCCAGTATGTCGCTTTTTCTGTTACCACCCAATCCACGGGTTGATCCCACGGATCGCGGGGTACCTGCGGTAGCAATTGACAGTCAAAAACCACCGCTACTTTGACTCCCTCATAGTGAGCCAGAAATCGATCGTAATAGCCCCCACCTCGCCCCAGACGATAGCCCTGAGTATCAACGGCTAAAGCTGGCACCAAAACACCTTGGATTTTCTGAGCTTGCACCCATCCTTCGCGAATCCCGGCTACTAATCCTTCCTGAGGTTTACTAGTCTCTGTCTCCTCGAGGTACAAGCTGTGCATTAAACCTGCCACCTCACCGACTTTTTCATAGCTACCACGCAGGAAACTACGGAATTTTTCTGACTCGTGCAAAAGCCCCTGCAAATGCTCTTTGGACCAGTGATAAAACTTCAGCCTGCCATCTTTAAAACAGATGGGCCAACACCACGCATAATGCGCAAAATCCTGGTCTAGCAACAAGTCCAAAATTTGCGGCTCCGTAGCCAAGGGATAGAAAATCCCCCAATGGGTAGTTAGACTTGCGTGAGCCTTCCAAGAGAATAAAAAAGACTTCAGGCGGGCCACAAGTCCCTCGGAAGACGGACTCCCTTGCTTCAGAACCTCAAGCATGGAAGTCCGCAAACTCTGTTTAGTCAGTGGTAACTGAGCTTGAGACATCCGCATCTCCTGAAGCATGCTCGGGGTCCTTATCCTGGGCTTCCACATGCTGCAAGAGCTGGCGGGTCTCGATTTGCATCTGACGAATTTCTTCACGAAGTCTCGACAACAAGCTCATACGCTCTTGTCGCCATTGCTCATTTTGTGATTTTTCGTGAAAAAACAATTCAGCAATATTGAGGGCGGCCAAAATCACCGCATTTTGCAGAGGAATTGAGCGACTTGAGCGCATGACCTCTGCTACCGACTGATCCACCAGCTGAACCATGGCTGCCACTTGGGCCTCAGGTAAGCTCGATTTGAGCTTCAAGGGCAAACCAGCAATCACGCATGTGTAGGTTTTTTTCTCATCCATTATTACTGATTATGAAAAGCTCCATGGGGATTGTCATAGCGCATGGTGACATGAGTAAGGAAATGCGCAGCGTTCCTCTATACTTCTACCAGTCATGTCTTTCGTACTAGACCTTGCCATTATTTTGTTTATTGCCGGAGTGGTGAATGTTTTTCTCTCGCGCCGCTTTCAAACTCCTATTTTCATTAGTTACCTTCTAGCGGGTGCCGTCGTCGGGCAAGTTCTTAATCGCTACTTACCGATTTCTCAACCCGAACACCTCCAAACCTGGAGTGAAATCGGCATTATCTTCCTTCTGTTTAGTATTGGTATGGAGTTTAGTCTAAAAAACTTTCTCGCCTTAGGCACCCGCCCGCTCAAACTAGGTCTCATGGAGACCACGGGAACAGCCTTAATTTTACTGAGTGTTTTTCAAGTGTTACCCATCTCAGCCTCAAGTACCCTAGCCAAGGCCATGACTTTTACCATTTCCTCAACAGCGATCATTGCCAAAAGCCTGAGTGAATCCAGCGAACACCGCGGAAGAAAGTTTGTGACCAACGTGATTAGTACTCTGATCTTTGAGGACATTGCGGTCATTTTTATCTTGCTTCTTCTTCCTACAGTGGCAGCCTCGCGGGGGCTAAGTGGTTGGACGCTAGCAGAAAAAATCCTGCTCATTTTGAGTTTTATTTTCATAAGCTTACTCGTGGGATTCGTTCTGTTACCTAGGCTAGAAAAGGTGCTTAAAGGCCTTAAAACTGAAGGCTTAGTAATTTTCGTTTTAGGCTTTGGCCTGTTTTACTCAAGCTTAAGCCATAGCATGGGATTAAGTCATGGACTCGGAGCTTTTTTAGCAGGAAGCCTCCTGGCCTCCCTGCCCCGCCATGGCGAGCTGGTCAAGTGGATTGAACCCATTAAAAGCCTTTTTTTAGCCATTTTTTTTGTTTCTACAGGTATGCTTTTTGAATGGCCCTCTATGCAGGCTTTGTTACCAGCGTTTGGCCTTGCAGCACTCGTTATGCTGGCCAAATTTCTTACAGTCACAGGAGCCTCATTGCTGAACAAAGAGCGATTAGGCACTTCCGTCAAAAGTGGACTCGCGATGATGGCCATGGGCGAGTTCTCTTTACTTATTGCTCAACTTTCCTTGCAACTCAATTTGATTTCTGAAGAGGTTTTTCAAGTTTTGATACTGAGCATTTTTTTCAATGTACTGATTTACACTTTTGTATTCAAACGTCTTACCCCCTTGACTCAAACCCTTATGAAGTGGGTCCCTGCAAGTCTTTTCGATATTTTTGATCGTTACCGAGCCCCCACGGCCGCGGTCCACCAAGGACCATGGACGTTTTTTTCACGTTTTTATCTAAAACATTTTGCTTTTCATACGATCGCAGTGCTTGTACTTACCTTCCTCAACAAAAAAGCTTTAGCCGTGTGGGGGCAATCACCTTGGCAAAAAAGAAGCATCGTCATATTGGGGTTGATGTTGAGTTTGCCTTTTTTTTGGGCCCTCATATTTTATCGACCCAAAATTAGTAAATCGGCTGCCAAAGAGTTTAAAGATCTTTTCCCTATCTACCAGAATCTGGTCTTCTTCCTTCGGATTTTTTTAAGTGTTCTTCTATTCATCGCTACCGGAGGCTATCTGTTAGGCACCAAGGATAGCCTCGTATTACTCCTAGCAAGCTCGATAGTCATGTTACTCATGCGCAAGGAACTAGGCCGTATTTATCTACGGATGGAACGGGCCTTTTTCCAAGAATGGATGAGTTTTGGCGATCTGGAAGGTGCAACGGGGCAGGACGCAGAGACAATGGTAGACTCTAACCCTATCACCTCTGGGCCATCCACTCCATCTGGAACTTTGGCTCACAATATTCGCTCTCGCCTTAAAGGTCAGGACTGGGACGCTGAACTCACGGAGGCTACCGTGTCCCCATGGAGTCCTGTCATCGGCAAAACACTTGAGGAACTGGGGTTTCGCGAGAAATATAACGTACTCATAGCAGCCATTGATCGCGGGGGTAAACGCATTTTAGGACCTTCACGCAAAGATGTTATTTATCCTGGTGATCGACTTTTTCTGATTGGCGCCGAAGATGACATTTGTAAATTGTTACCCTTGGTGCAAGCCGATACCGAGGATAAGACAGAAAGACAGCCTTTGGAGCTCAGTCAGTTTTGCTTGGAAAGCTACGACATCCCTCATCACTCATCACTTGTGGGCACACGAATCCGTGACAGCCAGCTGCGTAACGAGGGGGGCAGTCTCATTATTGGCATCGAGCGTGAAGGACAAAGAATCTTAAATCCAGACAGTAACATGATTCTTCATGAAGGAGACCGCCTATGGCTGGCAGGGGAAAGAGAGACCGTACAAAATAAAATGTTAGATCTCGAACGGGATCATACAAGCTCTAGTCTGCAATCAGAAGATCACTCACACAACGGGTAAACACACTAGCCGGTAAAAAAGGCTGAGTGGAATCCAAACTCAAGGTTCCCGCAGTCGTATCGAAACTCATTTTATAGACATTGTACATGCTTGCTCCAGCGTTGGCCACATAGACCTTGCCTGTCAAGGGATCCACGGTCATAGCCGAACTCCCGTTAACAAAAGCGGTGTTACTGTAAGCCACTGTGGCTCCAGAAATAGCGTGAGTCGTTAAATTAATGTCGTAAGAATAGATGGCATTGGAAGTCAGAGTTGTGCTGGCGTAACTCACCAAAAATTTTCCCGAAGGATGGTAAGCGAGAGCTGTAGGCATACCCGTAGCCACCGTGTGGTTGTGGCTTGAAAGACAGTTTGCCGTCGTGACATATCCGGTTTCAGAAATGACTCCGATTTTATTATTGGGACTCGCCCCCGCGTGAGTATAAATAATACTGCCATTCGGTAACACTCGTACCGCCGAAATCAGTGTTGTGGAAGTCGCACAACTACTACCGGGAGCGTTGATGTAAGGGTTTGTTCCGACGGTCACCCTCGATTTGTTGGGAGAAAACTTCTCAATAGCAGAACTTTTGGAAACTAGTAAGCTACCATCTAACGCAAGAGCGGCGGAACGAATCTGCGCATTGAGAGCCGTCGCATGGGTAATCCAAGTTTGAATTTGCCCGCTTTGTTTATCCAAGCGATCAATACGGCGGCCGGAGGTGTTTTCAACCACGATGTACAAATAATCTCCACCATCCACCAGCCCCACGGGCATATCCCCGTTACTAAACTGGTTGTAATCCACCATGATCTTATCAAAAGCCCCCGTGGATTTATCAAAACGAGCTACCAAACCCGATCCTGCAATCGTCGTCACACCCCCAGCGTAGCAGTTACCAGAGGCTACGTAGAGATAAGGTTTTGGCGGCGGTGGACTCGGTGCTACGTCCTTTTTCATCGAGCATGATTCAAAAATGAGGCCCACGCTCAAAGTCAAAATTCCGGTCAATACTTTTAACTCAAGCTTATCATTCCGTGACGAGCGCATGAATCCTCCCACAAAGACTTCACCCCCTATTTTATCGGTCTTTTAATTTTTTCTTAACTGACTGAAGGTCTATAAAAGGTCCAGATCACTGGGCCCAAAGAGCGAGACATTCGTGTGCCCCCGAGGCGTTTGTTTCCACCGGGAGCACGCCACTCGGCGGTTATTTTGTCACCTACCAAAGCGAATCAGTATCAAAGCTTCCTCGAGCTTATAGGGCTCAACTATTTCGGATAAAGTCAACAAAGGAAAATCTCGGTATCCTCTGTGTCGATACCAAAACTCAATTAAAAGGGATAGGTCAACCCGATTAACGATTCAAATCTTTAACAATTTGCTCTTCCGGAGAGCCGCGCTGGGAAGTCTGCATATCCAAAACGACGTTACTGGCTGCGACTTCTCGCAAAGCCTGAACCACGTACTTGTTGTCACGGGCTGCAACTGTTGATTCCGCCCCTTTGATTAATTGTTTAGCTCGCTTAGCCACCGCCAAAACTAAGGCGAATCGATTGGGGACTTTGTCAATACAATCTTCAACAGTTACTCGTGCCATAAACGAAACCTCCCAGACTCCTCAGTCTTAATCTAATTCAAAAAGAATCTCAAATACTTTATCAAGAAGGCAGCCTCAAGAATCCAACCAAGATTGCACGAGGATTTTGAATTTTTGATACGAAGGCTCAAACTCATCGTTTACAATCTGGTGATCGAAACGAGAGGCCTGTTCCATCTCTTTACGAGCATTCTCCAAGCGGCGTCGCAGGTCCTCGGGGGAATGGGTGCTACGCCGCAAAAGCCGTCTTTCCAGCTCCTCGAGGCTTGGAGGAAGAATAAAAATCGTCTTTAAGCCCTCGGGAATTTTTTGTCGAAAACTATCAGCCCCCTGCACATCAATATCAATAATCACCACACGACCCGAACGCCAAGCGGCTTGCAGCTGATCCCAAGGAGTTCCGTAAAAAAACTCGTGAACCTTAGCCCACTCTAAAAAGAAACCTTGCTCTCGTAAGCGGAGGAACTCGGCCTCAGAGACGAAATAATAGGGATCTCCGTTTTTTTCACCCGGCCTCGGCTGACGTGTTGTGTAGGTCACAATATCGACGAGTCTAGGCTCCTCACGACACAGCCGCTCCACAAAGCTTGATTTTCCCGCTCCCGAGGGAGCTGAAACAAGGATAGTTTTAATCGATGTCATTGAATGTTTTGTACCTGTTCTTTTAATTTATCGATTTCTAGTTTGGCCTCAATCACCAGGTGATTCAAGTGCGCTTGCTGGACTTTGGACCCGATCGTGTTCCACTCGCGATGAAACTCTGCTAGAAAAAAATCAAGCTTTTTGCCCACAGCTACGAAACCCTTAGCTTCGGTCAACAAACGATCTACCTCATGCTCATGACTGGACAAGCGCTCTAACTCCTCATGCACAGAGGCCCGTTCGCACCAGTACGCCCACTCTTGCATGAGTCGAGACTCATCCACCGGAAGATTTTTTTGCTCGAGATGCTTGATAATCCGCTCTCTCCAAGCCTTAGGTGGATGCGACAAATCATAGATTTTTCGATAGGATCCACTGAAGTCTTGACGAATTTTCTTAAGCCTTTGCCAGGAGCCCTGCCATGACTGAGCCAGCTTCTTACCCTCTTTACGCCGGGAATCCTGCAAGGCCCGACAAGCTTTTTCAATCACCCCAAAAAATTGGCTGGAGGTGAGGTCTGGAAAATCCTCCTTAGAATCCTCTCGCACCACACCGGGTAATAAGTAAAAAAGCTCCAAATGAGGAGGAGCAGACAACTTCAGGTTCAAACTCTTGGTCCATTGCTTCCAAGAGCGAAAATAATCGACCAAAACCTCTTTTTGAATCTTTGGCTTTTGGGGCCTAAGTTTGAGAGGGCTTAAATTGACCTTAAGCTCAATCGTTCCTCGTTCGAAATACTGACTGAGAAATTGTTTGCAGCTTAACTCCCAAGACTCCCACTGACGAGGAAGCTGGCAACGCGTCTCAAGATACCGAGAGTTCAAAGATTTCAGTTGCACTTCAATAATCCAAGAGCCTCGTTTGAGCTGAACCGTAGCAAATCCTGTCATGCTTTCCATAGAGGCCCTAGCATTCAAGAAAAGCCCCTAGGGGTCAAGGTCCCTAGCGTTTGTGGGCTTGATCTTGACCGATCTGGGTGGCCACTTCATGCCAATGACGAATGAGAAAGCCTGGCTCCTCCTCGTCACGCGATACCATCTTGGCAAGAATGAATGCGGACAAGGTCACAATAATGACCAACAAAAGGACATACTCCAGAATGGCTTGACCTCGGCGAGGAAGTAACAAACTGAAGGTTTTTTTTGCCCGCTCCATTAGATGGCACTCATTTCAGCGACTGGTAACACCGCGGCCGGAGAGGAATGTCGCCACAACTCGTCATAAAACTCACGGGTAAGAAATTGGCTACGCTCCGTCTCAGCCCCCTCCTGAAGGGGCAGCAGAGTCAGTCGACCCCAAGAAAACTCCAATCGCTGTGGGGTTTCACTACCCAAACCTTGCGGAATAAGAAACACCAGAAAATATTGTCCCTCCGGCCATCGCCAATGGGGATGACTGCTGCGCCAAGTGTTTAGCTCGGAAACCAATCGAAAATACAGGCGTAAAGCCAGACCCTCGTCCTTAGGGTGGAAATATAAGCGGATTGGACCATCAAATAAGCCCTGGCTAAGGGAGGGGTGATACCAACTCGAGCGAAACAAAGCTTCCAAGTCCATGGTTTCTGATCTCCTTTCCTTGAAGACCGTCTTAGCTCCAGCTCATCATAAGACGTGGCTTAATCACAAGCTGGGTTAAAGCCAACTTGGCTTTAGCCTAGTCATGGAGTTTTTTTTCTGTCCAATAAAATTTAAGATTTTGACAGATTTTTTAATGCTTTGCATTATATTGCAAAATTTGATTCTAACAAGGTTTTTAGCATGCACAACCGATAAGTCTTCGGTAGATTTCTCCAGAGTTTTCTGCCTTCACCCGGAAACCACTCTACCATGGATAGTCAAAAGGAGTTTAATGAGCTTGATTTTTCAAGCGTCAATTCAGTTGGATCCATCCCTCGTAGGGCCACTCGTGAACCTGAGGCGCATCTTGGGATGCAGAAGTCCACTCTCGTAAGGTGCTGCCCACTTGAGCAGGATTCGGAGTTACCGAGGCGATTTGCTCTCCACCAAAGGCTTTGAAGTCTAAAGCAGCACTACCACCGTTCATGATGAGAACTTAAAAGAGCCAATTTATCCCCTATACCCCCGTGTATGAGAATGAGCTCCCCAGGACTCGATTCATCCCTTATAATGCCCGATTTTGCGGCTTTATTTCTTTGGTAACATTTTTCTATACCTACGCTTATACCTACCCTGTTTTTGGGCTAGGGTTCGGTTTCGTGGGTAACAATATGGGCAATCGGCTTATAGTTACCATAGCAAATGCTTTGTCTCATAGGGAAGGGGTAGTGAGCGAACCTTTGGTTTGGGTCAGATTCAAGAGCTGGCTAATGGCTAATGTGGCTAATGGATGTAAAAGTATTTTTTAAAGGCCTTTAGCAGCCTCAAATATCTTATAGAGAGATTAACTCTATCCATTATTTCACAATCAGGTTGCTCATTCCCCTCCCTCCTCAAACAATCGCAAGTAAGGGTCAAAGCGAAAACGCCGATTTCTAGCGTAACCCGTGATTTCTCGCAAAAGCCCAACACCTTCTAGTCGAGCGACGATCTGATTGGCTCCTGCCGCAGTGATACCAAGCCACTCACGCACATGAGATGCAGTGATGATAGGATGCTTAAAAAGATGGTCCATCACGCGTAAGCCATTATTAGCTGCGCGTCCCAAATGCTCGGAAATACGAACTCGATAATCCTCACGCATTTTCAAAATTGCGGCGGCAGTTTTTGTGGGACTGTTTTCCAATTTGTGTAACTGACTTAACCAGCGTAGTCTCAAGTTATGAGACGTCGCAACAAGAAAGGAAGTCAGATGGACACATTAAGTCAAGACATCAAACCCAAGGATTTTAGAGAAGAGAGTCTCAAGGA
>CAZZMS010000002.1:0-6206 GCA_964655485.1 uncultured Pseudobdellovibrionaceae bacterium | reverse complement strand
TTCCGTGCGATATTTCAGCTCACTCGCTTGTTCGACCGGAACCGCGTCTCCGGTAACAGTAATAGAGTATTCCAAAGTCGCTTCCACTTGGTGTGATCCTTGAGGATTTGAGCCGGAGTTTTTTGTCCAGATATTTTTGATAACCAAGCTTTGGCGAGTGGGATTTTGTTCTTTGCCTTTTTGCTCCAGCCATAGCCGGAGCTCTCTTTGCAGAGCGGCGTGAGTAGCAAAGGGCACAGCACTTGGTTCGCTAATTTTGGCCCAACTCCACCATAAAAAACCAAACACGATCAATAGGCTTGTCCATTTCATAGGTTACTCACTTCGAAAAGCATTGAAAGTTCAACAGGTTTAACTAGTATATAGTCAGGATTTTTTTCGCGGCTGTAAAGAAAAAAGCCGCGGTCCTTATAAAGGAGAGCGCATGTTCAAAGATACCCTTTTTCAGGCTGTGGAGACGCCCATTAGACAAATATGGAGCCATGCCAAGCCTCTTGTGGATACCCCTCGCCTACGTGTTTTGAAATTATCTGCTGGGCAAGTGGAGGCAAAAATTTTTCATAACCTCTTAACCACCCGCCCCTGGCGTGCGGAGGAGCTGGACCCAGGAGTGGTTAGCCACTTAGCTTTTGATGTTTTAGATCTGTTTATTCGTCACCGCGAAGGTAACAAAAAATATTTAATTAAAAAAGCTCAGCTTGAGTGGTTTAGTGAATTGGCTTTCACCGATGAGCTACGGCTTAAGATGGTTTGGCCCGAGGGAGAGGGCGACTCTCAGGAGCTTGAGTTTAATGCTTTTTTCTACACCCGGGGCGAACAGTTGGTGGGTCAGGGCCAGTGGACCTTGAGTTGGAAAGATCAAGGGTAACATAATCTTTTTACCCGCGCCAACACAGGCTCACAAACAGATTTTGATTCTTCATTAAAGGAAGTCTATGTACCGGATTGAAAACTCTTTATCCAAACTAGCAGCAGAGCAAGCTCGAGAAAACGAAAGTTATCATTTGGCTTTGCGCGAGGAATACCTGCAGCGCTGTCAAATGGTGAGTCAAGGCGGGGGCATCGAAGCTATTAAAAAACATAAATCTCGGGGCAAACTCACAGCCCGTGAACGCGTGCAGTTTCTTTTGGATGAAGGAAGCGCATTTCTGGAGCTCGCCCCCCTAGCAGCTTGGGATATGTATGATCAAGAGGCTCCTGCTGCTGGTGTTGTCGCAGGTGTGGGTCTCATTCATGGTACTCCGTGTATGATTGTTGCAAATGATGCCACGGTGAAAGGTGGGACTTACTTTCCGATGACCGTCAAAAAGCACCTGAGGGCGCAAGAAGTCGCTTTGCAAAATGGCTTACCCTGCGTGTACCTTGTAGATTCTGGTGGAGCTTTTTTGCCGCTGCAAAGTGAGGTGTTTCCCGATCGCGAGCATTTTGGGCGCATTTTTTTTAATCAAGCGCGCTTATCTGCTGCGGGGATTCCGCAACTGAGTGTGGTGATGGGCTCTTGCACGGCGGGAGGAGCCTATGTGCCAGCCATGAGTGACGAAACCATTATCGTGGAAGGGCATGGGACGGTCTTTCTGGGCGGTCCACCTTTGGTAAAAGCGGCTACCGGAGAGGCTGTAACGGCTGAGGAACTAGGTGGTGCGAGAGTTCATACGCAACTAAGCGGTGTCTGTGATCATTACGCACGTAACGACGAAGAGGCTCTTCTTATGGCGCGCGAAATGGTAAGACACTTAAACGTGCGCAAGCAGGAGACCTTGGTCCGCCAAGTCGCTCAGCCTCCCGCTTATCCTACTCACGAGATCTTTCAATTCCTGCCTAAAGATCCCAAGCAGCCTTTTGATGTCAGACAGATTATTGCTCGCTTAGTGGATGGCTCGATTTTTCATGAGTTTAAAGCGGACTATGGTAACACTTTGGTGACTGGTTTTGCGCATATCGAAGGTTACCCGATTGGTATTGTGGCCAATAATGGGGTGCTATTTAGTGAGAGCGCAGTAAAGGGGGCGCATTTTATTGATCTGTGTGATCAGCGAAAAATACCCCTCTTGTTTTTGCAAAACATCACTGGATTTATGGTGGGCAAAAAGTATGAAAATGAAGGCATCGCAAAACACGGTGCCAAAATGGTCACGGCGGTATCGCTCACTCGTGTGCCCAAGTTTACCGTTGTCATTGGTGGCAGTTACGGTGCGGGCAACTACGCCATGTGTGGGCGGGCTTATGATCCTCGCTTTCTGTGGATGTGGCCCAACGCGCGTATTTCTGTGATGGGCGGGGAGCAGGCCGCTAATGTGCTTTGGACAATTAAAAAAGATCAAGCCGAGGCCAAAGGTCAGAAGCTTAGTGAAGAAGAAGAGAAGGTATTCAAAGCCCCTATTCTAGAAAAGTATGCGCAGGAAAGCTCGGCTTACTATTCTACGGCGCGCTTGTGGGATGATGGGATTATTGATCCTTTGAAAACCCGACAGTATGTGGCTTTGGGGATTGAGATATCTCTTTATCGCGCTTGGGATGAGCCGCGTAAGGGTGTTTACAGGATGTAGGAATTAAGCCTTGAGGCAGATATGAGTATTCAAGTTTTTCATGAAGGACATTGGTCCCGGATCGTCTTAAATTCTCCAGAGTCCAAGAATGCCTTGTCTCTACAAATGCTGCGTGATCTCGCCGCTCACGCACGAAACTTAGCTCAAGACTCCTCCTTGCGAGTGGTGTTACTTGAAGGGGCGGGGGCCATATTTTGCGCCGGGGCTCACTTAGGGGAAATGAAGGGCTCTTTACACAAAACGGAACAAGAAAATCGTGCGGACGCTTCCACTTTGCACCAAGCCTTTGAGGCTTTGTGGTCGCTACCTCAGATATTACTAGTGCGAGTTCAAGGGGGAGCTTTCGGTGGGGCCCTCGGTTTGATGGCCGTAGGGGATGAGGTTCTCATCGAAGAGGATGTTACTGCCATGTTCTCCGAGGTGAAATTAGGTCTGGCTCCAGCGGTCATCAGTGATTTTATTTTTCGAAAGTTACCAAGCTATCCTATCGGGCAAAAGATGTTATCAGCGGATCTGATAAGTGCCCAAGAGCTCGTGCAGTTGGGGCTTGCCCATAAACTCTGTGCCAAAGGGGAGAGTGAGAGACAGTCGCGCGAACGTGTTAAGCATTACCTCCAGCTGGGTCCCCAAGCCGTGAGAGAAACAAAAAAAATGATTCGCTCCCTTCGGGATACTTGGTCAGAGCCGGAGCGTCGTCAGTATGTTACTCATTTAATTGCTCGACTAAGAGTTTCCCCTGAGGGTCAGGAGGGTATTGGGAGCTTTTTTGAGAAGCGAAAACCGCAATGGATAGTTTCTTCAGGGGAGCCTTGATCCTTGGATCATAGGCGGTGTGGGTCGATAGAGTGTAGCCGGTGAGGTTTGGGATGAGATTTCAAAAAGTAGCCATCAACAACCGTGGTGAAGTCGCCGTACGGATTATTCATGCCTGTCAAGAATTAGGTCTAAACACGGTATTGCTTCATTCAGAGGCTGACCGGGGGACCTTAGCTTATCGCTTAGCGGACGAGTGTGTCTCCCTCGAGGGTAACACTTCCGCTGAGACCTATTTGCATATCGATAAAGTTATAGCGGCCTGCCAAAAAAGCGGAGCTCAAGCCCTGCATCCAGGTTTTGGTTTCCTTTCAGAGAATCATGAGTTTGTGCGCCGACTGAATCAGGCAGGAATTATTTTTATTGGCCCCGATTCTGAAAGTATGCGGCAGCTAGGAGACAAAGTAGAGTGTAAAAAATTGGCTGAAAAAGTGGGCGTTCCCCTAATTCCCGGTTACCAAGGGGATGAGCAAAGCCCCGAAAAGCTAGCCGCTATAGCTCGGGACATGGGGTTACCCGTTTTAGTGAAGGCGGCAGCCGGTGGAGGTGGGCGGGGAATGAAGCTTATCACTCAGGTGGAGCAGGCCGTAGAGCTCATTGAGTCGGCGCAAAGAGAAGCCCAAGCAGCTTTTGGTAACCCCCGAGTGTTTTTAGAAAAATACTTGGATCGTGCGAAGCACGTAGAGGTGCAAATCTTTGTTGATAGCCAGGGCCACGTGGTGCACTTATTCGAACGTGAATGTTCGGTACAAAGACGGCATCAAAAAATAATCGAAGAAGCTCCTTCGGCTTTCTTGTCGCCTGAATTAGCTCAGCGTATTCACGAAGCAGCCAAGCGTCTTGTGGGGCAAACGCGATATCGGGGGGCTGCGACTGTGGAGTTTTTGGTGCAGGATGGGGCTTTTTATTTGCTTGAAGTCAATACACGTTTACAAGTAGAGCATCCGGTAACCGAGGAGGTCGTCGGTATAGATTTGGTCAAAGCTCAGATTCTCACCGCCGGTGGCGAATATATTTTGCGACAAGAACAGGTTTCCGCTCCGCGTGGGCATGCCATCGAATGTCGCATCTACGCCGAAAATCCCTATGCTGGTGGTATTCCCAGCACAGGAATAGTGGGATTGATAAAATGGCCCCATGGACCGCATCGCCGTTTTGAAAGTGGTCTTGAAAGTGGTGATACCGTCACGGCTTTTTATGATCCCATGATAGCCAAGGTGATTGTATGGGATGAAACTCGCCAACGAGCCATTGAAAAAATGCATTGGACATTAAGAAACTGCGTGGTGCTAGGTGTGCATACGAATATCCCGTATCTGTTAAAGATTCTTGAACACCCCGAATATCAAGCGCATAGGCATACCACGCGATTTATTGAGCAACATATGAGTGAGCCTTTAGTAGCCCCCTCATTAACTCCAGAGCAACAGCAGATCTTGGAGCAACTGAAGCGCTCGAGTGGGTCTAGAAGATCTGCGGAGGGAGTGCGAGATTTTGAGGAGTCCTTGTTTATGCGACTTGGTCCATTACACGAAAAAGCTTAGTACAAGATTATGATCGGTAGGCGAAAATGAGGGTGTCTTGAAATAAAAATGAGAGGGAAAGAGGCCCAACACAAAACCACAAGGTTAAGGTTATGAGATCAAAATTGTTAAAGCCAAAAACAGACACAGGGTTGTGGATACAAGACCAATTTTGGGCTTGCGTGGAAGGGCAGGTGGTGGTTCTTGAAGATAAAAAAAATCGCCCTCAGGTTAAAAGTCAAAGCGCTGCCGCGGCCCAAGCCCACTCACTGACCGCTCCTATGCCCGGTCGTATTACTAAAGTTTTGGCTCAAGAAGGAGAGGAGCTGCAAGCGGGTCAATTAGTGGTCATGATGGAGGCCATGAAGATGGAGTACTCTTTGCGTATGCCGGTCACAGGCATAGTTAAGCGGATTCATGTGCAAGCAGGAGATCAAGTGAGTCTCGGCCAAACCTTGGTGGAGTGGTAAAGGGGTATCATCACTATGTCTAAGCGAGTGCAAATTGTTGAGGTCGGTCTGCGCGATGGTTTACAGGCAGAAAAAATTGCTCTCACCGTGGAAGATCGCTCGCATTTGGCTAAGCTGTTACTCAAATCTGGAATTAAGCGCATCGAGCTAGGAAGTTTTGTGCGACCGGATTGGGTGCCGCAAATGGCCGGTTCAGATCAAGTGATTAAAAAGGTGATGGGGTGGGCAAAACGTCAAAAGCTTGCGGCCTCTTTTAGTGCCCTAGTGCCCAATGAAAAAGGCTTAGAGCTCGCCTTGCAGTCGGGGATTCCTGAGATTGCTATTTTTGCATCGGCCAGCGAGGGCTTCTCTTTTGCCAATCTAAATGCGTCCCGAAAAGATGTTACCCAGCGTTTGCGGCGAGTAGGGGCTGAAGCCAAAAGGCATGGACTGAAAGTGCGTGGTTATCTCAGCGTGGTTTGGGGCTGTCCTTTTGATGGTCCTGTGCCTTTGCGAGATGTTCAGAAAGCGGTTGATGACCTGGTGGAAAGTGGTTGCTATGAAATTTCCCTAGGTGACACCATTGGGATTGCTACTCCCGGTGATGTAGACAAGGTTATAAAGGTGCTGCTGCGTCACTATCCCGCGCGATTTTTTGCGGGGCATTTTCACGATACACGTGGGCAAGCGGTAGCGAATGTGTTGCGGGCCTTAGACCTTGGGTTACGTGTTTTTGACGCGAGCTTTGCCGGCTTAGGCGGATGTCCTTATGCTCCGGCTTCAACAGGTAATGTAGCCACCGAAGAGTTGGTTTATATGTTGGAAGGACTTGGTTACCATACAGGTATTCGGTTGCCCTTACTATTAAAGGCTGG
>CAZZMS010000001.1:0-5238 GCA_964655485.1 uncultured Pseudobdellovibrionaceae bacterium | reverse complement strand
TCACAAGATCCTTCTTATTTTCAAAACCCCCTCACTGTTTATCTTGGCAACGCCTCGTGCCTCTGTCCTGTCAGGGTTTGCGTCCAGAAAAAAGCCCATTGTGGGGTACTTCGTGGCATGGGGGCGGGGGTCCTAGCTGGTGCGGCGTTGATAAGCGCTCAGCCCTTTAGGTTTATTAGCAGGAGCAGGGCTAGGGGGCTCGGTGGTTTCCGTTCACGAGCTTTCCTCTCAGGCTGAACTGGGTAGTCGTAATTCTCAAGTGATCGAGGAAGTTAAAAAGGGAGCCCGATTAGATCAGGGTGTGGGACAAGTGAATATTCCTGGTGGCCCTAGTAGTGGAAAAAAAGTGCGCTGGTCTCTGTACCAGAGTGGTTTTTGGATTAAAAATAAAGGCAATCAATTTTTATTTGTCGACAAGGTGATGGAATTTGAGCCAGTGGCAGAAACATCCCCGTAGCTGGAGTCTTTTACTTATTGGTGTCTTGGTCAGTGGATGGGCGATTACAAGCTATCAGTGCTATCATTATCGTGAGGCCTACCAAAAAGTATTACTCCATCAACAAAGTCCAGTCGCTTTTTTAAAACTATTTACCGAACGCTACTTTAACTACACGCCAGAAAATTTCCTCTTTCAACAGATGAAAGCCATGGAACTTATGTCTGATTCTTGGCGCAGGAAGGTTGCTAACGAAAGTGAGAAAACGTGGGAAAAAGTCCAGAGGCAGGACATAAAACAAACCACACAAGTCGTTGGACTGTGGGAAGATCTATCGCGTCCTAGATTTTTATTAAAACTTTCCACCGAGTGGGAGAGCCGAGAGGAGAGAAAAAATTTTACATGGTGGCTGTGGGCTTATGTTGTCCCCAAGCTCCCTGACTCTTTAAACGCTTGGGGCTGGGCAGTAGAACAAGTGTTACCAGCTTCGGAGGTAGATTATGAGTTTTTAACTCAGTCTAATGTGTTACCTGTGGCGGCTCAAAAATTTTTGGAGTGGGAAATTCCCTGTGATATTGAAGAGGTTGAACGCGTCTGGCCGCAAGCTATGCATTACTACCTTGACTCAGCCCAGCCGAAACTCAGCCGATGGTATTTTCATGTTTCGTTGGAGAGCGAGCCTCAGAATATTGCTTTAAGATGTAAAAACAATGAAAGCTTTGTTTTGCATATCCAAAAGCAAACCGACTGGCATACTCACTATTTTGCAACTCAGGTCAAACTTGACAGTGATCCGTCAGACTTGGGGGCCTCGCAGACTCAAACTGACAAGGCCCGGAAGGAGGGGCTTGTAAAATCAGCGGCTCATCCTATGGATACGAATGTTTCGATCTCTAAAACGGAGAAGGTAACAAAGAAAAAAGGTCCATTTGATAAGCAAGCTTTCCGTAAAATGCTACAAGAACAGTTTGGGATTAAAGAGGTGAACTCTCATTCCCCATAGGGATTTTCATCTTACAAAGGGTTCCCCCTTGGGGCTCCTTGTAAAAGTCCACACGACCTTCTAGGACGCTTAAAGCTTCGTGAATGATTTTTAGTCCAGAGCCGCGCGAAGTGCTACCTTTCGAAGAGCTCACGTAAGGGAGGTTTTCAAAGGAGCATTGGAAGCCCGGCCCTTGATCGCGTAAGTGCACGACAAGATAGGAGTCTTCTTTTTGAAGCTCAACACGAATCTGGTTGTGCTGTCTTTCTTGATTGGCTTCGGCAGCATTGACTAATAGATTTTGTAAAATGCGCAAAACTAAATTGGGATGTCCGCAAATGAACAAAGTGTTTGTGCTGTGCCCTTTGAGGTGGTTTGTAAGAACAATCGTTTGACCTGTCTCTTTTGAAATCTGAAAAATCAAATGATCCAGTGTTTCAGTGACTTGAGAGAGCGGAATCTTGGGCAAGGCAGTTTCCGTTTGAAAGGGTTTCCACTGCAGCTCAGACAGAATATTTTGTAATCGCTGATCGAGCTTTTGCAAATAAAGCTTGTATTCATCCGGTGGTAGTTCGGTATCAGTCTCCGCTAAGGTGCGAAGCAGGGTGAGTGGGCTTTTTAAATCATGCAAAATTTGAGATGTCAGTTTTTTTCGAAACTCGAGATGTTCTTGCATGATACGGTTTTGAGTTTTCACCTGTCCCAATAACCAGCGCAGAATATCTAGCAAAGTGTATAGCCCTCCCAAAATCAGTCCACCCCACCACCAAACGGGGGAGTGTAGGGTTTCGCCTAGGACCCGCCGGTATGGAAGGACAAACTCCAGCTCGCCTGCGGGGATATTATAAAGCTGCACGGGTAACTTGACTCGGTGGCCCCAGATTTCTTGCCCCTTGGGATTGCGGTAACCTAAGCCTTTCGTCAGAATGAATCTTTGATCCTGTTGGATGCGATGGAGAATTTTCTGACTCCACACTTTTTGACTAGAGGACAAGTGCTCCAAACCTAGTTCCTCTGACCAAATTTCCATCTGGTTTTGCAACTCTTTTTGCAAAAAAGACTGGGTCAACCAAAAGCTCACGCTAAACCAAAAACTCAAGAGAAGAAAAAATTTACCAAGCCACCGCCGGAACCATGGGGCCCAGTTAAGTTCAGAGGAGGGCCTTGATGAGGACTGAGCGGGCACGGCCAAGGCGTCCCGTTTGGAAGGGGCGAAGGACGTAAGGCCTCTAAATAGGAGCTCCATAAGTACGGATGTAAGCCACTTCGCCTCCTTAGCAAAACTCTGCGGCAAGACAGGTAAGAAAGGTAAGATGTGTATAATCTGTAAACACGTGAAATTGTGAACTTTTAGTTTTTCATTAGGTTTTCAACAGATGGACCCAAGTGGTCAAAGGAAGAGACTTCGCTCATACTAATGCATCGACTTTGATGCGGATCACCCTATGTCGTGGCGTCGTTGGCTCTCTTTCGCATGGCCTCAATCTTATCGCTCTCGTTATGTTATTATTCGTTCGTGGCGGGCTTCGGTCAGTGAGTCCTTAAGGCAGAGGCTCACTACGATGGGGCTTGTACCGGGACAGAGGGTGGAACTTTTGACAAGTCAAGCTCCCCAGGATCCCATGAGGGGCGCTCATGTGCTGTTACGTTTAGGCTCGACCAGCCTAGTGAGCTTGCGCCCTTCGGAATGGGCCACTTTTCAAGTGGAAGAGGTCGATACCCACCAAGGAAAGAGGGGAGTATTGTGATGAGGGCCATTGGACTTGTGGGTTTTCCCAACGTGGGAAAAAGCACTCTTTTTAACCAAATGACTGGGGCCAGTGCCCGCGTGGTGAATTATCCAGGCTCCACTGTTGAAGCCACCTCGGGCGTTCTGTTGGGAGATTCAGAAGAAGCTTTGCAGGTTTGGGATTTGCCGGGTGTTTACACCTTATCAGGTGTCACCGAGGAAGAAAAAGTGGCACGCGCCCAAGCCTTGGCCTGTGATGCTTTGGTTTTGGTCTGTGATGTGACCCAAGCCGGGCGCCAAGGTCAGCTGGTGGATGAATTGAGGGGGCTCGGAAAACCTTTTGTAGTCGTTTTCACCATGGAAGATTTGTGGGTTTCCAGTGGTTTATCGCTACCACGTCAAGAGCTTGAGGCCTTGTTAGGGGTCAAAGTCCTATGGAAACGGGAATGGTTAGAGGTTTTGTCTCGGGGAACTTTTGTTAATGTGTGGTCAGCAAAAGAGTTTCCATCTCAAAAAGAGTCGAAAGAGTTTTTGCGGCAATGGCGAGACATTTGGCAACCAGCAGAATTAGCCTTGTCTCAGGTGGCCGAGTCATTTACGACCAAATGGGATCGATGGTTGTTGCAAGGCTTACCGGGATGGTTGGTGTTTTCAGGGGTCTTGTTGAGCTTGTTTCTTGCCGTGTTTAGCTTAAGTGAACCTATCTCCGATTTTTTGGACTCAGGCTTCGTGCGACTTGCCGAGGAGGTGGAAACCCTGGGTTTTTGGGGGGCGGATTTTTTGGCTAAAGCCTTGTTACCAGCAGTGGCGAGTTTAGTGGTCTTTGTGCCGCAGATTTTTCTTCTGTTTTTCTTTATGGCCCTTCTGGAAGGGAGTGGTTACCTGGCTCGTGCGTCGGTGTTAGCAGATCAACTGTTACGTCGATTTGGTTTAAGTGGGCGAGCCTTTGTCTCGCTTTTGAGCGGTTATGGCTGTGCTATTGGGGGAATTTTGGCCACTCGCACGCTTGCGAGTGCTGAAGAAAAACGCTTGGTGCGCTGGATGTTACCTTTACTCACCTGCTCGGCGCGAGTTCCCGTGTTCGTCGTTCTAATTCAAGCTTTGTTACCGGAGGCCTCCTCGGCCTATAAAGCTTTGATTTTAATGGCGCTGTATCTGGTATCCTTCCTAATGTCTTTGGTGGCAGCTCTTGTGGTGAGAAAAATTTCGAGAGATCAGCAGCAGAGTGAGTCCTCTTGGCTAGCTTTGGATTTGCCGTGGTATCGTTTGCCCTCTATCAAGCAGGCCCTTCAACAAGGGCGCTTACAGGCCTGGTCTTTTATTAAAAGAGCCGGGCCGGTGATTTCAGGATTAAGTTTATTTTTATTCGCTCTCGCCCAGTTTCCCTCTGGGGAAGCCAGTTATTTAAAAAAGTTGGCAAGCTATCTTGATCCAGTCTTTACTCCCATGGGTGCCGGTGGAGACGTGGGAGTAGCGATTTTGGCTTCGTTTATTGCCCGTGAGGTGTTTGTAGGAACCTTAGCCTCCATGCGGGCCTTGGCTGAGGATGATGTTGTGGCCATCTCAAGCTTGTTTTCGGCGGGGCAAGCAGCGGCCTTGTTGGTCTTTTTTGTGTTCGCCCTCCAGTGTGTATCCACCCTGGGAGTTCTAGTGAAGGAAGGGCATGGCCTAAAGCAGACTTTGCTGCAAGCTGTGGTCTACAATGGCCTAGCTTATATGTTGGGTGTTCTTGTGTACCAAAGCTTGAGGATGTTTGGGGTTTAGATTTTGCGGCTATGCTGCTTCAGCGAGTGTATGCCCCTGCTTCGATTTTTTGTCTTCGAACCTAATTCGTTGGTTCTGAATAGTTCAATGACGCCTTGAAAGGCAGGCCAGTGCTGCACATACAGTTTCTGGTAATAAAATAATCTCCGGGATTTTGATAAAAATCGTTCAAAAACTAAGAGAAACAGCGTGTCTTTTTGTATTCCTCTCCGGGCTTTTTTTTCGCCCGGAGGCCTCTGCACCATGGATGGCTAAGGGCGAAAGCCCTTTGCAGTTGAGCCATGAAGGGCGTGCCCCGAGGCGAAAGGAAAAAGCCCGGGGACTGTC